>CANBRM010000207.1 GCA_947371915.1 Comamonadaceae bacterium | reverse complement strand
GTGCCGCAGCGCTCACGCCCATGTAAATCACCAAGGTGAGTTTGGCTTGGTGTGCGGTTTTGGCCAAGGCCACCCAGTCCACCCCGTCGGCCCCACCCAGTTTGGCGTGACCGGTGATGAACACCACCCCATGTGCGTGCTCTCGGTGCGTCAATGGCACGCCCAAAGAGGTGACGCCTGCCAGGCCTGATGTGATGCCGTTAACCACAGAGACCGCCACGCCTTGCGCTTGCAAATGTTCAACTTCTTCGCCGCCACGCCCGAAAATGAAGGGGTCGCCGCCTTTGAGGCGCACCACGGTTTCACCCGCTTGGGCTTCTTGCAGCATGAGTTTTTCGATGAAGGCTTGCGGTGTGGACTTGCAGCCCCCGCGTTTGCCCACATGGATGATGCGTGCGGTGGGTGAGGCATGGGCCGTGATGGCGTCGCTCACCAAATCGTCGACCAGCAAGACGGTGGCGCTGGCAATGGCTTTGACCGCTTTTAGCGTCAACAGCTCAGGGTCACCGGGGCCCGCACCCACCAAGGTGATGTGCGGTGTGAAATGTGCGGTGTGCGTCATGGGGAAACTTTCAGAGCAAGGGCTCAGAGGGCCAGCGCTTGCAGCGCGGCCTGAACTTGGCGTGCGATCGGCGCAGGTACAGGCAATTGGCCGTTGAGCACCTGTTGGATGTAGTGGGCGGTGCTGTCGGCGTCGATGTGTGTGGGCAGCTCGGGCAACTTCAACAGCGAGCCGGTTTGCGCCTCGACCAAGGGGGTGCGTGTGCCGTTCACAAACGCATCGATTTGCGGCAGTCGGCGGGCATCGGCCACCACTTCGCCTTCGGTACCACGCAGCAACAGAGCGCGTGCGCCGGTCAGTTCAAACGTGGCGGCCATGGACAGCGCATATTCAGGGTGGGTGTAGCTGCTGACCAGCAAGGTGCGCGCCTCTGGAATATGGGGTGAGCTGCCGACTATCGGCGATGTCGATGGCGACGTGGATGCGGACGGGGATAAGCGCGCCACAGGGTTCATCAGCTTGACCAAGCTATGCGCGGGGTTGCGCAGGTTCACCACGCGACGCACATCCAACAAGCGTTTCAAGGCGGGGTTGAGCACCTCGGTGGGCACAAACGCCACCTCGCCTGCTGTCACAGTACCGGCGTGTTGACGCGCTTGAATGCCCAAGGCCGCCAACACCGATTCTGAGGTGATGCGACTGGCTTCGGTGGCCGTGCCGTGCATGACCACTGCCAAGCCCTCGCGGGCCAACAAACAGGCCAACAGCGGAGTGAGCACGGGTAACTTGCGTGCCCCGTTGTAGCTGGGCAACACGACAACAGGCGTGTCAGCGTGGGCGCGAACGTGTTGCAAGCGTGCATGCGTGGCGTCTAAAAAACCGGCCATTTCTTCGGGCGTTTCGCCTTTGATGCGCATGGCCAAGCAAAATGCGCCAATTTCTAAGTCGCTCACTTGCCCGTCGAGCACTTGGCCCATCAGGTCGGCCGCGTGTTCACGCGTGAGCGGGCGAGCGCCGTCGCGACCGCGCCCGATGTCTTTGATGTAGTGGCCAATTCCCATGCGTGTATTGTCTCGCAGCGCTGATAACCCAGCGCTATAAGGCCAATGACGCCGCAGGCGCGTCACTGTGCAAGGTGAGGCGAATCATGCGGCGCAGCTCAGGCACGCACGAGCCGCATTGGGTGCCGCATTTCAGCGCACCTTGCAGCGAGGCCAAACGCGCGGTTTCGTTGCCTTGGCAGATCTTCAAATGAGCTTGAATGGCCACGTCTTTCACGCCGACACAGGTGCACACCGTCGTACCTGCGTTCACCAAGGCCACGGGCGGCTGGCTGCCGGTCATCAACAGGCGGCGGCCGTAGGCTTTGGCCGATTGCTGGTTTTGCAGCAGTGTTTTGAGCCAAGCCTCGGCGGAGGTGTCGCCTGCGATGAGGAAGGCGTCGAGTTGGGTGTCTTTCAAGTTGGCCGTGTCGATATGGCGCAAACGCATGCTTCGCAATTGGCTGCGCTTAGCGTCCAGGTAGCGCAAGCTGTCGGAACCGTGGAGGCCTAACAGTTGCTCAATGTCGTGCACCCAAGCCATGTCGGGCGCTTCGCTGCACGCCGCACGCATGAGCACACCTTGGCGTGCGGGGCCCTGGATGCCGCCGTTGTCGGGGGCGTCGCCACTGAAAGGCACGCAGCTGGCAAATTCAAACTGCACCATGCGCGCGCGCAAGGCTTGCAAAATGGTTTGGGCTTTGTCTTCGGGCAACCAAGCCACAGCCAGCAAAGTCCAAGGCAGTTCGGCCTTAAGCACTTTGACAGCGGCATGCTTGAGCTCCGGTTGCTTGGAGCTGGGGCAATACGCCGAGGTGGTGATGGCGTTGACACCCGCGAGCGGTTTGTTTTGGTGGTCGCGACCGCTCAAAAACGCAGGGCCCCAATGCATGGCGATGAAGGCTTGGTGAGCGCCGAGGTCGCTGCTGGCTTGGGCGGGCATCACGATGGAGCCGCGCTTGCTGGTGACGTGCACCAAGCCGCCCTCGGTCAAGCCGAGTCGAGTCATGTCGTCGGGGTGCAGCTGCACCACGGGTTCAGCCACATGGCCAAAGAGTTTGCCGACCAAGCCGGTGCGCGTCATGCCGTGCCACTGGTCGCGCAAGCGGCCTGTGTTGAGCGAGAACGGAAAACGTGACTCGCGTGCTTCCGCTGTGGGCACGTAGGGCAGTGCCGCAAATTTGGCGCGGCCGTTGGCGGTGGCGAACACGCTGTCTTCGTACAAACGCGCTTGGCCGTGGGCTGCACCTTCGCGCATGGGCCACTGCTCGGGTGTGCTTTCCAAGTGCGCGGAGCTCAGGCCCGTGATGTCGAGGTCACGGCCACGGGTGGATTCGCGGTGCTCCACCCAAATTTCTTCGGGCGAGGTGTAGGCCATGTGCAGGCCGTCTTTGTGTTGTGCCACACCCGGCTCTTCGGCTACACGCGCCGCCAAGTCCACCACGATTTGCCAGTCGTGCCGTGCTTGACCGGGG
>CANBRM010000206.1 GCA_947371915.1 Comamonadaceae bacterium | reverse complement strand
ATCTGCGGGCATCCGCACGCATTCCTTGGTGGCATTGGGTGCTGCGTTGGTGATGCTGTTGATTGGCAGTTTCCCTGGCGCAGATGTGCAGGCTGCCAGTCGGGTTCTTCAAGGCTTGATCACCGGCATTGGCTTTTTGGGTGCCGGCGTGATCATCCATCAGGCGAATTCTCAAAACATCCACGGCCTGACGACCGCTGCCAGCCTCTGGGCTTGTGCTATTTTGGGCGCCACTTTTGGCTCAGGATTTTATGTGTTGGGCGGCTGCGCACTAGCTGCCATGCTGTTGATTTTGATGGTGGGCGGGCCGTTGGAGCGATTGACCAAAAAGTTGCTAGGCATTCAACGGGAATCCGAGGTCGGCGAAGAACCGAAAGACAAACCGCCCTGAGGCTGCAGGCTGCGAAATTCAAACGAATGATGAAAAACGTATAGCCACATCATTGAATTGAGATGGTGGATAAGCTGTGCCGTCGTTCTAATACAGCCATGTTGCTTACCTATTTTTTGCGGGCTATGGGCTTTGCTGTGTCGTTCAAAAAAGTTTCTTGATGAACTTGCGAAACCAAGTTTGCCGTGCCATAGCATGAGTTCGTTCATGCCAGTACATCGCGACATGAACAAGTTTCAGCGGAAGCGGGGGCTCCAATATTTGCAGCTTGTACGCCCGCGAAGCCTCTTGCGCTACGGCCAAGGTCAATGTCGCCAGCAGGCGCGAGTTGGCGGCAATTTGAGGCGAAGACATGGCCGAGGGAACAGTCACTTTGACTGTGCGGGTAGCGCCCACGGCGGTGAACGCTTCATCCACTTGATCTTCAATAGTCGAAGTCCCAACGCGTGGCTTGTAATAAATATGGCCGGCGTCGATGTATTGCTGCAAGGAGAGCTTTCCTTGAATGTCCGGGTGACTCGTCGATGCGACGACCTTCAACACCTGCTGATACAGAGATGTTGTGTGCAGCCCCTCTGGTGGTGTTCCAAGATACGCCACAACCAGATCGATTTCCCCATCCTCCAACTGTTCGCGCACGCGACTTGGTTCTAAGGTGACGACCAATATCCGGACGTGTGGTGCCTCGGCTTCCAGCGCAGCGACGAGCAAGGGCATGAGTACAAACGCAACAGACTCGGTGGCACCGATCTTGAATGTGGTTCGAGAATCACTGGGGTTGAACGTACTGTTCAGATTCAGCGCAAGTTCAACAACTGTAGGCATGAACAATTTAAATAACAAGCACGTATCAGGGAGTCTCCCAGATGTGGCAGTTCTTTAAAGGTGTGAAATACAGGTGTGAAAACTGAAAAGCCTGAAAGTAAAAAACCCTTATAAATCAATGACTTATAAGGGTTTTACATCTCTGGTGGAAGCGGTGAGATTCGAACTCACGGAGGACTCACATCCTCGGCAGTTTTCAAGACTGCTGCATTCAACCGCTCTGCCACGCTTCCAAGCCAGCTAGTTTAACCTGAGTTTTGCGGCGATCAGCCCGCCACGCTGAGCCGCATGATGCCGTAGAGCGGCACGCCCCACAGTGCCCTGAAGCTGGCGCAGGCCAATGCCATGCTGCCGTCATAAGCCTGCATGACAGAATGCTCTGATCGGAGTGACAACCGTGGATGAGGTGCCGTGAAGTCGCGTATGTGTTTGGAGCCCCATTTGAATTCGGCGTGGGTGTGGCAGACCGACTGGTGCATGGCCGCGCAACCAATGGCCAGCCAGCTGAGTGTGTCTAACAGCATTTCTGAGCCGGCCGGTGCGTTTTGGCCAAACTCCTGCAGCACGTGTTCAACCTCATGCGCCTCTAGGTACATGAGCACGCCTTCGCAGATCACCAGCACCGGCACATCGCTGTTGCGATCAGGCAAGCCGAGGCGCTGCCACCAGCCCGGTATCCTCAAGTCGACCACAGCGTTTAGTCGTCGTTTATTGGCCGCTGGCAGCAGTCGTTTTCGCAGTTGCATCACTTGCGCTACATCGGCGTCCAGCCAATGGTTGGCGTGGTTGTCAAGCCATTGAAAATAGTGGGTCATCCCGCAGCCCAGGTTGACGCCGATGGCGTGCGGGTAGCGGTCAAAAAAATCACGCGCCAATTGCCTAAACACTTGCGTGCGCGAAAGTACGCCGAAGACGCTGGGTTTGTCGCGTAGATAAGGGCCGACATCGACATTCATTTTTCGCAACGCGGGTGCGGCATAGGCGTCGTCTACGGCGAATGTGGGAAACATGGCGTCGCCAAATGCCCGCGCAGCCAGAGGTATCAGCAGGGTAGACGGGACGTCGTCAAGCTTGATGCTTGAGCGCTCCCGAGTCGGGGCGAGTGCACGTTGATCCATCGGCGAATCATGGCCGAGAATTTGCCTTTTAGGCGTTTATTTTGGCGCTTAGATTGTGAGCGCTTGTTAACGACGCTCAACTTTTGTAAGCATGCCCCGGGTCTCAATGAACTCGACAATGTGTGACAGTCCGGTCAGGGTTTTAAGGTTGGTCATGACGAAAGGCTTGAGACCTTTGGCGTTGGTGCGCATGCGTATGGTGTCGGCTTCCATGATGCCCAAGTCAGCGCCTACGTAGGGCGCGAGATCGGTCTTGTTGATGACGAAGAGGTCGCTCTTGGTGATGCCGGGGCCACCTTTGCGGGGGATTTTTTCACCGGCGGCCACGTCGATCACGTAGATGGTCAAGTCGCTGAGTTCGGGGCTGAAGGTGGCGGCCAGGTTGTCGCCACCGGATTCGATAAACACCACGTCGGCGTTCGGAAAATCCACCAGCATGCGGTCAATCGCTTCGAGGTTGATAGACGCGTCTTCGCGTATGGCGGTGTGCGGGCAACCACCGGTTTCGACGCCCATGATGCGTTCCGCGTCCAGCGCACCGCTGACGGTCAGCAGGCGCTGGTCTTCTTTGGTGTAAATGTCATTGGTGATGGCGACCAGGTCGTATTGGGTCTTCATGGCCTTGCACAGCATCTCTAACAAGGTGGTTTTTCCGGAGCCGACAGGCCCACCGATGCCGACGCGCAAGGG
>CANBRM010000205.1 GCA_947371915.1 Comamonadaceae bacterium | reverse complement strand
CCCGGCGCGTCAGCCCCACCCCCGACGGGCACGCCTTGTGCGACCGTGCTGCAGAATTGCTCAACCGCTTTGGGGCCCTAGAAGACGCGCTGCGCGAACGTCAAAGTGAACCCTCCGGCCCTCTTCGCATCGCCTGCAGTTTTGGTTTTGGCCGACTTTGGCTGGGCCCACTGCTGGCCGAGTTTCAAGCACGCTATCCAGCGGTGCGGGTGGATTTGCAACTGTCCGAGCAATTGCCCGACTTGGCCAACGAAGGCTTTGACGCTGCCATCTGGCTCTGGCACCCGCCCGCGCACATCGCGGCCGAGTGGATTTCACGCAAACTCGCCGCCAACCAACGCGTGCTCGTGGCATCGCCCGTGTATCTGGCGGCACACGGCACGCCACAAACTCCTGAAGACTTGGCCTCACACGCATGTCTGGTGGTGTGTGAAAACGGCGGCGACACGGGACAAGGGCAGCGCTTTGACCACTGGCGGCTCAGCCAAGAAGGTCAAGCCCGTGCGTTGCATCTGGCCGTCCAAGGCCCACTGACCAGCAACTCCGGCGAAATGGTGCGCGACTGGTGCTTGGCTGGCCACGGCATCATGCTGCGCAGCCTGTGGGACATTGCCCCGCAGTTGGCATCGGGCCAGTTGGTCAGGGTGCTACCCGAATGCGCCATGCATGACGCCGACATTCACTGGCTGGCCCCCTACCGCGCACAAATGCCGCTGCGTATTCGCCTGCTGCAAGACTTTTTAGCAGCACGGTTTCGCGAAGAACCGTGGAAGGCCCTCAGCCCGATGAGCGGCGTTAGCTGGCCACACGCGGCGGCCTGACCACCAAGCTCACGCCTAATGCGGTCACAGCGATGCCTGCCAGCGTCACCACCGTGATGGGTTCATCAAACAAACACCAAGCCATCACCGCCGTGGTCGGTGGCACCAAATACATCAAGCTGGTCACGCTGGCTGCGGCACCGCGCTGAATCAAGACATACAACAGCGAGCTACCCCCCAAGGTCAGCCCAATCACGGACCAAGCCAAAGCCCCCATCATCTCGTGCGTCCAACGCACCGGCTCAGCCTCCAAACAAGCAATGGGCAAGGTGACCACAAACGCCGCCATCAGCTGCACCGCATTGGCGCTGCGCACGTCACACGGTTGCACAAAACGCTTTTGATACAGCGTGCCAATGGTGATGGCGCACAAGGCCATGACGGCCATCGTCACGCTCCAAGGCGTGACCTCAATGCCGCCCTCTAACTTTCGCGACACCACCATGGCCAAGCCAACAAACCCCAAAGCCAAGCCTTGCCATTGACGACGCGACACATGCCCCCCGCGTGACGACAACCAAATGGCCGTCAACACAGGCTGCAAGCCCACGATCAGCGCCGACAAACCCGAGCCCATACCCACTTTGACAGCGGCCCACACGCCGCCTAAATAGCCCGCATGCATCAGAACGCCTGTCAGGGCCAAATGCCCCCACTGCGCGCGACCAACCGGCCACGGCACACGCGCCCAGATCACCCAAGGTACAAAACACAGAATAGAAAAAGCGTAACGCCACAGCAAAAACGTGAACGGCGGTGAGTTGGGCATGCCGTAGCGCGCCACGATAAAACCCGTGCTCCAAATGCCCACAAACACCACGGGCATGGCGCGCAGCCAAGCTTGGTGAGACGTGCTGCCGCTCATTATTTGGCGTGCCGAACGATGTCAGGCCATGCCTTTTGCAAGTAATACACCATTGACCACACCGTCAACACACCGGCCAGCCAAATCAGCACCAAGCCCCACAGCGCTGTGTCGATCACGCCGAACAGCATGCCGTCGAACAACAAAAAGGGAATCGCCACCATTTGCACGGTGGTTTTCAGCTTGCCCAGCACATGCACCGCCACGCTGCGTGACGCGCCGATTTGCGCCATCCATTCGCGCAAGGCAGAAATGGCAATTTCACGGCCAATGATGATCAGCGCCACCAACACGTCGGCACGACCTAAATGCACCAGCACCAGCAAACTGGCGCACACCAAAAACTTGTCGGCCACGGGGTCTAAAAACGCGCCGAAGGCAGAAGATTGATTCAACTTGCGGGCCAAGTAGCCATCTAACCAATCGGTCAGGGCAAACACCACAAACATGACGGTGGCCCACAGGTTGCGCTGCTCGGTCTCGATGGGCAAGTAAAACAGCCCCACGATCAACGGAATAGCCACGATGCGGGCCAGGGTCATGAGCGTTGGGATGGTCCACATAAAACGTTACTCGTAAATGATTTGAGACTGGCCCTCATGGGCCTGCGCCATCCAGCTCGCCAAAGCGGCATCGCTGGGGAAAAATTTGGAGGACTCGCCCAATTGAAGGTCTGCCGTCGCACCCTCGCGCAGCAGCTTGAAGCGCACGCCAAGACCGCGCACCAACTCGCCTTGCTCTGAGGTTTCGACCTTGGCAGGATGGTCGCGCAGCAAACGTGCCACATCGGGCGCGGTGCCATTGACGGTCACGCTGAGGTATTTGCCAAACCGGCAGCGGGCTTGCCCCAAGTCCCAGACTTGGTTGATCACCAAGCGCAAACCGCCCGAAAAGCGGTCGGGCTGGGCCTTGCCCATCACGACCACCAACTCATCGTCTTTCAAGCTATTGCGGTATTCGTTGATGGTTTTTTCGTCCGCCGTGGCTTCGATCACACCCGACTTGTCGTCGAGCTTGAAGATGGCCAACTTACCGCGCTGACCATTGATCACGCGCATGTCGCTGATGATGCCCGACAGCAATTGCGGCTCACGCGAGTCCATCAAGCTGTCAATGCGGGTGCGGGCAAAGCGACGCACCTCGCGCTCGACCTCGTCAAACAAATGGCCGGAGATGTAGAAACCCAAGGCCACTTTTTCGTGGGTCAAGCGCTCTTTCACACCCCAAGGCATGACCGACACCACCTCAGGTTCCTGCGTGCTAGAGCCGTGGGTGTCATCACCCATCATGTCGAACAAGCCACCTTGGTTGGCGTTGGCTTCGCTGGCAGCGGCAAAGTCAAACGCACGCTCTACGCTGGCCAACAGCTCAGCGCGGTTCAAG
>CANBRM010000204.1 GCA_947371915.1 Comamonadaceae bacterium | reverse complement strand
GGCGCCAGCTTCCTTCTCTTTGTCGCCTACGACCAAGATGTAGGGAAGCTTTTGCATTGAATGCTCGCGTATTTTATACGTGATTTTCTCGTTGCGGAGGTCTAAATCGACCCTAAGCCCTTGATTTCGCAGTGTTTTAGCAACTTCTTGGCAATATTCGGCCTGCGAATCGGTGATATTGAGCACTGCAACTTGGGTTGGGGCAAGCCAAGTGGGCAAGGCGCCAGCGTGCTGTTCGATCAAAATGCCGATGAAACGCTCCATGCTGCCCACGATGGCGCGGTGCAAGATAACGGGACGTTGGCGTGAGCCGTCTTCCGCCGTGTACTCGGCATCCAACCGCTCAGAGAGGTTGAAGTCGACCTGAATCGTGCCGCACTGCCACTCACGGCCAATCGCGTCTTTCAGGGTGTATTCAATCTTCGGGCCGTAGAAAGCGCCATCGCCTTCGGAAATGACGTACTCACAACCTGAGGCCGTCAAGCTGTCCATCAAAGCCCTTTCGGCCTTGTCCCACAACTCGTCAGAGCCAATTCGGGCCGCTGGACGTGTGGACACTTTGTACAAGATGTCGGTGAAGCCAAAATCTTGGTAGACCTTCTTGAGCACCTTGGTGAAGGTGTCGCACTCGGGCAAGATTTGGTCTTCGGTACAGAAGATGTGGCCATCGTCTTGTGTGAAACCACGCACGCGCATGATGCCGTGCAAACCGCCCGATGGCTCGTTGCGGTGGCACTGACCAAACTCGCCGTAGCGCAGTGGCAGATCGCGGTAGCTCTTGATGCCTTGCTTGAAGATCAAGATGTGGCCCGGGCAGTTCATCGGTTTCAAAGCGTAGTCACGCTTTTCAGACTCGGTGGTGAACATGTTGTCGCGGTACTTGTCCCAGTGCCCGGTTTTTTCCCACAACGACTTGTCAATAATTTGCGGACCTTTGACTTCGAGGTAACCGTTGTCGCGGTAAACCTGACGCATGTACTGCTCGATGGTTTGCCACACGCTCCAACCCTTGGGGTGCCAGAACACCAAACCAGGGGCATGCTCGTCGATGTGGAACAAGTCCAACTCACGACCCAACTTGCGATGGTCGCGCTTCTCAGCTTCTTCTAGGCGCTTGAGGTAGAGCTGCAAATCGTCTTTGCTGGCCCAAGCCGTACCGTAGATGCGTTGCAGCATTTCATTTTTGTGGTCACCGCGCCAGTAGGCACCAGCCACTTTCATCAATTTGAAATGCTTGAGCTTGCCCGTGCTGGGCACATGTGGGCCACGGCACAAGTCTTCAAAAGCGCCTTCGCGGTACAAGCTCACGTCTTCGTTGCTAGGAATGCTGGCAATGATTTCGGCCTTGTAGTGCTCACCCAAACCTTTGAAGTACGCCACAGCCTCGTCACGCGGCAACACGCGGCGCACCACAGGCTCGTCTTTGTTGGACAACTCAGTCATGCGCTTTTCAATGGCCACCAAGTCTTCTGGCGTGAAGCCGCGAGTGAACGAGAAGTCGTAGAAGAAGCCGTCGTCAATGACGGGGCCAATCGTTACTTGTGCTTCTGGGTACAGCTCTTTCACCGCATAGGCCAACAAGTGGGCGGTGGAGTGACGAATCACCTCCAAGCCTTCAGCATCTTTCGCCGTGATGATGGCCAAGCTCGCATTGCTGCTCATCGTGAAGCTGGTGTCCACCACCTTGCCATCGATCTTGCCAGCCAATGCAGCCTTGGCCAAACCAGCGCCAATCGATGCAGCCACTTCGGCCACGGTCACGGGGCCTGGAAATTCACGTTGCGAACCATCGGGGAGAGTTATCTGAACCATGTGTCTTCAATAAAAAAGCGCGGCATATGCCGCGCTTGGAGAGTGAGCCTAAACGCCAACCGTAATTTTAGCGCCGCTTAACCAAGTTCCCAGAGACGCCCTAGAGGAAATGCGAAGCCACGTTGAACAACGTGACATTTCAGCCTTGGTTGGGACAAGTCGGCACTGATGCCATGTCACCAACTTTTGAATCAAATCTCGAAAAACTAAGCCAACGCGCTGCAATTCCCCATCAGCCCCTCCATATTTAACTAAAAATACAACTTTTACTTAAAAAATTATTGATTTGAAATCAAACACACTAATTAATTGTTACTAAAACAAGCCAATTGGCGTATGTACTTGAAAATCTTAAATGAATATAATTTGAGAAAAATCAACAAAACTGATTTCAACTGTCAAAAATGAATTCAAGCTGCTACAAAGTTATTTTCTCGAAACGCTTAGGCACCCTTGTTGCCGTCGGAGAACACACCACCTCTTGTGGCAAAGCGGCAAGCGGTCAAGCCTGCCGAGGCGTGGCCATGCAGGCCACCTTGGCAGCGCTTACGTTGAACTTCTTTGTTGGCGCACTGCGCTTCAGTTTTGCTTCGGTGGCTTTGGCATGTCTGTCGCTTGGCAGCATCCAAGCGCAATCCACGCGCCCTGCACTGGCCAGCAATTCGTTGCCCACGGGCGGTTCTGTCAACACGGGCTCTGCCGTCATCAACGCCACAGGCGCTCAGATGTCCATCAGGCAAGCAAGCGACAAGGCCAGCATCAATTGGAACAGCTTCAACATCGGATCAGGTGCCTCCGTCAACGTTGCACAACCCAGCGCAAGCGCCGTTTTACTCAACCGCGTGGTAGGCCAAGACCCCAGCCAAATCTTTGGCAAGCTTTCTGCCAATGGCCAAGTGATCTTGATCAACCCCAACGGCGTTGTGTTTGGCCGCGATGGCTCCGTCACGGCCACCAGCTTCACCGCCAGCACGTTTAACTTGACCGATGCCGACTTCATGTCGGGCTTCTACAAATACAACCGCAATGGCAGCACCGCAGCGGTCGTCAACGAAGGGACGATTGAAACTTCGGCGGGTGGCTTTGTGGCCTTGATCGGTGCCAGTGTCACCAATGACGGAAAAATTATTGCCCCACGCGGCAACGTCATCTTGGCAGCGGCGGAAAGTGTCACCTTGCCCGACGCTGTCACAGGGATACAAGCCTCATCTGCGTCCACAGTCAGCATACCGCTGAGCAAAAAGGTGCGCCTTGAGCTCTCACCTGCCACCCTCAATGCAGCG
>CANBRM010000203.1 GCA_947371915.1 Comamonadaceae bacterium | reverse complement strand
CCTCGCAGCAAGCCACCTTCGGGTGATGGCAGTGGTGGTACGCCTGCGGTGCAGACTGAACCGTCTCCTTCGGCTGCTTAAGCGGTAAAAGGACAGAAGATCACAACGGGGCGCAAGCCCCGTTTTTTATGGACCTTGTATGTTTTGGCAAACCTCACGTTTTCGCATTGACCTCACACAGCCCCAAGTCATGGGCATCGTCAACGTCACGCCTGATTCCTTTTCAGATGGTGGCCGCTATGCACCGTTGGTCCATTGCGAGCAATTGCTCAAACACGGCGCAAATATTTTGGACATTGGCGGTGAGTCCACGCGACCCGGTGCCAAAGCAGTGTCGCTCGAAGACGAACTTGCTCGCGTGTTGCCTGTGGTGCGGGAAGCGGTTCGTTTGAGTGTGCCCGTCTCCGTCGACACCTACAAACCTCAGGTGATGCAGGCTGCGTTGGACGCGGGGGCGGACATCATCAACGACATTTGGGCCTTGCGCCAGCCAAGCGCTGTGTCGGTGATTGCGGCTCACCCAAGCTGCGGCGTTTGCGTGATGCACATGCATGGTGAGCCTCAGACCATGCAAACCTTGCCGATGACGGGTTCGGTGATCGCGCCTGTCTCGCAATTTTTAAACGATTGCGCCCAGCAGCTTCAGGCGCAAGGTGTGGCGGCTGCACGTATTGCGCTGGACCCCGGCGTTGGCTTTGGCAAAACAGTGGCACAGAACTTTGAACTGCTGTCAGCGCAGTCCGCCTTGATGGCGTTGGGCTACCCCTTGTTGGTGGGCTGGTCTCGCAAATCGTCGTTGGGTGTCGTGACGGGTTGCGAAGTGGGTGAGCGTTTGGTACCCAGCGTGGCCGCTGCGCTGTTGGCGGTTGAGCGAGGCGCGCGCATTGTGCGCGTGCACGATGTGGCACAAACGGTTCAGGCGCTGAAGGTGTGGCAAGCCGCACGTCTTTACACCGCTTAATTCGGACACACGCCTCAAAAAAGTGCACTTGTTTGCGACAATTGCACCTCAATAAACCAAGAATAAATCACCATGACACGTCAATACTTTGGAACAGATGGCATTCGCGGCACCGTCGGACAAGCGCCGATTACCCCTGATTTTGTGTTGCGCTTGGCGCATGCGGTGGGCCGTGTGCTCAAACGAACCGAAGCCCATCCCACGGTGTTGATTGGCAAAGACACACGGATTTCGGGTTACATGTTGGAGTCCGCGCTGGAGTCCGGCTTTAATTCAGCTGGCGTGAACGTGGTGCTGCTTGGCCCTTTGCCAACACCGGGTGTGGCTTACCTCACGCGCGCGCAACGGGCGAGTTTGGGCGTGGTCATCAGTGCCAGTCACAACCCATTTGCGGACAACGGCATCAAGTTTTTCAGCGCCAAAGGCACCAAGCTAGATGACGCGTGGGAGCTGGCCGTCGAGGCCGCCCTCGACGAAACCCCCGTCTGGGTGGATTCGGCCAACTTGGGCAAAACTCGCCGTTTGGACGATGCCGCTGGCCGCTACATTGAATTTTGCAAAAGCACCTTCTCCAACGACCTAACCCTCAAGGGCTTGAAGATTGTGGTGGACGCTGCGCACGGCGCGGCTTACCACATCGCGCCCAAAGTGTTTCATGAGTTAGGTGCCGAGGTGATTGCGATCGGTTGCAGTCCTGATGGGCTCAACATCAACCACGAAGTGGGCGCCACTCACCCAGATGCCTTGGTGCGTTCGGTCAAAGCCAACCATGCCGACTTTGGTGTGGCGCTTGATGGCGATGCCGACCGTTTGCAAATGGTCGATGCCCAAGGCCGCTTGTTCAACGGGGATGAGTTGTTGTATTTGATGGCGGACGACCGTTTGGCCAAAGACGAGGTCGTGCCAGGCGTGGTCGGCACGCTCATGACCAACATGGCCGTTGAAGTGGCTTTGAAAAAACGTGGCGTGCAATTTGTTCGCGCCAAAGTGGGCGACCGCTATGTGCTGGAAGAGTTGGCCAAACACGGTTGGATTTTGGGCGGCGAGGGCTCCGGCCATTTGCTGGCCTTGGACAAGCATACCACCGGCGATGGGTTGATCAGTGCCTTGCAAGTTTTGCAAACTTGCGTGCGCAGTGGCCGCACCATGGCCGACTTGCTCAAAGACGTCACTTTGTTTCCGCAGACCTTGATCAATGTGCGTTTGCGCCCCGGCCAAGACTGGAAGGCTAACACCCGTTTGCAAGAGGAAACCCAAAAAGCAGAGGCCGAGTTGGGCGACACCGGCCGTGTGCTGATTCGCGCCAGTGGCACGGAACCTTTGGTGCGTGTGATGGTCGAGGCACGAGACGAGGCGCAAGCCAATGCCTGCGCGCGTCGCATTGCCGATACGTTGTCGGCCTAAGCATCTTCCTGCCTGTGATGCGCACTGGCCTTGCTCGTTTCTGGGCCCTCGTATTGAGTTTGTGTTGCGCTGCGGCGCATGCACAAGAGCTCGCACCCACTTACAAACTCACCACAGGCGTTTACGCCTTGACGGGCGTGGGTTCGCCAAGCCATGGGTTGGATGTGAATCTTCGACGTGCTACTGACCAAGGCGATCTTTGGGTCGCTTGGTATCGCTCTCCTGAGCAAGACGTATCTCAACCGCGCGTTGGCTGGGACACCACCTACCAAGCTGCGACGTGGCGCGTGATGCCTTCTGTGCAAGCCGCATCCAGCGGTTTTTGGGGCGGCAGTCTGTCGCTGGAAACCGGTGAGACTTGGTTCGCTGGCGTGGGTTTAGGGCGCACCAATTTACGCCCTTACACCAACCTCAACTTCGACCCCAACGATGCTTGGATGGCCTCGGCAGGTTACCGCTGGTCGTCGGTGCATTCGTTGGCTTTTCAAGTGGTTCGTGACAACCGTGAAAACCCAGACCAACAACATGTGCATGCCCTTTACCGCACAGGGCTGTCCACCGGGCACCGTCTGACGGTGGATGTGTTATTCAAAAGCGGCTTGGTCGACGATCAATTCACGCGTCGCACAGGTCTGAGCGTCACGTACGACTGGCCGCAGTTCTTTACCCGTGTGGCTTACGACCCCATCATCAACTTCACGCCCCAAACCATGTGGCGCGTGTCAGTGGG
>CANBRM010000202.1 GCA_947371915.1 Comamonadaceae bacterium | reverse complement strand
CGCACGCACTTTGGCTCGCCGTATCGAGAAGGTAGAGCAATGGTTGGCTGCGCCAACTCTGCTTGAAGCCGACAAAGATGCCGAGTACGCACACATCATCGAAATCGATTTGGCCGACATCAAAGAGCCTATCGTCTGCTGCCCGAACGACCCTGATGACGCCAAGTTCTTGTCTGAAGTGTCTGGTACTCACATCGACGAAGCCTTCATCGGTTCTTGCATGACCAACATCGGTCACTTCCGCGCAGCTGCCAAGTTGCTGGGCGGCCAACGTGACATTCCTGTCAAGTTGTGGGTTGCTCCTCCAACCAAGATGGACGAAAGCGAGCGGATCAAAGAAGGTCACTACGCTGCATTCGGCACAGCCGGTGCACGTACTGAAATGCCTGGCTGCTCGTTGTGCATGGGTAACCAAGCGCAAGTGCGTGAAGGCGCGACGGTGGTGTCTACCTCCACACGTAACTTCCCCAACCGTTTGGGTAAGAACACCAACGTGTACTTGGCTTCTGCTGAGTTGGCCGCCATCACCTCGAAGATGGGCAAGTTCCCAACCGTGGCCGAATACCACGCTGCAATGGGCGTGGTCATCAGCGACGGCGCAGCCATCTACAAGTACTTGAACTTCAACCAGATCGACGAGTACGTTGAGACTGCCAAAGGCGTGACAGCGTAAGCTGCTCGCGTCTTCACCCCGCACTTCGGTGCTTGGGTGATAAAAAAACCCGCAAAGCGCGAGCCTTGCGGGTTTTTTATGCGTGGCTAAAAATCATTCAGGATCGATTTTTGCATCCCGCACCACCTTGGCCCAGCGGGGTGCTTCGGCCTTGATGAGTGCCGCAAACTGCTCTGGCGTACCGCCACCCACTTCGTTGCCTTGGCTCAAGATTTTGTCTTTCACCTCAGCCGTTTGCAGGGCTTGGTTGCACACGGTGTTGAGTTGCTTGACCAACTCAGGTGACATGCCTTTGGGGCCAATCAAGCCCTGCCAGTTGAGCACTTCGACTTCGGGAAAACCTTGCTCGGCCATGGTGGGGATGTTGGGCAAAAGTGGCGATCGCTTTTTGCTCGTGATGGCCAATGCACGCATGCGACCGCCTTGGATGGAGGGCATGGCGGCGTACATCTGCTCAAACATCATGTGCACTTGGCCGCCCATCAAATCGGTGGCAGCAGCGGAGCCGCTTTTGTACGGGGCGTGAATCATGTCAATGCCGGCTGAGTGCTCAAACAAAGCGCCGCTCAAGTGGTGCGAACCACCAATGCCGCCCGAGCCATAGCTGAGTTTGCCTGGCGAAGCTTTGGCTGCTGCGACGAGGTCTTTGACGGTTTTGTAGGGTGAGTCGTTGCGCACCATCAAGATGAGGGGGCCGCGCTCAATCAGGCAAATGGGGGTGAGGTCGTTGAGCGGGTCGAAGTTGAGTTTTTTGAACAAGGCTTGGTTCACGGCCAAGGGAGCGAAGTTGCCCATGCCGAGGGTGTAGCCATCGGGCTTACCGCGGGCAATGGCTTCGGTGCCAATGTTGCCGCCCGCACCCGCTTTGTTGTCGATGATGATGGGTTGACCCAGAATCGTTCCCATGGCCTTGGCCACTTGGCGCGAGCGGCTGTCGGCATTGCCGCCTGCGGCGTAGGGGCAAATCCACATAATGGTTTTGCTGGGGTTGGGGTATTTGTCTTGGGCTTGCCCGAACAGGGGCAGCAAGCTGGTGCTGGCGGCGGCTTGAATGAGGGTGCGGCGTTTCATCATGGAAGATCTCCTTAAACGTATGGTTGCATCATAAAAGCGGGGACGGCTGGCAGGCACAATTCAGTCATGGCAGAACGTCTTTTAATTGCAGGTGGGGGTATTGGCGGTTTGGCTGCCGGTTGTGCTGCCGCCCAAGCGGGCTGGGAGGTGCAATTGCTAGAACGTGCGCCGGCCTTTACCGAAGTGGGGGCTGGCGTGCAGTTAGGTCCCAACGTGACGCGAATTCTGAAAGCATGGGGCCTGTCGGAGGCCTTGAAAAACGTGGCCGCATTACCCGAGGCGCTACACGCACGCAGCGTGACGTCCGGCGCGGTGTTGTCGACCTTGCCTTTGGGCGCAGCGATGCAGACCCGTTACGGCGCGCCTTACGTCAGCGTGCACCGAGCCGATTTGCACGCGCTGTTGCTGCAAGCTGCACAAAATCAAGGGGTGGTTTTGCAAACGGACACCACCGTGTTGATAGCAGAGCAAGCCGTGGAGGGGGTGACCGTCCACGCCCAGTGCGGGGCGATACACCCACGTTATACAGGCCAAGCCTTGGTGGTGGCCGATGGGGTTTGGAGTCCCTTGCGTCAACAGCTTTTGCAAGACGGACCACCCACCTACAGTGGGCATCTGGCCTACCGTGCGTTGGTATCTCAAGCTCAGCTGCCGCAGCATTTACGCACGCAAGACGCCACGGTCTGGATGGGGGCGTTGGCGCATGTCGTGGTTTATCCCGTGCGGGGGGGCGACTTTTTGAATGTGGTGTGCTTGGTTGAGGCGCACGCGGATGGCGTTGATGCTGAAGCGATCAAATCTTGGACGGCTCAAAAAACGCCTACACAAACACAGCAAGATTTACACACCGCCTTGCGCGATGCATGCACCCCCCTGCGTGCGTTGATTGATGCCTGTCATGGTTTGGGACCTTGGCACTTGTGGCCGTTGTGTGCCCGCCCGCCCATGCAAGGCGCATTTCAGCAAGCGCAGGGTCGCATGGCTTTGTTAGGCGATGCCGCGCACCCCATGTTGCCGTATTTGGCCCAAGGTGCTGGCATGGCCATAGAAGACGCCGCCGAGCTTGGCGCGCAATTGACCCATTGCACCTCGGCCCAAGTGCCCCAGCGTTTGGCCGCTTATGCGCAGGCCCGCTGGCAACGCAACGCCCGCGTGCAAGCGCGCGCGACCCGCAACGGTCGTATTTTTCATGCGACAGGGCCGATGCGCTGGGGCCGTGATCTCGGTTTGCGGCTGGCCGGAGCACGTTTGATGGACACGCCTTGGTTGTATGGGGAGAACTGCTAGGTTCATGGGCGTCGGGGTTGTGTTGCAATGGTTCGCACACAAATTGAAGGAGTGATGTTGTGAACCCAAGCCCTATTTTTCGTTGGCGTCCAGTG
>CANBRM010000201.1 GCA_947371915.1 Comamonadaceae bacterium | reverse complement strand
TGCACATGCCGTGCACAGCAAAGTCAGGTATTTCAGGATGTTCATGGTGGTGCCTGTCAAAGCTTCAGCGTCGCCGGGGCATCCGGCTGCACTTCTGGCTCCTCCTTCAGCGCGCGATTGTAGCCAGTTACATGTCAGGTACTGGGTTTTATGACTCGCTTATGCGCGTGCCCTGTATTGGCGGTGAATCTGGACATGCGCGTCCAGAAAGCCACGCAGCCGTTCTAGGCTGATGGGCTTCGGCAAAAACAGAACTTCTGGCGGAAGGCCGCCGCGTTGTTGAATCTCACTTTCACTCAAGCCTGACATGACGATGGTTGAAATGGCCTGATATTCCGCACGGCTGAACACCATGTTGAGCAGCCGGAAGCCATCAAAAGGTTCCATGTTCAGGTCGGTGATAAGAATGCGTGGACGTACGCGCTCAAGTTGTAAAACTGCATCGAGTCCGTCAACGGCGACTGTGCATTTGATATCTGGGTAGTGGGTTTCAAATAGAGCGACCAAGAGGCTGGCCGTGGGCTCATCGTCCTCGACTATCAGGACGTGAATCTGTTCTTGATCCGTATGCAGGTCAGTCAAGTGGTGCAGGCTGCCCGGCTGTGCAGAAGCCAGGCGCAACATAGCTTTGTGTCCCATTTTCTGGTTCAGCGCTTCAATGGAGCTGCGCAAGATGCGCCTATGCCCACCATTGGTCTTGACTGCCGGGAGCTTGCCGGAATCAACCAGCTTCTGGATTGACGTGCGAGACAGTCCCAGAATTTTCGTGGCTTCACCAATACCAACAAAGTCCATAGTCATTATTTTCTTTCTTGACCAGGCGCAGGGGAATCGGCGGCGGGTTCCAGTTTTTGCTGGAAACCCATGTGTGTTGTCTGTTTCTTGCGTGGTCGCTAAGCTGAATAGTATGGATGGCTATTCATTATTAAGCAATATATGTAACGGATAGATACAAGTAAAAGAATCCAATTGTTTTAAATTAGTCGAAAGACTGCAGCTTGTCGCCTTGCAGCATGACTCTGTACAAGTAACGGTACTCTTCCGGGTCGTAGTCGGCGTTGGCTTGGTGCATCACGCTGCGGTTGTCCCAAATCACCATGTCGCCGACGCGCCACTGATGGCGGTACTCGTATCGGGGCTGGGTGGCGTGTTGGTAAAGCTCGTCAATCAGCGCAAAGCCTTCATTGGGGCTCATTCCTTCGATACCCTCCATCCGTCCGGTGTTCAGGTAAAGCGCCGGCCGGTTACTGATCGGGTGTTGGATGACCAAGGGTTGTACGGTGTGCGGAATTTTCGCCATGTCTTCAGGGTTCAGCTTGGCAAAGCTGCGCGGGCTTCGACTGCTTTCATGCACATGCTTTGATCGCAGGCGCTGGAGGGTTGTTTTTTGGGCCTCTGACAAATCGTCATAAGCACGCCGTACATCGACAAACTGCGTGTCGCCGCCGTAAGACGGAATTTCGACAGCCATCAGGCTGGTGGCCTTGGGTGGCGCGATGTCGTTCGAGTGGTCGGTGTGGTAGTTCTCGCCGCGCACTTGCAGCTTGCCGTTTTTACGCGGTAAGTCCTTGGTCGAGTTACACCCCACCAAAGGGTAGTCAGGGAGAACAAATTTTTTAATTTGCTGCTCCATCAGGCTGCCAAAAATTTCGGCGGCTTGCATGAACTGCGGTGGTGTCAGTGATTGGTCCCGAAAAACCAGCACTGCGTGCTCTGCAAACAGTGCATTGAGCTCGGCCCGAGTGACGTCGCTCACCGACTTCGTCAGGTCGACGCCTGCGATCTCAGCGCCGAGAATCTCGTTGATCTTGCATTGGATGATGCTCACGGTGTCGGTTCCTTCATTCGATTTTTATGCCGGTCTCGCGTGCGACTTTGGCCCATTTGGCTGTTTCTTCAGACATGAATTTCTCAAACTCTGCGCGCGACATCGGCATAGGGTCAGCCCCTTCGTTGGCGAAGCGTTTCCTCATGTCTGGCTCCGCCAGTGAGGCATTTGCTTCACGGTTCAATCGGTCGACCACATTTGATGGCGTGCCCGCTGGTGCTAAAAGCCCCCACCAGTTGCTCACTTCGACATCGACGCCTGTTTCTTTGAGCGTCTGTACATCTGGAATCAAATCAACGCGTCGGTGGCCGGCGACGCCGAGAATTTTGATTTTCCCTGCGCGTAAAAATGTTTGCATTTGGATCAGGCTGCCCAAAGACACATGAACGTGTCCGGCGGCTAAGTCGATCAACGCTGGCCCACCACCTTTGTAGTGAACGACGGTTAAATCAGCACCTGTGCGCAGCTTGAACAACTCAATAGCAAAGTGCTGGAAGCTGGCCACGCCCGCCGAGCCGAAGAAGACTTTGCCTGGATTTTTTTTGGAATAGTCAATCAACTCTTTGATGGAGTTCACGGGCAGGCTGGCCGCCACCACAATCACGCTGGGGCCCATACCGAGCATGGCCACGGGTGTGAACGACTTCACCGGGTCGTAGCTCAGCTTCATGACAGAGGCGTTCATCGTGAAGGTCGATGAAATCAGGAGCAAGGTGTTGCCGTCCGGTTCTGCACGAGCGACCGTAGAAGAGCCGATTGCGCCGCCAGCGCCCGGCATGTTGTCCACAATCACCGAGCGCTTTAAGCGTGTGCCGAGTTGCTGCGCCATGCTTCGGCCGACGATGTCATTGCTGCCGCCGGGTGCAAACGGCACGATGATGCGTATCGGTTTGCTTTCTTGGGCCAACACCTGACTTGCAGGCAGACTCAAGCCCGTGGCCAGCACGGCACCGAACGCCTTGTTGAACTGTCGGCGATTGCTTAGGATTTTGATGCTCATGAACGGGTCTCCGGGCGCTTTATGGGGTTTTGAAGTCGTACAGTTTGGCCGGGTTATCGGCGAGGATTTTTTTCAAGATCATGGGATCTTTCACCCATTCGACCAAGCGGTTCAGGGCACGGCCATCGTCAATCGGGTTGAAGGTTTCAACCACATCACGTTGTCGCGGTTTGCCCGGTACTGCACCTGGGTGCGGCCAATCACTGCCCCACAACAAACGGTCAGGGTTGGCGGCGATCAAGGCCTGCACCATGACCGCAGCATCGGCGCAATCGGACGCGTTTGAAATACGGTGTGGCGCCGAC
>CANBRM010000200.1 GCA_947371915.1 Comamonadaceae bacterium | reverse complement strand
CGGTGCGGTGTAGCTACTGCTGTAACTGCCGCCACCACGTTGACGGTTGTCGCGGCCTGCGTGTTCAAAGCGGTTATCGCGTGGGCCATCTTTACGCGCAGGTGCAGCGTCCATCTTCATGGTCAGGCTGATGCGCTTGCGGGCCACGTCCACTTCCAGCACTTTGACCTTGATGATGTCGCCGGTCTTCACCACTTCGCGTGCGTCGGTGATGAACTTGTTGCTGAGTTGGCTCACGTGAATGAGGCCGTCTTGGTGCACACCCAAATCGACAAACGCGCCAAAGGCGGCTACGTTGCTGACCGTGCCTTCGAGCACCATGTCGACCTTCAGATCTTTGATGTCTTCCACGCCGTCTTGTAGCTTGGCCACTTTGAAGTCGGGGCGCGGGTCACGGCCTGGCTTTTCGAGTTCGCTCAAGATGTCTTTGACGGTGATCACCCCCACGGTGTCATTGGCAAACAGCTCGGGCTTCAAAGTTTTGAGCATGTCTGCGCGGCCCATCAGCTCGGCCACAGGCTTGCCGGTTTGCGCCATGATGCGCTCGACAACGGGGTAGGTTTCAGGGTGAACGGCGGTCATGTCCAGCGGGTTGTCGCCATCGCGAATGCGCAAGAAGCCTGCGCTCTGTTCAAACGTTTTAGCGCCTAGACCTGTGACTTTGAGCAACTGCTGGCGGTTGGCAAACGCGCCATTGGCTTCGCGCCAACGCACCACGGCTTTGGCGGTGGTGGTGCTCAGGCCCGACACGCGGGTGAGCAGCGGCACGCTGGCGGTATTCAGGTCCACACCCACTTTGTTCACACAGTCTTCCACCACGGCTTCGAGGGTGCGGGCGAGTTCGCTTTGGTTCACATCGTGTTGGTACTGGCCCACGCCGATGGATTTGGGGTCGATCTTCACCAACTCAGCCAAGGGGTCTTGCAAGCGGCGCGCAATGCTGGCTGCGCCACGCAGGCTGACGTCGACATCGGGCATTTCTTGACTTGCATATTCACTGGCGCTGTAAACCGACGCGCCGGCTTCGCTGACCACCACTTTGTCGATGACCTTGCTTGCGTCGTGTTTGGTCTCAGCATGCTTCGACATTAACTTGATGAGTTCACCTGCCAGTTTGTCGGTCTCGCGGCTGGCTGTGCCGTTGCCAATGGCAATCAGGTTCACGCCATGTTTCTCGGCCAGCTTGGCCAAGGTGTAGAGCGAACCGTCCCAGTCTTTACGGGGCTCGTGTGGGTAGACGGTGGATGTTTCCACCAGCTTGCCTGTGGCGTCGACCACGGCCACTTTTACGCCGGTGCGAATGCCTGGGTCTAGGCCCATCACCACGCGTGGGCCAGCGGGTGCGGCCAGCAGCAAGTCGCGCAAGTTGTCGGCAAACACTTTGATGGCCACCTTCTCGGCTTCTTCACGCAAACGCGTGAACAAGTCGCGCTCGGTGGAGAGGCTGAGCTTCACGCGCCAAGTCCATGCCACGCATTTGCGAATCAGGTCGTCTCCTGCCCTGCTGGCATGGCTCCAGCCCAAGTTCAACGCAATCTTGCCTTCGGCCAAGCTGGGTTTGCCGGGTTCTGGCTCGACGGGAAGAACCAATTTAGCGTCGAGCATTTCCAGCGCACGGCCGCGGAACACGGCCAAGGCGCGGTGCGATGGCACGCGGCCAATGGGTTCGTCGTAATCAAAGTAGTCGCGAAACTTCGCCACGTCGGGGTTGTTTTCGTCTTTGCCAGCGGCTATCTTGCTGCGGAACAAGCCTTCAGCCCACAGCCATTCGCGCAAACTTTGAATGAGAGCGGCGTCTTCGGCCCAGCGCTCGCTCAACAGGTCGCGCACACCGTCCAGCACAGCGGCAACAGTGGTGAAGTCGGCCCCTTCAATCTTGCCAGCGGGCAAGATGAACGCTTCGGCTTCCACATGGGGGTTGAGCGTGGGGTCGGCAAACAGCTTGTCGGCCAGTGGCTCCAAGCCCGCTTCTTTGGCAATCATGCCCTTGGTGCGGCGCTTGGGCTTGAAGGGTAAGTAAATGTCTTCCAGTTCTTGCTTGGTGGGCGCAGCCTCAATGGCGGCGAGCAACTCAGGCGTGAGCTTGCCTTGTTCTTGAATGCTCTTGATGACGGCAGCGCGGCGATCGGTCAGCTCGCGCAGGTAACTCAGGCGCGCTTCGAGCTCGCGCAATTGAATGTCGTCCAAACCGCCAGTGACTTCTTTGCGGTAACGCGCAATGAACGGGACGGTGGCACCACCATCGAGCAACTCAACCGCAGCACGGACTTGCTCGGGGCGGATTTTGATTTCAGCGGCCAGCTGGCCCATGATTTTCTGCATGTTCTCTTGTTCTATCTTGGCAAAGCCTGCAAGTTTGCCATACCGCAAATGTATCTACGCCTATAAATAAAAAACGTTGCAATCTCTAAAATTGAATTACTTAGAGGTACTTGATGAAGCTTAAAACAAATAAACGGATGACGATTGCAGGCGCATTGATCGTATTGTTGTTTTTATCAGGATGCACACAGATCCCGTCTAGCGAATATGCGCAATTCACGCCACTTGACGAAAAAAAACGAATCATGAACCGGGTCAAACTCACATGGGAGGTGCGCGCTGATGCCGTGTCCTACTGTCAGCGCGTCCAACAAGATTACCAACGCGATGCAGCCTTGACCGTCGCGGCCTGCTCGATCTGGTCGCGCAGCACCAATGAATGCACCATCGTGACGACGCCTAACCCCGACCATGTTGTCATCGGGCATGAGGTGCGTCACTGCTTTGAAGGTCATTTCCACTGACAGGCGGCGCGACAACGTGGTGATCTTGCAACACTCTAAATTAGGAGCATTTTTAAATTCGTTAAGATAGCGATATCTTGAATTACATAGTACTAAAGTTTAATAAAATAATTGGCATTTTGTCAGTTGCATCGCTTTGTTCGTTTTTATTGAGCGGTTGTAACAATGTCCCAAAATGGGAGTACGCCGAATTCACGCCGATGACGTATGACAAGCGCATCATGAACAAAGTCAGACTGAATTGGGAAGTTCGGCCCGATGCCGCCGAATACTGCTTGCAGGCGCACAAAGGGCGCGATCAAGCCTTCAACGGGGCACCCATTGCCTGTGCCAAGTGGTCACAAAGTACCCACGAGTGCACCATCGTGACAGGCCCCAAC
>CANBRM010000199.1 GCA_947371915.1 Comamonadaceae bacterium | reverse complement strand
AAAAACCCATTTTGGACGCTGTTTCTTCACGCTTGGCATCGGTTTCGGCGTGGATGATGCGTGCGGGGTTACCCACCGCCGTGGCACCTGCGGGCACAGGCTTGGTGACCACCGCATTGCTGCCCACCTTGGCACCATCTCCGACCTTGAAGCCGCCCAGCACCTTGGCACCCGCACCAATGACCACGTCTTTGCCCAAGGTCGGGTGACGTTTAGCGCCTTTGTAAAGGGATGTGCCCCCCAAGGTGACGCCTTGATAAATGGTGCAACCGTCGCCAATCTCAGCCGTTTCGCCCACGACCACGCCCATGGCGTGGTCAAAAAACACACGCTCACCAATCTTGGCCGCTGGATGAATTTCAATGCCTGTGAGCCAGCGCGAGATGTGCGAAATAAAACGGCCCAGCCACTTCAACCCCATGGTCCAGCAGCCATGCGCCAAACGATGCAGCAGCACCGCGTGCAAACCGGGGTAGCAAGTCAAAACTTCCCAGCGGCTGCGAGCGGCGGGGTCACGGTCCAAAATACATTGAACGTCTGAGCGAATGCGTGAAAACATACGTGAATTATCGTTGCCTGAACAGCGTGGTTTCAGACTTGTTTGGTCGCGGCGGTTTGGGCGGCCTGCGACATGGCTTTGGCGATGCCACGCAAGATGTGAATTTCTTCTTGTGTGACATGGGCGCGGTTGAACAACTGGTTCAAACGGGGCATGAGTTTTTTAGGCGCTTGTGGGTCTAAAAAGCCAATATCGGTGAGCGACTGCTGCCAGTGATCGAGCAAGCCTGCGAGCTGCTGGGCGTCGGCCAACGGTGTGACCTCTGGCACTGAGGCTGTGCGTGCAGGAGCGGCATCGGCAGACGGCAACATCGTGACAAGTCCGCCCAAAGCCTGCCGCCAGTCGTAAGCCAACACCTGCACAGCGGCACCCAAATTGAGTGAGCCAAATTTTGGGTCCGTCGGAATGCTCAAGCACGTGTGGCAGCGGTACACGTCCTCGTTGCGCATGCCAAAACGCTCAGAGCCAAACAAAAACGCCACGCCGAAGTCTGGGTCGTTGAGGTGCTCAGCGGCCAAAGTGGCAAAGTGGGGGCGAGGCTCTAAGGTGGGCGGGCCAAAGTCGCGGGGCGTCATGGCGGTGGCACACAGGTGGGTCATGCCGTCCAAAGCTTCGTCCAGTGTGGCCACCACGCGGGCGTTGGCCAAGACATCGAGGGCACCACTGGCGCGCTGAATGGTCTCTTCGCGGCGCAGCACGTTGTCCCAACGGGGGGCAACCAGCACCATGTCGGTGAATCCCATGACCTTCATGGCTCGGGCTGCCGAGCCCACATTGCCGGCGTGGCTGGTGTTTATTAGGATGAAGCGGGTTTTCATGGATGTTTTGTCAGGCTTAGCGCTTAAAATGTCACACCATTGTCGCCGCCCGCATCGCCGGGCGTTCATCTTCGGCCTGTTTGGGTCAGCTCTTCACAAAATCTATGTCGTCCTCTTCTGTACACCCCATGCTCAACGTGGCCGTCAAGGCTGCACGCGCCGCAGGCGCCATCATCAACCGCGCGGCCCTCGACGTGGAAGCTGTGCGTATTTCACAGAAGCAAGTGAACGACTTTGTGACCGAGGTTGACCACAACAGCGAACGCATCATCATCGAGACCCTTTTGGGCGCCTACCCCGACCACGGCATCTTGGCAGAAGAGTCTGGCACCACCCACGGCAACCCAGACGCTGACCACATCTGGATCATCGACCCGCTCGATGGCACCACCAACTTCATCCACGGCTTCCCTTACTACTGCGTGAGCATTGCGCTGCAAGTGCAAGGCCGCTTAGACCAAGCCGTCATTTACGACCCCACCCGCAACGACCTGTTCACGGCCAGCAAAGGCCGTGGCGCGTTCATGAACGACCGCCGCATCCGCGTGAGCAAGCGCACGCGCTTGGAAGAGTGCTTGTTGTCCACCGGGTTTCCGTTCCGTCCGGGTGATGACTTCAACAAATACCTCAGCCTCATGGGCGACATGATGCAACGCACGGCTGGCCTGCGCCGCCCCGGCGCTGCTGCGCTTGACTTGGCTTATGTGGCCGCAGGCTTCAGCGATGGTTTCTTTGAACTGGGCCTGAAGCCTTGGGACATGGCCGCAGGCGCCTTGCTGATCACCGAAGCCGGTGGCTTGGTGAGCAACTTCACGGGGGAAGGCCCCTACCTCGAGCACGAAGAATGCTTGGCCGCCCCACCCCGCATCTACGCCCAGCTGGTCCCATTGACGCAAAAGTACTCCAAGTTTGCCGGTGCTGACGACAAGCGCGCGGCCAGCACCGCGGCCAAGACCTTGAGCGTGTCTCGCGCTGCGCCCGACGCGCCGCTTTAACCACATCAACAGCTGATCCTCAGCAGGAAGCAGGCTGTTTTAACGAAGCGCCACACACCCGCTTAGCCTTGGGTCACAGAAGCCTCTGACGAGGTTTCTCGCTCGGCATATCCGAGTAAACGTTAACAAAATGATGGCTGGCACGGGCCTATCATTCATCATACGTTTAACCCAAGGTGTTTCTATGTCAAAGATCAATTCCCAAGTTCGTCGCCACACCCTCCAATCATTGAGCCTTGCTCTGTTGGCAGCGGGTGCCATGTCTGTGCAAGCGCAAGAAGTGCGCGTCATGTGCTACCAAGATGGCGTCGAGTGTGATGTGACAGCTGAATTGGCCAAAAAGTTCGAAGCACAAAACCCCGGCATCAAAATCGTGGTCGATGCCGTGCCTTACAAGACCATTCTTGAGCAACTTCCCGTCCAATTGGCCGCAGGCCAAGGCCCAGACATTGCGCGCGTGACCGACTTGGGCGGTTTGTCCAAGTTTTATTTGGACATTGCGCCCCACCTCAAAGATCACAAATATTTCGACGCCCAATTTGGCAGCACAGCCGCATGGCTGACCCCCAATGCCGGGGACAAAGGCATTTACGGCTTCATGTCACAACTGACCATGACCGGCCCTTACGTCAACAAAACGCTGTTTGATCAAGCCAAAGTCGCGCTCCCTGGTCCTAAAGCAACCTGGGATGAATGGGTCGCTGCCGCCAACAAAGTCGCCAAAGCCACACAAACCAAAGCAGCCATGGCCTGGGACCGCTCAGGACACCGTTTTGCGGGCCCCGCCATCAGCAACGGCGCTGCCATTTTTGAT
>CANBRM010000198.1 GCA_947371915.1 Comamonadaceae bacterium | reverse complement strand
GGTGCTGCGGTGCCGAGGCGTCGCCGCCAATCATCATGCAATAGCCGCGGTCCAAGCCCCACACGCCGCCGCTGGTGCCCACGTCGAGGTAACGAATGCCTTTGGCTTTGAGCATGTGCGCGTGGCGCACGTCGTCTTGGTAATTCGAGTTGCCACCGTCAATCAAGATGTCGCCCGGCTCCAACAAGGTGCTCAGCATTTGGATAGTCGACGCCGTGATCTCGCCTGCAGGCAGCATCACCCAAACAGCACGTGGTGCTTGCAATTGCGCCACCAAAGACGCCAAGTCATGGCTGGGCGTGGCACCTTCTTGGGCGAGCTGGGCCACGCTGTCGGGGTTGGCGTCGTACACCACGCTGGTGTGGCCATGGCGCATCAAACGCCGAACAATGTTGCCGCCCATGCGGCCTAAACCAATCATGCCGAGTTGCACATCCGTCTCCTTGGAAGCCTTATTTGAAGCCTTGCACTTTAAGTGCAAAACAAGGCATCAAACTGACGTCAAAGCCTCAACGGAGACACCTTCACCCCACAACTGCGCGATGGTGCGTTGCACCTGAACCACGTCGCCCGTGGTGAAAAAAGAGGTTGGACCAAGCGGTGAGCCAGAAGCCAACGTGTTGGCGTCTAAACGTCGCACCAACTCACGCGCTACGGCCTCGGCAGGGTCAATCAAAGCCACACCCTCACCTGCTATGCGTTGGATGATGTCACGCAAAAACGGGTAATGGGTGCAACCCAGCACCAACGTGTCGGCCCCTTGGTCGATCAGAGGTTGCACGTATTGACGTACCAAGGCCTCGGTCTGCGCGCTGTGCAAATCGGCCTGCTCCACCAACTCTACCCAGCCTGGGCAAGCCTGCAAAACAATGCGCACCTGCGTGCCGTGCAACGCACACAAGCGCGCCACGCTCTCGCTTTGGACCGTTTGCCGAGTCGCCAAAACCCCCACCACGCCACTGCGAGTAACAGCTACGGCAGGTTTGATCGCGGGCTCAATCGCCACCACGGGCAGCGCCGTGTGCTCGCGCAAGCTGCGTGCGGCCACCACCGTGGCCGTGTTGCAGGCAATGGTGATGGCTTTCACACCGGACTCGACCAACCACTGCCCAACCGTCAGGGTGCGCTCTGTGATGTAGACCTCGGTTTGGTCGCCGTAGGGCGCATGACCGGAGTCGGCCACGTAAATTAATTTTTCAAACGGCAAAGCGGCACGGATGGCACGCAAGACGGACAGGCCGCCTACGCCAGAGTCAAAGACGCCAATGGCGTTGACAAAGTCAGGCTTGTGCATCCGAGGTTTGCAGGCTGGACTCGCGCACCACCAAGGATGTGGGCAACAACTGCGAATCGGGCTGATCGCCGTCTAAAAGCGCTTGCAGGCAGTCGACCATCACGCCGCCGGCCAATTCAATCGGCTGACGCACCGTGGTCAGTGGCGGAAAGCTGTGCGAAGCCATGTCGATGTCGTCGTAGCCCACCACACTCACCTGCTCAGGCACGGCCAAACCTTCACGCTTCATCACACCAATCGCATTGATGGCGATCAAGTCACTGGCTGCGACCAGTGCATCAAAGGGCACGCCTGCTTGCAAAAATCCACGCAACGCGGCTTGGGCTTCTTCGGCGGTGAACGGACTTGGGATGTACAGCTTGGGGTCGACAGTAACGCCAAATTTTTCGTGCGCTTGCAAATAACCTTCGTAGCGTTTAGCGGCCTCAGGCATGCTGTTGTCGCCCATGAAAGCAATGCGACGACGCCCCTCAGCCAACAAGTGCTCGGTGGCCAATGCACCACCGCTCAAGTTATCGCTACCCACGCTGCAATACAGCTGCCTGGGCAATTGCGCGCCCCAAACCACCAAGGGCACATGGCGACGCGCCAAATCGTTCAGCTGGTCGTGATGCCCCCATTGGCCGATCACGATGATGCCGCGGGCTCGGCCTGTGTCGTACAACGCAGCCATGTCGTCAAGGCGGTCTGAATCCACCCGTGACAGCAACATGTCGTAGTTTCTGTCCGTCAGTGCATCCGCCAAGCTACCGAGCATGCCCAAAAAGAACGGGTCAGAAATGTGCTGACGGGTCTTGCGGTCGTAAGGAATCACCACGCCGATGGTGCGGTTGTCGCCCATGCGCAAACTTTTCGCACTTTGGTTGATCGTGTAGTTGAGCGAGCGTGCAAGCTCAATGATGCGAATACGCGTCTCGTCATTGGTCAATGCGCTGCCATTCAAGGCGCGAGAAACAGTCGACGTCGACACACCCGCCATGCGGGCGATGTCGATCATTTGAATTTTTCGTTTTTCAGGATCTGAACTGGCCATGAACTAGGTATTGGTTATCTCAGCTAAAAAATCTATCCACCCGATGATAGAGCCTCACTTCACCAGATTCAGCCAAAGCGATGCAAGAAGCACGGCCGTGTCATCGCCCTTGACACTGGCAAACATGGTTTTGGCGGCATCCGATTGCCCGCTTTTGAACATGGCGATGCCACAGTGCAAGCGCGTTTCAGCCTCGCGACGCAAACCACCCTTGAGCAACGCTTTTTCACAAGCAGGCACGGCAGCCTTCCATTCACCTTTGGACAGCTGCACATCGGCCCACTGCGCCAACAAGACCGCATCTTCTGAGGTCGGGCCAATGGCTTGCATGGCCTTGTCATCTTCTGTGATGCGTTGCTGCACTTGCTTTTTAAGCCCAGCGGCTGATGCGGGTTGCGCCACTTTGTCCAGCATGCGCAGGGCTTCATGTGGCAAACCAGCTTTTAATGCGGCTTGCGCAGCATCCATGTAATCTTCGGCATCTTCCAAATTGTCCGTTGCATCCATCAAACGCAACACATCGAGTTGATAGCGTGCGTTGAAACCGGCTTGACGGGGAATGCGATTGAGCAAATCGCCCCAATAGGCTTGACTGGGGAATCGATTGACCAGCTCGGTCAAGGTTTTGACGTAAGCCACTTCATCTTTCACCTGTTGCTGGCTGAAGGCGTACATGCGCAACTCAGCTTCATCGGGCAACTTGCCCACTGCGGCATCGGCTTGCAACTTGGCTGGCATTTCTTGAAGCACCTCTTTGTGGGCACCCTGCACCGCCAGCGACTGGATCAAGGCCAAGCGAATTCGCGTGCTGGTGCCCCCGAATTGCAAGTAACGGCGCGACCACTCCACCACACGCGGATAGTC
>CANBRM010000197.1 GCA_947371915.1 Comamonadaceae bacterium | reverse complement strand
AACTCGGTCAATACCAACCGTCCTTGGTCTTTGGATAAATTTGCAAATGCCAGCAAATTAGGATGATTGAACTCTCCTTTGTGCAGCGCCACCAACAAGCTTTGTTGATGAAACGTCTCTAACGCTGCGTGGCGCTCAGACATCTGATGCAAGCGCTCTTCTTTGGAATATGACGTGCCCGTGATTGCAAGTACATCGTCCCAGAGCATGCCCGTCACAGAATGACCGGGCAAGGCGTTGGCGTGATAAGGCTGCGTGAGGTCTTGCGCATAGTGCATGGCCCAACCGGCAAAACGCCAGCCCCAATAAGGATGCCCAGACAACATGGCATGACGCGCCAGCGTTTGCCACAGATGCATGCGGTATTCGGGAAAAGTTCGGCGCAAAGCTCCTGAGTAGGCATACGCCAGTGGCGACTCGTGAAAATAGCCACTGTGAAATGACACCTGACTGGATGCTGGATGTTTGGGATCGCCCAAGGGCTGTTTGCCAAAACCATAACTTTGACCAAACTCGGTGGCGTTGTTTTCCCATAAGCCAATGTCTAAACCGTAATCAGGCTCATCTGAGGCTGTGGCAATGACATCCAGAACGGCAACCCATTCCGCCTCACGCAACGCCACAAACTTAGTGTCAACGAGGCTAGGCTCTTTGTACAAACTGACGTCTTGCCATGTCAACCCGGGTCGGTGGTTCTCGCCCAGCCCTTGAGGCGTGGGCTGAAGCTGCAAATAAAGCGGCAAAGGCATGTTTGGATTGGCACGCACGGCGTTCAAGAATCGAGACACCCACACACCCGCGTCCGCATCTTTGTCGTGGCGATAGGCCAGCACTTCGGGGCGTGCTGGGTAATTACGCACATGCCCCCTCGCCCATTGCTCTTCTTGCTGCAACAAGCCTTCTAAGGCCGGTCCCTGGTCTTTCAAAAAGGCAGACAGGGGTTCGACCTTGACTAGCGGTTCGGAGCGAACCTCGGGCAATGCATTGAGGGCTTGCCAAGTGCCAATGGCGTGTCTTGACCATGCATGAGCCGAACTTACAGCCACACCAAGTAACAGACCAAAAAAAAGACGTTCAAACCAACGCATTACACAATTGTGCAACGAGTTGGCCGAACGTCTGGTTCAGCCGAGCTGAAAATTAACGCGGTGTGCGTGGCTTAGGTGCGCGCTTCTTGGCGTCAAAGCCGCCAAAAGACTTGCCAGCTGGACGCGGTGCCTTGTCAAAAGGCGTACGGCCTGCTTCAAACGGTGCGCGTGGGCCGCGAGCGGGTGCACGATCGTCAAAGTTGCGTGGGCCCGATGGTTGACCAAAGTTTTGGCCACCACCGAAGTTGCCACGAGGAGCGCCTTCGCCAAAGTTGCCGCGTGGGCCGCCTTGACGGGCATCAAAGTTGTTTTGACGTGGCTCGAACGACTGACCACCTTTGCGGTCGTCGAAACGTGGCTCTGAACGACCTTCAAAGCGTCCTTCCGAACGGCCTTCGAAGCGACCTTGGCCTTCAAAACGACCACCACCGCCGCCGCCAAATTTACCGCCGCCACCGAAGCTGTTGCCACGACCGCCGCCACCGCCACCAAATTTGCCTCCGCCACCTTTGCGGTCGAAATCACGGCCACCGCGTTGTTCAACACGTTGGGTAGGCTCCATACCTGGAATCACTTCAGCGGTGAACTGCTGGCGTGTGTAGGCTTCGATGTCGTAAATTTTGCGCTTGTCGCGGAACTCGGCCAAAGTCACAGCCAAACCATCACGGCCCGCACGACCGGTACGGCCAATGCGGTGGGTGTAGTCCTCAGACTTCATGGGCAAACCGAAGTTAAACACGTGTGTGATGGTGGGCACGTCAATGCCGCGAGCCGCGACGTCGGTGGCCACCAAGAACTGCACTTGACCTTGGCGCAAAGCCATCAAACGACGGTTACGCAAGCCTTGGCTCAACGCACCGTGCAAAGCCACAGCCGAGAAGCCTTCTTGTTGCAAGTCATTGGCCAAGCCGTCACACTCGATTTGGGTGCTGGCGAAGATGATGGCTTGGTTGATCGTGGTGTCACGCAACAGGTGGTCCAACAAACGGCGCTTGTGTTGTGCGTTGTCCGCCCAATGCAAGATTTGACGAATGTTGCTGTGCTTCTCTTGGGGCGAGTCGATTTGCACGCGTTGGGGTTGACGCATGACGCGTGTGGCCAACTGCTGAATGCGCGGCGCAAACGTGGCGCTGAACATCATGGTTTGCTTGCGGTCAATGGTGAGTTGGTTGATTTCAGCCAAGTCGTCCGAGAAACCGAGGTCCAACATGCGGTCGGCTTCGTCCACCACCAAGAACTGAACTTGGTCCAGTTTGATTTGCATGGAGCGTTGCAAGTCCAACAAGCGGCCAGGTGTGGCAACCACCAAATCGGCGTTTTGCAGTTTGGCGATTTGCAACTGGTAAGGCATGCCGCCCACCACGTTGGCAACGCGCAGACCGCGGCAATGTTGCACCAAGTCGATGGCGTCATGGGCCACCTGTTGGGCCAATTCGCGGGTTGGGCAAACGATCAAAGCGCCGGGGGTTGGAGCTTTGAAGTTACGTGTATTGGTCGGGTCTTTGCGCTTGGGGCGCTTAGGGGCTGGCTCGCCTTTGGCTTCGGCATCGGCCACAGCGGCTTCAAACTCAGCACGCTCTTGGGCTTCAGCTTCTGCTTGTTGCTTCAACAAGGTGTGCAACACAGGCAACAAGAATGCAGCAGTTTTACCGCTACCTGTTTGGCTAGACACCATCAAGTCGATGAAACCTGCTTTGGCATCGGCGTTGTCGTTTGGCAAAGCCAAAGGAATGGTTTTTTGCTGAACGGTGGTGGGTTGGGTGTAACCCAAGTCTTTCACCGCTTGCACCAACTGAGGTGCCAAGCCTAGCAAGACGAAACCGTTAGGAGCTTCGGGTTGCTCAACAACTGCTTCGACGTCAGCGTGAACCGCTTCTGTAGAAATAATTTCAGAAGAGATGGCTTCTGGAGCGGGAATAGAAATAGTTTCGGCAGGCGCAAATTCGCCTGTCACATTTAAAGTGTCAGTCATGATTTTTTCTCGCACGTGAGCGCCGCAGGTTGTGCGGCTGCTCCGTTCTAGGTTAAAAAACATCAACCATCAAACGGAACCTGCTCTGACCCGTCTAGGGTTTTTCAGTGCTTGGGACTCATTTGGCGAGTCCGGTGAATG
>CANBRM010000196.1 GCA_947371915.1 Comamonadaceae bacterium | reverse complement strand
CACCGGCACTGGGCAGCGTCATGACGCGCATGGGCACGCCCAGCCTAGGACGCGCAAAGTGGATGTGGTCGAGGACGTCGTGGTGCGTGAAGTCCACGAGCAGCGTCAACTGCCCAAAGACTGAGAACAGCGCTCTAGGTGCTTGAGTCATTCGGTGATTCAGGCTACAAAGGGGTGGTGAACTTCCATCCAGACATTGAGGTGATTTGCCATGTCCCCAACCTTCCCCTTGCGTCGCGGTTTTGCTCAGGCGCTGCTGTTCTTTGGGATTTGCCTGAGCAGTGCGGTCAGCTTTGCGCAATCCAATCGGATCGACCAGATCCGTTCTGACGCGCCAGCCTTAGCGGCTTATGGCCCGTTTGATATGGGGGTCACAACCCTGCAGTTCAAACATCCCAACCAATGGGACATGTTGAACGCCAAGTTGGGCCAAGAGGTGCCCATTTACGACCGGCCATTGACCACTGAAATTTGGTACCCCGGTCAGGCGGATCCTGCCGCCAAAAACCCAGGTGAGTACCACGTCTTTTTCCGAGACGGCAAAACACAGATCACACTCCATGGCAAAGCATTGCGGGATGCGAAGCCAAATCGGATCCAAGGCGCTTACCCCTTGGTCATCATGTCGCATGGCTATCCGGGCAACCGATTTTTGATGAGCCCCATTGCCGAGAACTTGGCCAGCAAAGGGTATGTGGTGGCTTCTATCGACCACACCGACAGCACCTATTCAGATCAAGGTGCATTCCCTAGCACCTTGCGTAACCGGCCACTTGACGTGTCCTTTGTGATTGATGAAATGGTCAAAGCCAACCGGAATGCGGCGAGCCCTTTCAACGGCTTGATCGATGAAAACCGCATCGCTCTGATCGGTTACTCCATGGGCGGCTATGGCGTCATCAACAAACTCGGCGGCGGCTTTAGCGACAAGGCCACTCAATTTCCTAATCTGCCCAAGGACAGTCTGAACCTGCTGCTCCACGCGAATCCTGATTTCGCAAAAAGGCGTGACCCGCGCATCAAAGCGGCGGTGGCCTTTGCACCTTGGGGATGGAAACAGGGTTTCTGGAATGAAGAAGGCCTCAAGGGAATTCAGACGCCCTTGCTCTTCATTGCTGGTAGCGCGGACGATGTGTCAGGTTATGCGCCCGGAGTGCGCAATATCTACGAAGGCAGCATTCATTCAGACAGGTACTTGCTGACCTTTGAAAATGCCAATCACAACGCTGGGGCGCCCATGCCCCCACCGCAAGAGGCCTGGAAGCCTGTGCCTTGGCTGCCGGTAACGCCCGCTGCCCATTACATCGATCCGGTGTGGGACAACGTGCGCATGAACAATATTTCGCAGCACTTCATTGCGGCCTTTCTGGGCAAGCACTTGGAAAAGGATGCCGCCAAGGCAGCGCATCTCGATGTGCTGGAGTACGCGCAGCAAGGCAAGTGGTCGGCAAATCCCGATGGCAGTTTCAAAGCCGACCACACCTATTGGAAGGGCTTCCCAGCTCGCACGGCAGTGGGGTTAAGGCTTGAGCATTTGAGCGCGGCAGCCCGATAAAAAGCTACACCCAACCCTGGCGCCAGACGCTGTCGTCTTGCAGCTCACGCCACGCAATGATCTGAGTGGCTTTTGAAAACACAGCTTCGATTTCCACCGACTCAATTGGGTCAGTAGGTAACTCGGGTTGAATCACGCGACTGACCAAGAAGTGTTTTTGTTTGGCAACAGGCGTGACTGCTGTCCATTTGGTCAGGTGCAGTTTCTTCGGGTTCAAGGGATTCATAAGGGTAAAGCGCTGATGTTTCAGCGTTCCTTGGCCGCTTTGACTGCTTGCCCCAACTCAATCACCGCCAGCGCGTAATAACTGCTCCAGTTGTACCGCGTCACCACATAAAAGTTTTCGGTGCCCGCCACATAGCTTGGCGCGTCGTCGCCGTTGAACACTTCGACCAAAGCCAATGGCCCTGTGTGTTGCACCGCCTCGCCATCCAGCAAAGCGCCTTTGGCCAAGAAGCTGCTCACGCTGAACGAGGGCACGATGTCGGGGGCAAGCAGGGTGGGTTTGTCGAGGCGGGTTTCGTCAAAGCGCACAGGGTAGTGCGTGGGCATGCCGGTTTGCCAGCCAAAGGCTTTGAAGTAGTTAGCGACTGAGCCAATGGCGTCGATGGGGCTGTTGCGCAGGTCGATGGTGCCATCGCCATCAAAGTCCACCGCAAATTTGTTGATGCTCGACGGCATGAATTGGGGCCAGCCCATGGCACCTGCAAAGCTGCCGGTTATGGGGGCGGTGTTGCCGTTGCCGTTGCCGTTGCGCGATTGCTGGCGCAGTTGCACCAAAAAATGGCCCAACTCAGATTTGAAAAACGCTTGCCGCTCGGCAGCGCGTGGGTGGGCGGCTGGGAAGTCGAGGGTCAGGGTGGTCAGGGCGTCGAGCACGCGGTAGTTGCCCATGTGCTGACCGTAAAAGGTTTCCACCCCGATGATGCCGACGATCATTTCGGCAGGCACGCCGTAGGTTTGCTCGGCCCGCGTGAGGGCACTGCGGTAGGTTTGCCAAAACTGCACGCCAGCTTCGATGCGCTTGGGCTCAATGAAGCGCTCGCGGTAGGCACGCCAGTTTTTGGGCACGCTGACGGGCGGGGGCAAGACCAACTGCGGTACGCCAGCCAAGCGGCGCGCACCACTGAGTTGCTGGCGCACCCATGCGGCGGGTAAGGCGTGCTGTTGGGCCAACTCGTCGGCCAGAATGGCCACTTCCGGTGTCAGGCCAAACGTGGGGCCGTGCACTTTGGGCTTGGGTGCGGCTTTGTATTTGGTCGGGCGCAGTGCGGCTTTACCCGCGTGTTTGGGGGCGGCGCTGGTTGAGGCGCTGGAGGCCGCGGTTGCGGGTGTTGTCAAGGCGGTTGCAAGCAGTGCAACGCAGCTAAAAGTACGCAGAGTAGAGAAGGTCACGCGGGTTTGCCAAGGGCTAAATGCAAGGCCTGCATGGTAAGCTGAGATGGAGAGAAATCGAGATACACACGATGCGTAAAACTGGTTATTACACCCATCCCGAATGTTGGTTGCATGAGATGGGCGCTGGGCATCCTGAGTGCCCCGACCGACTCAGTGCCATCCAAGACCGTTTGCTCATCAGTGGCCTGGATGTGGGGCTGACACCGCTCGAAGCCCCAGAAGCTCCATTGGCAGATATTGAGTTGGCCCACGACC
>CANBRM010000195.1 GCA_947371915.1 Comamonadaceae bacterium | reverse complement strand
CAGTCGATGAGTTTGCGCAGGGTGGGGTAGTCAACGCTGCCGTCTGTGTGCATGGGGGTGGCCAGTGCCACGATGCTGCCGGTGATAGGTGTCATGTCCGCAAGTTCGGTCGGGGTAAAAGGTTCATTCTAGCCAGTGCTTCAACGGGGTTTGCCAAGGGCTTGCCCGCTCACAAGAGGTAACGCACGGGCTGGGGCATTTCGTTGACAGGCTTCACGGCCACGATGCGTTGCACAAAACGATCGGGCGCAGCCAGAAAACCCTCTTCAAAGGCCACCACACGCAGGTCTTTGCACACGTTCAGCAGTTCGCCAGGCTGCAGCAAAAAGTCTGGACGCGAGGGCTTGCCCACGGTTTCGTTGCCTGCCGCAAAGGTTTCATAAATCAAGACGCCACCTGCCTCCAGGCTGGCGAGCAGATCAGGCCACAAGGGACGCCATAAATAATTCGTCACCACCACCGCACCAAATGTGCGACCCGACAGCGGCCAAGTTTCGTTTTCGATGTCGGCGCACAGGGTTTCGCCCAGTCCAGCGACGGCGGTGATGGCGTCTGGGTTGCGGTCCACGCCGATGACATCATGGCCCAATGTGGCGAAATGCCGCATGTGGCGACCATGGCCGCACGCGACGTCCAGCACCGTGGCGTGCGGTGGCACAAGGTGCGACCAGCGTTGCACCCAAGCGGAGGGCGCTTCGGTGCCGTGAAGATATGTGGGGGTAGTCATTTGGATTTATTTGTGCATGGCTGCCCACACCATGCGGTCTAGCATTTTTGGAGCGATTAATTTGAGCCACTGGCCCAACTTGCCTTGGCCAGTCATCACCACATCACGTTGGCGTTTTTGCATGCCTTCAATGATCAGCGCCGCACAGGTAGCGACGGGCATGGCTTTGTTTTCTTTGAGGCCACTCACGCCGGCTTTGTGACCTTGGGCGTTGAAGCCGTTGTAGCGAATTTGGGTGTCCACCACGCCGGGGTAGGCGGTGGTCACGCTGACGCCTGCAACTTGCACTTCCGTGCGCAGGGCTTCAAAAAATCCTGTCATGGCAAATTTACTGGCGCTGTAGGCCGTGCGCCCGGGCACACCGGCCAAGCCCGCCAGCGACGACACCGCCACCACACGCCCGCGGCTTTGCTTTAAAAAAGGCAGGGCCGCATGTGTGCACCACACACTGCCCCACAGGTTGATGCGCATCACGTTTTCGTACCAATCGAGGTCGTCAAACCGCACCTCATCCAGCATGGCATGGGCTGAAATGCCAGCGTTGTTGATTAAGGTGTCGATGCCGCCAAAGCAACGCACGGTTTCATCAATGAGCTGCTTGCACTGCACTTTGTTGGACACGTCGGTGGGCACCAGCAGCGTGTGTGCGCCGTGAGCTTGGCAGAACTTTTCAATTTCGCGCAGCTTTTCGATGCGACGTGCAGCCAACACCAAATTGACGGCAGGCCCCCACTGTTTGGCCAATTGCCGCGCGATTTCAGAGCCAATACCGTCAGACGCTCCGGTGATGATGATGGTTGTCATGTCAGAAACACCCCCACATTTGGTTGGCCAAGGCCATTAAAAAGTCTGGCTGTAAATACAAAGACAGCACGCCCAGCAGCACCAGTGTGCAGGCCAGGCCTACCAACACCTGCCGCCAAATGGGGTACTGCGCCATGAAGCTCATACGGCAACCGGTGCGTGGCCGCGTGCAATCGCGTTTTCACGCACGGGCAAGTTCACCAGCGCGGCAAAAACACCCAGCGCAATGGCGATGTACCAAACCACGTCGTAGCTGCCGGTTTTGTCATACAAGTAACCGCCCAGCCACACGCCCATGAAGCTGCCAATCTGGTGGCTGAAGAACACAAAGCCACCCAGCATCGACAAATGCGCCACGCCAAAAATCTGCGCCACCACCGCATTGGTCGGGGGCACGGTGGAGAGCCACAGCAAGCCCATCACTGAGGAGAAGATGTACACGCTCCAAGGCGTCAGCGGCACCAACAAAAACACGCTGATGGCCACCGCGCGCGAGAAATAAATGAACGCCAAAATTTTGCGCTTCGCCAAGCGCTGGCCCAAACTGCCCGCTATGTAGGTGCCAAACACGTTGAACAAGCCAATCAGCGCCAAAGCAATGCTGGCCACTTCGGGCGACAAGCCGTGGTCTTTCAGGTAGCTGGGCATGTGTACGCCGATGAACACCACCTGAAAACCGCACACAAAGTAGCCCGCCATCAGCAGCTGAAAGCTGCGGTAGCCAAACGCTTCACGCAGCGCATGCACGATCGACTGGTCGCGCTGGGGTGTTGCGCCGCCCGCAAACCCAGGCTCGCGCAGGCCGTAAGCCAGCGGAATGATCAGCAAGGTGGCCAAGCCCAACCAGACCAAGGCCTCTTGCCAGCCCAAGGTGTTGATCAAAAAGCCTTCGGTGGGCACCATCAAAAATTGGCCAAACGAGCCCGCGGCTGCGGCCACACCCATGGCCCACGAGCGTTTTTCGGCGCTCACGTTGCGGCCAATCACCCCGTAAATCACGGCATAGGTGGTGCCCGCCTGGGCAATGCCAATCACCACGCCTGCGGTGGCCGTGAACAAGGCAGGGGTGTCCGAATACGCCATGCCCGTCAAACCCAGCGCGTACATCACCGCGCAGGTCACGATCACGCGAAAGGCACCAAAACGGTCGGCCAGCATGCCCGAGAAGATGCCTGCAATGCCCCAGGTCAAGTTTTGAATGGCAATCGCCATGGCAAAGTTTTCACGCGTCCAGTTTTGCGCTTGCGTGATGGGTTGCAGCCACAGGCCAAAGCCGTGGCGCACACCCATCGACAAAGTCACGATGGCGGCTCCGCAGAGCAGCACTTGCCACATGGGTATGGTTTTGTTGTTTTCAGTCATCCCTAGACTTTAACCAAGCCTGCAAGTCCTTGAGTGTCGCCATGGCTCACGCTGTCGGTGAAAAGTAGTCAAAGTGGTCTGGCTGTTGTTTTATCCAGTCCTGCGTTTTGTTCTGTCTACAATTCGCGACCATGGCGACCAAGCAAACCACACCCCCTCCCGAATACTCCGAAGGCTCGATTCGCGTTCTCAAAGGACTCGAACCCGTCAAGCAGCGTCCGGGCATGTACACCCGCACCGACAACCCGTTGCACATCATTCAAGAAGTGTTGGACAACGCAGCTGATGAGGCGCTCGCTGGACACGGCAAAAAAATTGGCGTCACGC
>CANBRM010000194.1 GCA_947371915.1 Comamonadaceae bacterium | reverse complement strand
CTGCACTGGGTGACCGTACCGATCCGGCTGGGTATAGTAGGTACCGAGCGCCAGCAAGAACGGCCAGGAATCGATAGCGTTCATCTTGCTGGACGCGAATTCGAGCACCTGCTTCGGTGGGCCGTAGATCGAGCCCTTCTTCAAGCCCTCAATGACCGTCCGGTCTTTGTCGATCCCATCCGCTGTGTCGATGCCGAAGCCGTAAGTTTCCCCTGGCTGCGGCATCGCCGCGTAGTCGAAGTCAGAACGCACGGCCACGCTCATGCGGCATTTGGCGATTTGCAAATCGAGGGGTTGGTACAGGCCCGCAGTGGCCACGCCACCTGCCACACCACCGCCGTGTTCGATGAGGGTGTCGAGCCCAGTCACGCCCAAATCAGCACCGCCGTATTGCACATACGTGGGCACGTCAGACGCACGCACCAACACCACACGCACGTTGGCGTGGTTGGTGGGCAAGATGAGCTTGCGAGATTTTTCTGGGTCTTCGAGCACCTCAATGCCTGCGGCTTTGAGCAGCGGCATGGTTTCATCAAAGATGCGGCCTTTAGATAGGGCCAGCGTCAGCATGTTGTTCATTTCACTCTTTCGATATCTGCGCCGATGGCGCGCAGCTTGGCTTCCATCTTGTCGTAGCCACGGTCCAAGTGGTAGATACGGTCCACCAAGGTTTCGCCGTCAGCCACCAAGCCCGCAATCACCAGCGAGGCAGAAGCGCGCAAGTCGGTGGCCATGACGGTTGCACCCGAGAGCTTTTGGACGCCTTCAAGCACAGCCACTTTGCCGTCGATTTGAATGTGTGCGCCCAAACGCACCAACTCGTTGACGTGCATGAAGCGGTTTTCAAAAATCGTTTCGGTCACCTTCGATGCGCCCTTGGCAATGGCGTTCAACACCATGAACTGCGCTTGCATGTCGGTGGGGAAGCCTGGGTATTCGGTGGTGCGGAAGTTTTGCGCCTTGAGGTGTTCATACGCAGGCGCAGTGCCCTGAATGCGAATGCCGTCTGCGTTGGCAGTGACAGTTGCACCAGCGTCACGCAGCTTGTCGATGACCGCGTCCAAATGGTCAGCACGGGCGTGACGCAAGAACACGTCGCCGCCAGTGGCAGCCACCGCGCACAAGAACGTGCCAGCTTCAATACGGTCAGCCACCACTTTGTGGGTGCAGCCGTGCAAGCGATCCACACCTTGGATGTGAATGCGGCTGGTGCCGTGACCTTCAATCTTCGCGCCCATGGCAATGAGCATTTCTGCCAAGTCTGGAATCTCTGGCTCTTGCGCGGCGTTTTCCAACACGGTTTCGCCGTCGGCCAACGCTGCAGCCATCAAAAAGTTTTCTGTGCCAGTCACCGTCACCATGTCGGTGGCGATGCGTGCACCTTTGAGGCGTGTGCGACCACCGCCCAATTTGGCGACCATGTAACCGTGGTCCACATCAATTTCTGCACCCATTGCTTGCAGACCTTTGATGTGCTGGTCCACAGGTCGCGAGCCAATGGCGCAACCGCCGGGCAACGACACCTTGGCGTGACCAAAGCGGGCCAACAAGGGGCCGAGTGCCAACACCGAAGCGCGCATGGTCTTGACCAACTCGTAAGGGGCTTCGGGGTTGTTCAAAGCCCCAGCGTTCAAGCTGACTGTGCCGTCATCGGCGCGTTCGGCGGTGACGCCCATGTTGCGGATGAGCTTGAGCATGGTGGCCACGTCCTGCAACTGCGGCACGTTTTGCAACGTCACAGGTTGGTCGGTCAACAAGGCTGCGCACAGCTCGGGCAGGGCCGCGTTTTTGGCACCAGAAATCAGCACTTCACCGTTCAGGGTGCGGCCGCCGCGAATTAAAAGTTTGTCCATAAATTAGTTTTCAAGCGCAAGCCACACAGGGTTCAGTGCGCGGTGTCAGAGGCTGGGCTGCCCAAAGCCAACCATTCGGCAGGCGTGTAGGTTTTCATCGACAAAGCATGCACTTCGTCGGTTTTCATTCTTTCGCCCAACGTAGCGTACACGCGCTGGTGACGTTGAATCAGGCGCTTGCCCTCAAACTCAGCCGAGACCAAGGTGGCGTACCAATGGCGACCATCGCCCTCCACGTGCAAATGTTCGCAAGGCAAACCTGCGGCAATCAATGCTTGTAATTCTTGTGCTGTCATGGAGACTTTCTTTATCCGCGAATTTTGTAACCGGTGCGCAGCAGATGCAGCGCGACCACGGACACACCACACAGGCACACGCCCACCACGCCCAAGCTCAACCAAGGCGACACATCGCTTTGCCCAAAGAAGCCATAGCGAAAGCCGTCGATCATGTAAAAAAACGGGTTCAGGTGACTCACGCTTTGCCAGAAGATCGGCAGTGAATGGATGGAATAAAACACGCCACTCAAAAACGTCATGGGCATGATGATGAAGTTTTGAAATGCGGCCATTTGGTCAAACTTATCGGCCCACAACCCAGCGATCAATCCCAAAGCGCCCAACATAAACGCCCCTGCCACCGCAAAGACCAACACCCACAGGGGCTGAGCAGGAAGCAAAGAAAAGTTCAGCACCGACGATTGCCACACAAACAGCACGCCCGCCAACAGCACACCCAAGCCCACCACCAAGCCACGCACCATGGCTGACAGCGCGTAAGCAAAAAACCAATTCCAGTGCGACAAGGGGGTGAGCAACAAGAACACCAAGTTACCCATGATCTTGCTTTGCACCATGGACGAAGAACTGTTGGCAAAGGCGTTTTGCAACACGCTCATCATCACCAAACCCGGAATCAAAAAAGCGGTGTAGCTCACGCCCTCGTAGACCTGCACATGCGACTCCAGCACATGGCCAAAAATCATCAAATACATGACAGCTGTCAGCACGGGTGCCGCCACCGTTTGGAAACCGACTTTCCAAAAACGCAGCACCTCTTTGTAAAAAAGAGCAGTCCAACCGGTCATCATGCGCGCGCCTCTTCGTGTTGGTGCATCACGTCGAGGAAGACATCTTCCAAGTCTGCTTTGCGAATTTCGACATCTTCAGCCTTCAAGCCCGCTTGGCGTACTGCAGCCAAATACAGCTCAATCTCATCGGCATCGTTGGCAGGAAACTGAACGATGCGACCGGTTACCCGCGCTTTGGCGGCCAACTCGGGTGGCAACTCTGCATCCAACTTAAAGCGCAACACATTGCTGGACGCGGCTTTCAAAAGCTCCGTGGTGCTGTCTAACGCGACCACCTTGCCGTTTTTAAGCATGGCGATGCG
>CANBRM010000193.1 GCA_947371915.1 Comamonadaceae bacterium | reverse complement strand
TGCGTCAAGAGATGCACGCGCCTGAAGACTACGAAGTCACGCGCGATCAGTTGCGCCACATCCTGTCATGAAGCCCCGCGCCGCTTGGCCGATCTTGGCGAAAAAAGCCAAAGAAAAGTGTGAAGAGGCGCAGGCCGAAGTGGTGAAGTCGCGTGAGCGTGTGACACATTTGGAGCAAAGCCGCGAGCGCATGGAAATGCTCTACCTCGATTACGTGCACCGCTCTAAAGAAGCTGAAAAAAAACTGCACAGCATGGCCGAGACCTTGAACTACCGAGGTTTCATGCAGCAGGTCAAGGCGCTGGTGATACGTGTGGATGGCGACTTGGCCAAAGCCAACCAAGACCTTGACAATAAAAAACTCATGCTGTTGGCCGCAGAGAAAAAGCGCATTCAGATGGAAACCTTGATGGAGCAAGACCTCAAGCAAGTGCGCGCCTTTCACCAAAAACGCGAGCAGCGTGAGATGGACGCTGCGGGTGTGATGCTCTACAACCTCAAGTCCTGAGCCTTTAACCCACCCGCTTCAGAGCTTTCTACTGGCCTTCTATCCAGCCCGCTTGCAGCCAATGCCAGTCGTCACGTCGAAACGCCCACGGGACCAAATGGGTGGCGGTGCCTTGGGGAAACACGTCTTGTGTCAAATGGTCACGCCACTCGCCGGTTGCGCCGACGCTGCTGAGCAAGGTTTGTGACATAGCCGTCACTTCAGCGCCGCTCAGAGCCAAGCGCGTGGGGATGTTGGCCAAGATGGCGTTGCCGTTAGTGGGGCCTGAGTACAGGTCGTGCACGCTGCCCCATGCGCGTCCCTTCAAGTGCATTTTTAAGTTTTGTAGTTCTTTTTCAGCACGCGCCACATCGCCGATGCGAAAGCGATGTTGGCCCAATACGTTGTCAAACCAAACGCAGGCGTTGGGGTGCTGGCGCAGTAACTCGGGCAGGGCGGCGAGTGCGTCTTGGCACTGGTGTGTGACCTGAACGCCGTGTTGTTGCAGATGCGCCCCATGTCGCCAGGTGAAGAGTCGGGCGGCCAAGGGGTCGATGTCGTAGGCGGCGATGGTTTGAAATCGGGCCAGCCAACTGGGCGGCATCATCCAGCCCGCGCTGCCGCCGATCAGCAAAAGGTGTGGGGTTTGCGGTTGCACGTTGGCCAAAAAACCGTCCAAGTGCTGCACCGTGGCTTGCCACCTTGCGAGCGAGCGCCATGCGTGAAAGTGCCAACTCAAACCGCCCGTGCCTCCTGCGTGCAGGAGGTCCAGCCAAGGTGGCATGAGGGCTTTGAGTGAGGGCATGCAATGACTATAGCGTCAGTAAAACTTGGCACGACCTTTGCAAGATATCCTTGTACAGGCACGTCAAGTGTCGGAAAAGCGTCAGTGCGCACAGGAAATTCATCATGCAAAGTTTCGATTGGGGCCAATTTTTCGCCAGCACCTTGGGGGTGCTGCTGTTGCTGTGCGCTGCGTTGTGGTGGGTCAAACGCAACCGTGCGATAGGAAACGGCATGGTTTCCGATCGCCGCATTCAGGTGAAAGAGGCCTTGCCCCTGAGCTTGAAGCACAAAATTTTGTTGATTCAAGTGGACAACCAAATGGTGCTCACCAGCGTGAGCCCAGGCGAGGTGAAGACTTTGCACACTTGGACCGAAGGGGCCAACCATGCTGCGTAAGCCCATCACCAAAAAGATTCTTTATGTCATCTTGGGCGTGCTGCTGCTCGCCCTGATGTCCTTGCCCGTGATCAGCCACGCCCAAGGCCTGCCCATGGTGAACGTCAGTGGCGGCAAAGGTGGCCAGCAGTACAGCATGAGCCTGCAATTGCTGGGCTTGATGACCACGCTCACGCTGCTGCCGTCGATGTTGCTGATGATGACCTCGTTTGTGCGCATCATCATCGTTTTGTCGATCTTGCGCCAAGCGTTGGGTACGGCACAAACACCGCCCAACACGGTGCTGGTGGGCTTGGCTTTGTTTCTCACGTTTTTCATCATGTCGCCGGTGTTTGAGCAGGTGTACAACGACGCCATTGGCCCGTACATGAACAGCAACCTCGACTTCGACAAAGCCCTCATGAAAGCCGAAGCCCCAGTGCGCGATTTCATGACCAAGCAAACCCGTGAAGACGACATTGCGATGTTCATGCAAATCTCCAACCGCCGTGAATTGCAAGACGCCGCACAAGTGCCCTTCACCACCTTGATGCCTGCGTTCATCACGTCAGAAATCAAGAGTGCGTTCACGATTGGCTTCTTGATTTACATCCCCTTTGTGGTGATCGATTTGATCGTCGCCAGCGTGCTGATGTCCATGGGCATGATGATGCTGTCGCCCATGATCATTTCAATGCCCATCAAGCTCATGTTGTTCGTGCTGATTGATGGCTGGACGCTGCTGATGGCGTCGCTGGCCAATAGCTTTGTGTTTTAAGGAGAGGCGTCATGGATACCGCAACCGTCGTTGATTTAGCCCGACAAGCCCTCTGGATGACCATGTTGATTTCTGGGCCTTTGTTGGCCGTGGGCTTGGTTGTGGGTTTAGTCGTGGGTATTTTTCAGGCCGCGACATCCATCAACGAGCAGACGTTGAGCTTCATCCCCAAGTTGATCTGCATTGGTTTGACCATGTCGGTTGCTGGCGGCTGGATGATCAACACCATGGTGGACTACACCAAGGGCATCTTCACCCGCATTCCCAGTTTGTTCGTGTAACACCTACTGACCATGAACGCTTCGCTCATTGAAATTCTGGACAAGTTTTTGGTCGTCATATGGCCGATGCTTCGCTTGTCCGCGTTTCTGGCGTTCACGTCTATTTTTTCGATCCGCGCGGTCAACATGCGCATCCGCGTGTTGCTCGGTTTTGCGATGGCGTTTTTGGTATCGCAGCAACTCGACATCCCGCGAATTGACCCGCTCAGTGCCGACGGTTTGGTGGAGATCTTCCGTCAAATTTTGATTGGTTTGACGATGGGCTTGGTGTCGCAAGTGGCGTCGGCCGCGATGGTGGTGGCGGGCCAAGCGGTGTCGGGCTCGATGGGCTTGTCGATTGCCAACATGATGGACCCCAACATGGGCAACGTGCCCGTGATTTCTCAGTTTTTCAACATCTTGGGTACGCTGGTGTTCTTGGGCATGGGCGGCCACTTGATTGTGTTTGGTTTGGTGCTGGAGTCGTTCCAGCTCATCCCGATTGGTCAGCCGTTTTTCAGCCAAGACATGCTGGGCAAGATGATCAACTGGAGCGCCATG
>CANBRM010000192.1 GCA_947371915.1 Comamonadaceae bacterium | reverse complement strand
GACCAGCTGTTCATCGACGAGCTGGGTGGTCGCGCCGAAATGAGCGCCTTCATGACCGCCAACGGTTTTGGCTACAAGATGAGCGCCGAAAAGGCCTACAGCACCGACAGCAACATGCTGGGCGCGACGCACGAAGCCAAAGACCTCGAGAGCCTCTCAAGCGGCATGAAGATCGTCAACCCGATCATGGGTGTGCCCTTCTGGCGCGAAGACTGCGTGGTGAAAGCCGAAGAAATCAGCATCCGTTTTGAAGAAGGTCAACCCGTTGCCTTGAACGGTGTGGAATACGCAGACCCCGTTGAGTTGTTCTTGAAAGCCAACGAAATCGGTGGTCGCCACGGTTTGGGAATGAGCGACCAAATCGAAAACCGCATCATCGAAGCCAAGAGCCGTGGCATCTACGAAGCCCCGGGCATGGCACTGTTGCACATCGCTTACGAGCGTTTGGTGACGGGCATTCACAACGAAGACTCCATCGAGCAGTACCGCATCAACGGCCTGCGTTTGGGCCGCTTGCTGTACCAAGGCCGCTGGTTCGACCCACAGTCCATCATGTTGCGCGAAACCGCCCAACGCTGGGTGGCCCGCGCCGTGACAGGCACTGTGACGTTGGAGCTGCGCCGTGGCAATGACTACTCGATCCTCAACACCGAGTCGCCCAACCTGACTTATGCGCCTGAGCGTTTGAGCATGGAAAAGGTCGAGGATGCGCCGTTCAGTCCGCTGGACCGCATTGGCCAATTGACCATGCGCAACTTGGACATCGTGGACACACGCGCCAAGCTGGGCATCTATGCACACACCGGCTTGCTGTCGTTGGGTGAAGGTGCGGACATGATCAAGCTCGAAGGCGGCTCTAAGAAGTGAACGCTTCTTAGCACCCACAAAAAAGCGACCCACGGGTCGCTTTTTTATTAAGCCCACGCCATCAGAACTAGGCGAGCGGCTTTGAAGACATGGCGGGCATATCCACCACGCGCAAAGTCACGCTGGCGAGTGCACACGGCTTCAGGCCATCAGACGTATCCGTTTCCATGTCCACGGTGACCACGCAAATGGTGCTGCCCACCTGCACAGCACGCGCTTTTGCATACAGCCTATTTCCACTGGCAGGGCTCAGAAAATTAACGTGCAAATCCACCGTAACGGCAATTTTTCCTGCTGGCAGCGCGGTGGTTGCAGCGGCTCCCGCGGCGTGATCAGCCAAGCCCGACACCACACCCCCATGAAAGAAACCATTGAACTGTGTCAACTCAGGTTTCTTATCCAAAGAAAGCGTCACGCGACCGGCCTCTGCAGAAACAATGTCCACACCTGCATGTCGTGTGTAGCCCGTGATGGCCGTCACGTTACGAACGAGTTGCTCTGGAGTCATCATGAATAGCGCCCACCTTTGTATGAAAATTTCAAACCACCACAGGCTCCGGCTCTAAGCGAATCCCAAACCGCTCATAGACACTGGTTTGAATCGCTTTGGCCAAAGTCATCACCTCGCCACCGGTACACGGGTTGTCGCGGCCGCCTTTGTTCACCAAGACCAAGGCTTGTTTTTCGTAAACGCCCGCGTTGCCCACGGTTTTACCTTTCCAGCCGCAGGCGTCAATCAACCAACCCGCAGCGAGTTTAATGCGACCGTCGTCCAGCACGTAGTGCACCACTTTCGGCTCGCGGGCAATGATGTCGTCGCACTGATCTTGGGTGACGGTTGGGTTTTTAAAGAAGCTACCGGCGTTACCAATGATGGCGGGGTCAGGGAGCTTGGCTTTGCGAATGGCGCAAACCCAATCAAAGATTTGCATCGCCGTGGGCTGGCTGATGCCCGTCTCGGTCATCTTGCGTTCGAGGTCGAGATAGCCCAACACAGGCTTCCAATCCTTGCGCAGCGAAAAGCGCACACGCGTGATCAGGGCTTTGCCTGCCAAGCCCAAACCATTCGGGCCACTGCTCTCATGTTTGAAGACCGAGTCGCGGTAGCCAAAGGCGCATTGCGCAGCATTCAGGCTGAAGGTGTGACCCGTGGTCAGGTCGATGGCATCTAAAGAGTCAAAGCGGTCTTGCAACTCCACGCCATACGCGCCAATGTTTTGCACGGGCGAGGCGCCCACGCACCCGGGAATGAGGGCCATGTTCTCCAAGCCGGGCCAACCGTTGCCCAAGGTCCAACGTACCACGTCGTGCCAGTTCTCCCCCGCTGCAGCTTCTACCACCCAAGCCTTGTTGGTCTCTTCGACCAAGCGCATGCCTCTGAGTTCAACCTTCAACACCAAGGGTTTCACGTCGCCCGTCAGCACCATGTTGCTACCGCCGCCGAGCACCAGCTTAGGGAGATCGCAGAGCGCGGGATCGGCAATAACCGCCTGCACATCAGCTTCGGACTGCACGCGCACCAACTGAAAGGCCTTGGCAACGATGCCAAAACTGTTGTGTGCTTGAAGGGGGAAATTGAGCTCAACTAACATAGGACAATTGTCTCACTCTGATTTTGAAAGCTGACTGCTATGCCCTCTTTTGACACCGTTCTCGAGCCTAATTTGGTGGAAGTTAAAAATGCCGTCGAAAACACGGCCAAAGAAATCGCCACCCGTTTTGACTTCAAAGGTACGTCTGCTGCCGTTGAACTGAAAGACAAAGAAATCACCATGTTTGGCGATGCCGATTTTCAGTTGGTGCAAGTCGAAGATGTACTGCGCAACAAGTTGACCAAGCGCGAGGTTGACGTGCGCTTTCTCGACAAAGGCGATGTGCAAAAAGTGGGCGGTGACAAGGTCAAGCAAGTCATCAAAATTCGCAACGGCATTGAAACCGAAGTGTCGAAAAAAATTCAACGTCACATCAAAGACAGCAAGATCAAAGTGCAAGCAGCCATTCAAGGCGACGCTGTCCGCGTGACCGGCGCTAAGCGCGACGACCTGCAAGCCGCCATGGCACTGATTCGCAAAGAGATGACCGACTTGCCCCTGTCGTTCAACAACTTCCGCGATTAAACCCAACGGGACACACTCAGGGGCCACTGGGCCAGAGCCCCATATTGAAAGCGTGCCTCGTTATGCCGTCCAAACTCAGACACCTCGTATTGATCTTGGGGGACCAGCTCGACGAAGACGCTTCGGCCCTGAGCGACTTCGATCCCCAACAAGACGCCATTTGGATGGCCGAGGTCGCTGAAGAATCGACGCATGTTGTCTCTGCCAAACAGCGCACCACCGTTTTTTTGAGTGCCATGCGTCACTTCGCAGCTCAGCTGAAAGCACGGG
>CANBRM010000191.1 GCA_947371915.1 Comamonadaceae bacterium | reverse complement strand
TCGCGCACGGCTTCTGTGATTTTCTTGGCCTGACTGGAGGACGCTGGAATCGGATTACCGTCGCGCAAAAGATCGGGAACCACTTCGCGGATGTCATAGGTCAGATCAACATCTTCAGAGAAACGGTCAATGATTTTGTAGACCTTGGACAGCGATGTGCCGCCCTTGAAAGTCAGCTTTTCGGCAAGGGCTGATTCATAGATGGCAGCCAAGGTCCACACCACCCAAGTGTCTTTTTCTAGTAGATGGGGTGGACGACCCGTTGATGCAGCCGCGACCTCTAGTGCTTCCGCTTGGTCTTGGCGGCTGAGGGCGAACCAAGACTCAGACACTGGCCACCTCACTTACTGCACGAGCCATCCAGCTTGGTAAAACGGATCTTGCTGAACGCATGGCTTCCCATTCTTGAGTTTCGAGTTTGGTACGCAATGTCTGCAAAGCCTGGGACGCTTGTTCAGGCCCCAGCCACAACAACGCGCGAATGGCTTTGCCTGCAGGGCGTTTGCCCATGAACATTTGCCACCGTGTCCCGTGTTTGAGCTCAATCTCCCGACTCCCTAAGTGCAGTCGACGTGATGGGCCTGAGGTCAGATAAACCTCCCGTGTTGGCACTTGGGTGGTCAAACCTAAAGCATTGGCTTCTGCCGCACCGCTGGCCACCACAACCTCACCGCTTGTGGCTTCGATTGCTTCTACAACCGATTCGGTTGACGGTGGGCGCGCACCGAAGCGTCCTTGAACGGGGAGAGCGTAGACCCCACGGCCAACTCTCAAAAGTTGGCCTTCTTTGGTCAGACGCGTCAGGGTTTGGTCAATCGCTGCGCGGGAGCCCAGATGCAGGAACTCTTTAGGCGAAAGCAATCCCCCCTCGGGCAGGGACTGCGCGGCAGACAGGACAGATTGGACGAGTTGACTCATGGTTTATCTCAGTTTGTCAGAAGTTTACTGTATTTTCTGACAAGTTGGCAAATCAGAGGGCAAGGGCGTCTTGGCGTGGGCAATAAAGAACTGGAGATATCGCCAAAGTTCTTGATTCAGTTCCTTATCAGTTCTTAGTTGATTTTTTGAAATAGCAGCGTTGTCCCTCTACTCATTGAAAGGAGTAACCAATGCTGCTAACAACACCAGCACGCTCGGCAACTGATCCATTGCGTGTCATTGCCCCAGAGCCATCTATCCCACAACGGTTGATCTTGACCGAAGCCGACTTGGCCTCGCGCTGGGCCATGAGCCCCAAAACCTTGCAACGTTGGCGCATGGAAGGTCGCGGCCCCCACTACCTGAAGCTGGGCAAGCGTGTGAGCTATCCCCTAAACGCTGTCATTGCATTTGAGAACTGCGTCCAGCATGTCTCAACTTCCCAACGCGCGCTTGCCTGAGGACAAATTCATGAACCACCTTCAATTGCAACAAGCGTCATTGCCCGATCTCTCTGAAAACCAGATCAGTCGTTTGCCTAAAGACCAGCTCGCCCATTTCAACAACGCAGTGCAGCAGCTGCACGAATGGACGTTGCAGATGCGCGGACGAATCAATCGAGGTATGGAGCTTCGGTATGCCGACCAAATAAACGAAGCCTCAAATCTTGACGACGTTGATTCGACCAAGTTCCGTATTGATGATGGCGACTTGCAGATCGAAGTCTCTCAACCCAAAGAGATCGTCTGGGACCAAGCGCATTTATCTCAGATCGCTGAACGCATGGTCGTCGCAGGTGACCGCGTGCAGGACTTTATGCAGGTGCAGTTTTCTGTATCCGAGGCAGATTACGTCAACTGGCACCCGATGTTGCGTGCGGCGTTTCAGCCTGCGCGCAAAGAGCTCGTCACTGAGCCCACTTTCCAAATCCGCTGGGTTGGCGAAGTCCAACTTTGAACCAAACAAACATCACAGGAAATCCAATCATGACTCACGATACCTATCACGCAACGACTCACAACCCAACCTACAGCGCGCCCACATCTTGGAGCGATTTCAACGATGCCGATGCGCAGCAAGGTGAATTCAATCTGATTCCCAAAGGCACGCAAGCCATGGTGCGCATGGCTATCAAACCCGGTGGTTACGACGATCTGGCGCAAGGCTGGACGGGGGGTTATGCAACAGCGTCCGATGAAACCGGTGCGGTTTTTCTTTCGTGCGAGTTTGTGGTGCTCACAGGGCCCTTTGCCAAACGCAAAATTTGGAGCAATGTGGGCTTACATTCCCAAAAAGGCCCCACGTGGGGGCAAATGGGGCGCAGTTTCATCAAGGCTGTTCTCAACAGCGCGCGCAATATTCACCCCGATGAAAACTCACCCGAGGCGCAGCGTGCGCGACAAATTCGAGGTTTCAGTGAACTCGATGGCGCTGAGTTTGCGGCTCGCATCGGCATCGAAAAAGATGGCAAGGGCGAGTTGCGCAACATTATCCGCTTGGTGATCGAACCTGATCACAAGGACTATGAGGATCTGATGGCCATCAAGCTGCAGCGAGACAGCAGCTCAGGCGGCGGCTCAGGTGGTGGAATTGGCGGTGCTCCTGCAATGGCCGCATCGGTGCCGAATATGCCTGCTCCTCAAAACGGCGCTACTTATACGCCTCGTTCAGGCAATGCGCAGGGGCGACCAACATGGGCGCAGTGATGGTGACCGCTCATGAAATGCTGGGTATGCACAAGACAGGCTCGCGGGTTTGGTCATGCAGACGTTCGATTCAAAGTCGGGCATGCAAGGCGCTATCGGCTCGACTGGGTGTTTTGCTCTATGCGCTGCCAGTCTTGTTTTCACCGGCTGTACATAGCAGGTGTTCGCTTGCTAGATCGCGAAGGAGCATTGATCACAGGAAGCGATGTGATTGATCCGAGCGAAGCCGAACTGTCTGCCATGCGCCAGTGCCTCAAACCATTGGGCGAGGCCGCAAGCGAGGTTGGTATTGATCGCGCACTCAGCAGCTACTCACAAGATGAGGCCTTGCAACTCATCAATGCCGTGGTGACGACCTACGTCGAAGCCATGGTGCAAGAACACGAACGCAGCAAGCACCCGCCGGTGCGCATGCAACTGCAAGGCATTTGATTGCCACCGCCCTGAACGTGTTCTATCCAACGGGATGTTTCTATGGCATCCCGTTCTTCAAATCATTTTTTAAACCCAGATGCTGGCAGCGTGAGCTGCTAGTGGGGATGACTGTTTCCATGAATCAACAAAACCAATCCCAACACCCGAGTGAAATTTCACTTTCTTTGCAGAGCAATCAACAGTTCGACACGCAAGTAAACAAGCAAACCATCCAGCAGCCCAATGCCTTTTCAGCGGAGCCCTTTGTTAATGCCCAACAAGCGTCAGCGGCGCTGAACCTGCCGCTGTACTACTTCGTCAATCCCTACAAGAG
>CANBRM010000190.1 GCA_947371915.1 Comamonadaceae bacterium | reverse complement strand
TTTTGCAACGACGCTCACCTGTATTGATAGCCCCCAGGTGAGTACCCCCATGAATTCCACTGCAGTTCCCCCCATGAAGCTGTCTGGCCTTGAGCCAGTCTCCATCGGCGAGGGCAGTTTGTTTGTCAACGTTGGCGAGCGCACCAACGTCACTGGCTCCAAGGCCTTTGCGCGCATGATTTTGAATGGCGAGTACGAGCAAGCCTTGGCCGTGGCGCGTCAGCAAGTGGAAAACGGCGCGCAGGTGATTGACGTCAACATGGATGAAGCCATGCTCGACAGCCAAGCGGCGATGGTTCGTTTCTTGAACCTGATGGCGGGCGAGCCTGACATTGCGCGCGTGCCGGTGATGGTGGATTCCTCGAAGTGGTCGGTCATCGAAGCGGGCTTGCGTTGCATTCAAGGCAAGGGCATCGTTAACTCGATCAGCATGAAAGAAGGCTTGGACGAGTTCAAGCGTCAAGCCACCTTGGTGAAGCGCTACGGCGCAGCTGCGGTGGTGATGGCGTTTGACGAAAAAGGCCAAGCCGACACCTACGCACGCAAGATTGAAATTTGCGAACGCGCTTACCGCGTGTTGGTGACGGATGTTGACCAAGGTGGGGTGGGTTTCCCACCTGAAGACATCATCTTCGACCCCAACATCTTCGCGATTGCCACAGGCATTGAAGAGCACGACAACTACGCGGTGGACTTCATCAACGCGACGCGTTGGATCAAACAAAACTTGCCCGGCGCAAAGGTGAGCGGCGGCGTGTCGAACGTGAGCTTTTCAGTCCGCGGCAACGATCCTGTGCGTGAAGCCATTCACACCGTGTTTTTGTACCACGCCATCAAAGCGGGCATGGACATGGGCATCGTCAACGCGGGCATGGTGGGCGTGTATGACGACCTCGAGCCCACCTTGCGCGAGCGCGTGGAAGACGTGGTGCTGAACCGCACACCCCAATACAAAGAAGGCGAAGCGCACCTCACGCCAGGCGAACGCCTGATTGAAGTGGCCGAAACCGCCAAAGGCGCGGCCAAAGACGACAGCCAAAAACTCGCCTGGCGCGGCACTCCTGATGCGCCTGTGGGTGTGGCGCAGCGCTTGAGCCATGCGTTGGTGCACGGCATCACCGACTTCATCACCGACGACACGGAAGAGGCCTACCGCAACATTTTGGCCAAGGGTGGTCGCCCGCTGCACGTCATCGAAGGTCCGTTGATGGACGGCATGAACGTGGTGGGTGATTTGTTTGGCCAAGGCAAGATGTTTTTGCCGCAGGTGGTCAAGTCAGCCCGCGTGATGAAGCAAGCGGTGGCGCACTTGGTGCCCTACATCGAAGAAGAAAAACGCTTGCAAGCCGAAGCGGGCCAAGACGTGAAAGCCAAAGGCAAGATGGTCATCGCCACGGTCAAGGGCGACGTGCACGACATTGGCAAAAACATCGTCACCGTGGTCTTGCAGTGCAACAACTACGAAGTGGTGAACATGGGCGTGATGGTGCCTTGCCACGAAATTTTGGCCAAGGCCAAAGAGGAAAACGCAGACATCATTGGCTTGTCCGGATTGATCACTCCGTCGCTGGAAGAAATGCAATACGTGGCCAGCGAGATGGAGAAAGATCCGTATTTCCGCAACCGCCAAATGCCGTTGCTGATTGGCGGCGCCACCTGCAGCCGCGTGCACACCGCCGTGAAGATTGCCCCCAACTACAGCGGCCCCGTGGTGTACGTGCCCGATGCCTCGCGCAGCGTGAGTGTGGCGCAAGGTTTGTTGTCAGACCAAGCCGCCAAATACATCGCCGAGCTGAATGCCGACTACGCCAAGGTGCGCGAGCAGCACGCCAACAAGAAGCAAACACCCTTGGTCACGCTGGCCCAAGCGCGTGCCAACGCCACGACTATCAGCTGGGACAACTACACACCCGCCGAGCCAAAGTTCATTGGCCGCCGCGTGTTCAAAAACTTCGACTTGGCTGAGCTTGAGAAATACATCGATTGGGCGCCGTTCTTCCAAACCTGGGATTTGGCTGGCCCATTCCCCGCCATCTTGGACGACGAGGTGGTGGGCGAGGAAGCCAAGAAGGTGTATGCCGACGGCCAAGCGATGCTGAAAAAAATCATTGCCAACCGCTGGCTCACCGCCAACGCCGTGGTGGGCTTGTACCCCGCTCAGCGCGTGGGTGACGACATTGTTATGTATGCCGACGAAACTCGCCAACAACAGGTGATGACGTGGCACGGCTTGCGCCAACAGACGGTGAAGCCAAACAACAACCCCAACCGATGTTTGGCCGACTTTGTGGCCGATCAAACCCAAGCCGCCGACTACGTGGGCCTGTTTGCAGTGACCGCGGGTTTGGGTGCAGAGAAACAAGAAAAGCGTTTCATCGAAGCGCACGACGACTACTCCGCCATTTTGTTCAAAGCCTTGGCCGACCGCTTGGCCGAAGCCTTTGCCGAGTGCATGCACCACCGTGTGCGCACCGACTTGTGGGGCTATGCCGCAGACGAAGCTTTGAGCAACGAAGATCTGATCAAAGAAAAATACCAAGGCATTCGCCCAGCGCCTGGTTACCCAGCTTGCCCCGACCACAGTGCGAAGCAAGACATGTTTGCCTTGTTGCAATGCGACGACATCGACATGGGCTTGACCAGTAGCTTGGCCATGACGCCTGCAGCCAGCGTGAGTGGTTTTTATCTGGCCCACCCCGATGCCACCTACTTCAACGTGGGCCGCATTGGCGACGACCAAGTGCACGACTTGGCGCAACGCCAAGGCGTGGCGGTGAAAGACCTAGAGCGTTTGCTGGCGCCTAATTTGTAAGCACTTACCAGCGCAGGAGGCGGCGTCCGAGTAGGGCGCCGATGGTAGGCATCAAGGCCATGCCGAGCAAGTAGCCCAGTGTTTCAAAGGGCCCTGCCGAGACGCTGGCGTGCAGCGAGTAGAGCAGCGCCGACAAAGCCCCCGCCATAAACCCGGCGCTAGCCCCTGCCCACGCTGGTTGCGTTGGGGCCATGCTGCGCAGGGTCCACAGCAGCGCTGCTAGCCAAGGGATGGCCAAGGCCGAAATGCTGGCCGCAGCACGCCACACGGCTTGCCACGCTTGCGCCACGCCTGCCCAACCGTGATCGACACCTGCCAACATCCACGGCGAGGCTTGGGCCAGCATGTGTTGCTCTTCGGGGCTGCCGGGGGCGAAGGGCGAAATCGTGATCGCCAGCAAACCGGTCATGGACGCACCGGCACTCCAAGCCATCGGGCCTGCCGACTCCCCAGGTCGCGCCAAGCGCAGCACGATGGACCACGCACTCGCACACAGCCACAGCATCAGGCCCAACTTGACCCAAAAGGTGGGCGTGTCCATCAGCGAGACGATCCGCAGATCAATGCCCCAAAACACCAGCAGC
>CANBRM010000189.1 GCA_947371915.1 Comamonadaceae bacterium | reverse complement strand
TAACGCTTTTGGCCGTAGACCAACACTTGGGCCACGCCATCGATGGTGGACAAGTTGGGAGAAATCAAATTTTCAGCGTAGTCACTGACCTCAAACAAGTCCATGGAGGGCGAGCTCAAAGTCATGAACAACACGGGCGCGTCCGCAGGGTTCACCTTGCGGTACGACGGCGGTGTCGTCATCTCAATCGGCAAGCGCCGCTGAGCCCGCAGCAAAGCCGCTTGAACGTCCACGGCAGCTTTGTCGATGTCGCGATCGCTGTTGAACTCTAGGGTGATGCTGGTGGTGCTTAAGAAGTTGGTCGAGCTGATGACGGTGATGCCATCGATCGTTGAAAACTCTTTTTCAAGCGGCAACGCCACCGATGCCGCCATGTTTTCTGGGCTCGCGCCAGACAAGGTGGCAGACACCTGAATCACGGGACTGTTGAAGCTCGGCAAAGCAGCAACGGGAATTTTTGTGTAGGCGATGATGCCGGCCACCACGGTCGCCAGCGACATCAACATCGTCATCACCGGACGACGGATGCAGAGTTCTGAAATGGTCATTTTTGCGCTTCTGCTTTGGCTTCAGGTTTGACGTCGGTCTTTGCCTCTGGCTTGACTTCGGCTTCACGCACTTTGCTGTTAGGCCTCAAGTTTTGCTTGCCTTCCACGACAACTTTGTCTCCAGCATTGACGCCCGTGATCACGGCGAAGCCCTGCCCTTGCGTTTGTACTTTGACCGGCTTGAGCGTCACCACGTTCTCAGCGTCAACCACGTATACCTGATCGCCACGGGTGTTGGATACAACCGCTTGAGAAGGAATAACCAAAGCGTCTTTGAGAATGCCCGCCTTGACTTGCAAACGCACAAACTGACCAGGAATCATCGAATGATCCGCATTGCTCAAAACGGCCTTGACCTTCACAGCACCAATGGCTTGGTCGACTTGGTTGTCGATCACAAACACTTTGCCTTCACGTTTTTTTCCATCGCTCAATTGAAAAGAAATCGTGGGTGTATTACCCGATTGCTGCGCTGCAAACAAGATGGGCAAAGCACTTTCAGGCACGGTGAATTGCACATTGATGGGGTCCAACTGGGTGATGGTCATCATGGCACCTTGGGCGGTGGTGGTGGTCGCCGTCGTGGTGGTCGAGACGGTATTGCCAGGCTGCACCAGTGCGCCAGGAAACACGCTGATGATGCCCGCACGACCTGTGATGGGCGAGCGGATGGTGTCGTAGCTCAAAGCTGCCAGCGCAGCACGCGCGCCTGCCTGTGCCGACATCGCGTTGGCTTGCGCTGTATCCACAGCACCTTGGGCCACAAACTGTTGACGCAACAATTCTTGAGCACGCTGGAACTGACGCTGAGCATCGTCAGCCAAGGCCTTGGCTTTCTCATAATTGGCACGGTCAGCACGGTCATCCAAGGTCACCAAAACCTCGCCTGCGTTGACTTTTTGGCCTTCCTTGATATGCACCTTGGCAACCACATTGGTCACCTGCGGACGAATATCAACGATATTCGCCGCGATGGTTGAGCCTGTGGCTTCGAGCAACAAAGGGAAATCACGTTGCACGACCAAGGCAGTCGCAACTGTTTGAACAGGTGCTTTCACTTCAGCGACAGTTGTAGGCCAAAAATATTTGGCGCCACCGCCAGCACCAAGAAGAATCAACAAGAGCCAGAAGTAGCGCTGTTTACTGGATTTTTTCGAGCTTTGAGTCATGTGAAAACGCTATTTGCCAATTTATCAATCAATTTATCAATGTACCAGCTACAACGTGGGTCAGTCGTTGGTATTGACACCAAGTACCTGCCGATGCGGCAACCTTTACTTCTGCTTCACAGTGCCTGTCACCGAGTCGACTGCACCAATTCCACGCCTCGGTTAGCCAAGCCGTCGGCACGTTCGTTGTCCACGTGTCCGGCGTGGCCTTTGACCCAGTGCCATTGGATGTGGTGATCGCCGTCATGCACCAACGCATCCAGCAGTTGCCACAAATCAGCGTTCTTCACAGGCTGCTTGGCGGCCGTCCGCCAGCCACGCGCCTTCCAGCCATGAATCCACTCGGTGATGCCTTTGCGCACGTATTCGCTGTCTAAGTAAAGGGCCACATGACAGGGGCGTTTGAGTGCACGCAGGGCCTCAATGACGGCCATCAGCTCCATGCGGTTGTTGGTCGTGCCGAGCTCGCCGCCAAACAGCTCTTTCTCTTCACCCGAAGGCGAGCGCAGCAACGCGCCCCAACCGCCGGGACCGGGGTTGCCTTTGCAAGCGCCGTCGGTATAAATTTCAACAGAGTTCATTCCATTCCTTTGGTGGCCGTGGTCACGGCCTTGGCCGAGCGGGCCGGTGATGTTTTCCAAGCCGGCCCCATCAAGTGCATGCCACGCACACGTTTGATCGCCGACACCATGTAAATACCGCCAAAAATGGGCCAAGAGCGAGCCCCTGCCGCGTCCATCCACGCCAAACGCTGCAGCCAGCGCTCGGATTGCAAGGCGGGACGGTAGCACCCAAACTGCGCGTCTTGCACCTCAAAACTCAACAAACCCAACCAATCCCGCAGGCGCCGATGGCCAATGTAGTCGCCCACTTCGGGCGGCCCGTTGCCCGCACTTTTTTGCACGCCCCACAAACTGTTGGGGTTGAAGCCCACAATCACCACACGACCTTCGGGCACCAAGACACGCGCCACCTCACGCAAAGTGGCGTGTGGGTCAAAACTCAGCTCAAGGGTGTGGGGTAAGACCAACAAATCAAGGCTGGCGTCGGCAAAAGGCAAGGCTTCGTAATTGGTGAGAAACGCCTCACGATTGAGCAAGGTTTGTGCGGGCCATCGATCGCAGCCCAGCCAACGGTGGGGCATGCGGTTGGCCTGCAACGCATCCAACTCGGGCAAGCCCAATTGCAGCGCGTGAAAACCAAACACATCTGCGACCGCCTGATCGACATGCACTTGCTCCCACCTCAACAGGTACTGACCTGAAGGCGTGAGCAGCCAATCGTGCAAACTATCGGTTTTTAGGTCTGGAGATGTCATGAAACTCATTGAACTGCCCGCTTTCTCCGACAACTATTTGTGGTTGTGGCAACAAGACGACCAAGCGGTGGTAGTCGACCCCGGAGACGCAGCCCCCGTGTTGCAAGCACTGGCGCGCGAAGGGCTGACGTTGGCCGCGATTCTAGTCACCCACCACCATGCCGACCATGTAGGCGGCGTTGCAGAACTGCGTGCAGCAACCGGCGCGCAGGTCTTTGGGCCTGCACGAGAAGACATCCCTCAGCCCTTCACGCCCGTGATGGCCGGAGAACCTCTGACGTTACTGGGCCAGCGTGTGGACGTGTTCGATGTGCCTGGGCACACCGCCGGCCATGTGGCGTACTTTTTACCCGACGCGCAGCCCAGTCCTGTGTTGTTTTGCGGCGACACCTTGTTTTCTGGCGGGTGCGGGCGTTTGTTTGAGGGCACAGCCGCACAAATGCTGAACTCCCTCGACGTTCTGGCCGCCTTACCTGC
>CANBRM010000188.1 GCA_947371915.1 Comamonadaceae bacterium | reverse complement strand
GGCATTTGAGTTGTTTGGCCAGTTGCTAGACATGGTCAAGGTCGAAGTCACCCGCGTGTTGATGACCGTCAAGATTGAGTCGAATGAACAAATCGAGCAAGCGGCCAGCGAGTTGGAAGACCGCGCTGAAACCCTGCACAACGTGACCTACACAGCACCCAATGAGTTGGGGGATGCCGAGGTGACGGCCGATGCCGCCACCTTCGCCCCTGAAATGCCTCCAGTGGGACGCAATGAGCCTTGCCCATGTGGCAGCGGCAAGAAATACAAACACTGCCACGGCCAATTGGCCTGATCGTTCATGCCAGTTAACCTCCTTCCCCCCCAAGTAGCCGACTTGCACCCTATTGCGGGTGTGCGCATCGGTGTGACCCAAGCCGGCATCCGCAAAGCAGATCGCAAAGATTTGACAGTCGTCTTGATCGACGCGGGCGCATCGGTCAGTGGTGTGTTCACACAAAACCGTTTCTGCGCCGCGCCTGTGCAAATTTGTCGCGAGCATTTGAATGCAGGCGAGGGCATTCGCGCGATGGTGGTTAACACGGGCAATGCCAACGCAGGAACCGGTGAAGACGGCTTGAAACGCGCACGTGAAACCTGCGTGGCACTTGCCGAGATGTTGCACATCTCGCCAAACCAAGTGTTGCCTTTTTCCACGGGCGTCATCATGGAGCCCCTGCCTCATGACCGCATCATCGCGGGCTTGCCTGCGGCCATTGCAGCAGCTGGAGAAGCGGCAACTGCGCAGCAATGGGCAGATGCAGCCGAAGGCATCATGACGACGGACACTGTGCCCAAAGCAGCGAGTACTCAAGTCCAAATCGCGGGCACCACCGTCAGCATCACCGGCATCAGCAAAGGTGCGGGCATGATTCGCCCGAACATGGCCACCATGTTGGGCTATGTCGCCACCGATGCTTGCGTCGCGCCTGAGTTGATGAAAGAACTCTCGCTGGCTTTGGCAGAGGGCTCCTTCAACCGCGTGACCGTGGATGGCGACACATCGACCAACGACTCTTTTGTAGTCATCGCGACACACAAAGCCGCGCACCCGACCATCACCAGTTTGAACAGTGCAGAAGGTCAAGCCTTGTTGCAAGCGATGTTGAAAGTGGCGCGCCAATTGGCGCAAGCCATCGTGCGTGATGGCGAAGGCGCGACCAAATTCATCACCATCCACGTCGAAGGCGGTCGCGATGGTGCGGAGTGCCGTCAAGTGGCGTATGCCATTGCCCATTCGCCGTTGGTGAAAACAGCATTCTTTGCCAGCGACCCCAACTTGGGCCGCATCTTGGCTGCGGTCGGTTATGCCGGCATTGCCGATTTAGACCAAACAGGCATCGACTTGTATTTGGACGATGTGCACGTTGCCGTGCAGGGCGGCCGCCATCCGGCCTACCGTGAAGAAGATGGCCAGCGCGTGATGAAGCAATCTGAAATCACCGTGCGTGTGGTTTTGGGGCGCGGCACTGCCAGCGACACCGTTTGGACCTGTGACCTCAGCCACGATTACGTGAGCATCAACGCGGATTACAGAAGCTGATGACCGACCTTATTCAAAACCCCTTAGAGCGCTTGGTGCAGCGCGCCGAAGCGCTGATGGCACGCATTGAGTCCGTGCTGCCGCAACCCATGTCAGCACCCGATTGGTCGGCGAGCGTGGCTTTTCGCTACCGCAAGCGCACAAGCGGTCATGGCGGTTTGGAGCCGGTGCGCCATGTCGCCCAACTGGGTTTGGCTGACTTGCAAGAGATCGACGGACAAAAAGAAAAAATACAGCGCAACACCGAGCAGTTCGTCAAAGGCCTGCCTGCCAACAACGTGCTGCTGACGGGCGCGCGTGGCACAGGCAAATCGTCGTTGATCAAAGCGTGCTTGAATGAATATGCGCCACAAGGCTTGCGTCTGATCGAAGTCGACAAAGACGATCTGACCGACTTGCCCGACATCATTGACGTGGTGTCTACGCGGCCTGAAAAATTCATGATCTTCTGTGATGATTTGAGTTTTGAAGATGGTGAGCCTGGCTACAAAGCCCTCAAGTCCATCTTGGATGGCTCAATTGCCGCTGCTACGCCGAACGTGCTGATTTATGCCACCAGCAACCGCCGTCATTTGCTCCCTGAGTACATGAAGGAAAACCTCACCTACACCCACACCGACGACGGTGAAGTGCACCCGGGTGAAGGGGTAGAGGAAAAAATTTCTCTGTCCGAGCGCTTTGGTTTGTGGGTCAGTTTTTACCCGTTCAGTCAAGACGAGTACCTCACCATTGCCGCCCAGTGGATGTCATCGTTGGGTGTGACGCGCGAGGCTATCGAGGCGGCCAAGCCCGAAGCCCTGATTTGGGCGTTGGAGCGGGGCTCTCGCAGCGGTCGTGTGGCTTTCCAGTTTGCACGCGATTACGCGGGCAAGCACGCGTCTTAAGCTGTGACTGACACAGCCGTGCGCATGGTCGATGCCGACCAGCCTCGTTCCGCTGACCGAACTTTGGTACAGGTGGCGGTGGGTGTTCTTGTGCGTACAGATCAAGCTTTTTTGCTCACTAGTCGCCCCGAAGGTAAAGCCTACGCTGGCTATTGGGAGTTTCCGGGTGGCAAACTTGAAGCCGGTGAAACGGTAGAACAAGCCCTGCGTCGCGAGTTGGAAGAGGAAATCGGCATCACCATTCAAGATTGCCAGCCATGGAAGATTGAGCGGATTGACTACCCGCATGCGTTGGTCCAACTGAACTTTTGCAAAGTCACCCAATGGTCGGGTGCGTTGCAAATGCGTGAATCGCAGCAATTTGCTTGGCAGCAACTACCCGTCGAAATGACGCCTGTGTTGCCAGGGACGCTGCCGGTTTTGCAGTGGTTTGCGCAAGAACGGGGCTTTGAAGGCGCCACACACACGGTTTAGGCTGGGTGCGTTCAGGTTACGGTTAGGGGCGTGCCTTCCCTGGTCCCAGCTGTTTTACTGCAGTGGGGTGTTTTCGAAGTCGGCGTCGTCTTGGGGTGTTTGATCGGGCAAGCGGTGCTCTTCGTTGGCCCAAGCGCCTAGGTCTATGTTGCGGCAGCGTTCACCGCAAAATGGGCGATAGATGTTTTTGCTCTCGTAGCGGCTAGGGCCACCACATTGTGGGCAAACAACGATGCGTACCTCAAAATCGCTCATGGTTTAAACGCACAGAGCCATTTCAAAAGGCACATCGTCCGTGCTGGCTTGAAGACGACCTTCGCCATCTTGGCGCATCATTCGCACCCAAATCATCAGACGGTTACCGCTGATTTCTGGAATGAAGCCCAAGGCTGGGTCGATGGCCACGCGCATCAGCTGAAATTTGCCCTGTGCCAGCGATTGTTGGTATTGACCACCCATCGCCATGATTTTCTGAGCCGCGCCTGTGTCGCGCATCAAAGACAGCAACAAATTTACCGAGGCTTGCATGGGTTGAAACGCTTGTGCCCAACGCAAGATATCACGTCGGCGCACGTCGGGGCTGAGTTGCTGCCAAGCGTGGTAGGCCGGTAAATCAAAGCAACAGGTGCCGCCAGGAA
>CANBRM010000187.1 GCA_947371915.1 Comamonadaceae bacterium | reverse complement strand
GATTGGCGTCGTTGCGTACCGCATCTTTAGCAAGTTCTTTGGTGCAGCTCAGAGTAGCGTTGGCCGTGTGGCCGTCTTCATCGGTGAGTTTGAGCGTAAAGCCTTGCGGCGTTTCTGAAAACTCCACCCAAGCGCCAATGCGGCGTTCGCTGGAGTTCTTCTCAAGCCCGCGCACCCAGTCCATGTCTCGGTTGCGGTTGATGACCATGCCGGCGCGCAAATCGCGGAAGCATTCAATCGGGTCTTTGGGGAACAAGCGCCACACACCTTTTTTCTGACTTGGCTCGGCGCGGTTGATGGCCACGCCCACCAGCTCTTTTTGCAGGTCGTAGTAGCACAGGCCATCACCGTTGTGCAGCACGGCAGCCTTGTCGTAGGGCTGCACTTCCAGCCAATTTGGACCTGTGCTGACAACCTCACCCAACACAATGCCTGGGTTCTTAGGCGAGTCAAACGCACCGATGTCTTCTTTGCGCCCTTGCACAAAGTAGTCGGTGAATTCGCGGTTGAAGTTTTGTTCGGGGTTGGGCGTGAAGTACAACGTGGTGTTGCCACTTGATGCGCGGCTGAGCGGTGGACGCTCGGGGTCGGCCGAGTATTGGCGCGCTTCAATCAGCTCGTCTATCAGCACTCGGTAGTGGCCGGTGATGTTTTTCACATAGGCCATGTCTTTGTAGCGACCTTCGATTTTGAAGCTTCGCACACCGGCATCGACCAAGGCAGCGAGGTTCTCGCTTTGGTTGTTGTCTTTCATCGAGAGCACATGTTTGTCGTGGGCGATGAAGCGGCCTTGGGCATCCGTGACGTGGTAGGGCAAGCGGCAGGCTTGGCTGCAGTCACCGCGGTTGGCGCTGCGGCCTGTGTGGGCGTGGCTGATGAAGCACTGACCGCTGTAGGCCACGCACAACGCACCGTGCACAAAGAACTCCAAGTTGCAGCGCTCGGCATCGAGCACATCGTGGATGGCTTTGATTTGTGTCAGCGTCAGCTCTCGCGCCAAGACGATTTGTGAGAAGCCCACGTCTTGCATGAACTTCGCCTTCTCAGGCGTGCGAATGTCGGTTTGTGTGCTGGCGTGTAACTGAATGGGGGGCAAATCCAGCTCCAGCAAACCCATGTCTTGCACGATCAGCACGTCGGCACCCGCGTGGTAGACGTCCCAAGCCATTTTTTGCGCGGCTTCGAGCTCGTCGTCACGCAGAATCGTGTTGAGGGTGATGAAGATTTTGCTGTTGAAGCGATGCGCCTCTTTGCACAAGCGCTCAATGTCTTGCAGCGTGTTGGTGGCACCTGCCCGCGCACCAAACGCCGGAGCGCCGATGTAGACCGCATCTGCGCCGTGGTGCAGGGCAGCAATGCCAATGTCGGCGTCCCGTGCGGGGGCCAGCAGCTCGATTTGGTGGTTCAACAAAGACATGGCGCAGGGCTTTCAAACATCTCTAAAAAAAAGCGGCCCGAAGGCCGCTGTTTGCATCAAGCAAAGGCGAAATTACTCGACCTTGGCCTTGGCGCGCAATTCTTGTTGGAAAGCGGCCATGCGTTGCTGTGTCATTTGTTGGGTGATTTGTGGCTTCACGTCTTCCAACTTAGGCAACTGTGCATCGCGCACGTCGTCCAAGCGAATGATGTGGAAACCAAATTGACTTTTCACAGCAGCCGGGGTGGTTTCGCCTTTCTTCAAAGACACCATGGCGTCCGAGAACTCTTTGACGAAGTTGCCAGCTGCAGCCCAGTCCAAATCGCCACCGTTGGCACCTGAACCTGGGTCTTTGGACATCTTCTTGGCCAAGTCTTCAAACTTAGCGCCTTTTTTCAAGCTGGCGTAGACGGATTTGGCTTGGTCTTCGGTTTCCACCAAGATGTGGCGAGCGCGGTACTCTTTACCGCCGTTGGCTGCCACGAATTTGTCGTATTCAGCCTGCACGTCAGCGTCAGTCACGGCGGCTGTTTTTTGGTATTCAGCAAACAACTCGCGGATCAAAATGGTTTGACGGGCCAACTCGATTTGGCTCTTGAAGTCATCGGTGGCATCCAAGCCACGTTTTTGCGCTTCTTGCATGAAGACTTCGCGTGCAATGACTTCTTCTTTGACTTGGGCTTCGACTTCTGGGGTGATCGGGCGGCCTGAGCGGGCCACTTGCTGCATCAAGGCTTCAACGCGAGTCTTGGGGACGGCTTTACCGTTGACGATCGCAATGTTTTGAGCCGAAGCGCCCATGCTCAATACGGTCAACGCGGCAGCGGCAACAGCAGTCCAAATCATTTGTTTTTTCATGTCAGGGGTCTCAATCCGGTTGGGTTTCGATGACTTCGATGGCCAAGGCATGCAAGCCTTGGTCTATGAATTCTTGCAATGCATCATACACAAGGCGATGGCGCGAAACCCGCGATTTACCTGTGAAAACGTCGCTTTGGATACGGACCCGAAAGTGGGTACCTTGACCCGTGCCATCTGACCCTGCGTGACCAGCATGGGCGGCACTTTCGTCCAAAACCTCCATAAAAGCAGGAGAAAGGCGTTCTTGTAATCGCTGCGTCAGCGCTTGTGAGGTGATGTTCATGGTTTGTCTTCTGGCGTTTCTTGCACAAACCGGCTCATGTACATGCCTTGCAGCACAACAAACACCAGCATCAGGCCCAAACCGCCAAAGAGTTTGAAGCTCACCCACGTGTCGGTGTCAAAGTGATTGGCCACCCACAGGTTGAGACAGCCCATCACTGCAAAAAAGCATGCCCAGCTGTGCAGCAAGACGAGCCAAGCGTGCTCGGGCAATTGAATTTGTGCGCCCATGAGTTGGCGCAAAAAATTGCGCTTGAACACGAAATGGCCCACCCATAAGGCGCTGCCAATCAGCCAGTACAAGACGGTGGGTTTCCATTTGATGAAGGTTTCGTCTTGGGTGAGCAGCGTGGCGCCGCCAAACACCACGATGACCACCAAACTCACCCATTGCATGGGCTCCACAAAACCATTTTTTCGCCATAGCCACCCAATTTGGCCCAATGTGGCAACGATGGCAACTGCTGTGGCCGCCATGATGCCAAAGGCTTTGAAGGTGGCAAAAAACAAAATGATGGGGAAAAAATCGAGCAGTAATTTCATAGCGCGGGTTCAGTCTTTGGGCACGAAGTCTAACGAGGCCGAGTTCATGCAGTAGCGCAGGCCCGTAGGGGCTGGGCCGTCGTTGAACACGTGGCCGAGGTGCGCCTCGCATTGCGAACACACCGTTTCAACACGGGTCATGCCGTGGCTGGTGTCGCGGTGTTCGGTGATGGAATCAGGCGCTGCTGCTGTGTGAAAGCTGGGCCAGCCGCAGCCTGCGTCAAATTTGGTGTCGGCTTCAAAGAGTTTGTTGCCACAACAGATGCAGTGGTAGGTGCCAGCCGACCAATGGTCTTCGTATTTCCCGGTGAAGGGGCGCTCGGTGGCGGCTTTGCGGGTGACTTCATAGGCCAAAGGCTCGGCGTTTTTGACGGCCAGCAGGGCGCGCCATTCTTGTTCGGTTTTGTGTGTGGTCATGAGGAGCAACTGATTTCAATAGACGACGCCCATTCTGG
>CANBRM010000186.1 GCA_947371915.1 Comamonadaceae bacterium | reverse complement strand
CTTGGTCAACGATCAATTCACGCGTCGCACAGGGCTGAGCGTGACCTACGACTGGCCGCAATTTTTTACCCGCGTGGCTTACGACCCCATCATCAACTTCACGCTACAAACCATGTGGCGCGTGTCAGTGGGCACTCGGTTTTAAGCGCTGTCCTTGTGCGTCAACGACCGCTTCGCCGTCTTCTTTGTTGAAGGCCGCGCGTTGGGCTTGGGGCAAGATGTCGAGCACCAGTTCTGAGGGGCGACAGAGCTTTGTGCCCAATGACGTCACCACAATGGGGCGGTTGATCAAAATGGGGTGAGCCAGCATGTGGTCGATCAGCGCGTCATCGCCCAAGCTCGCGTTGTCCAAGTCCAGTTCGCTGTAGATGGCTTCTTTGCTGCGCATCATGTCGCGCACTGGCAATCCCATCGCCGCGATCAGCGCTTTTAATTCTTCTCGCGTGGGCGGTGTTTCAAGGTAATGAATGATCTTCGGCTCTTCACCGCTGTTGCGGATCAAGGCGAGCGTGTTGCGCGAGGTGCCGCATTTTGGGTTGTGGTAAATCGTAATGGCAGGCATGTGTGAGTTTTCAGATGAAGGGTAGGGGGAAGTTATGGCGTGACTCAAGCGCGCTCGTACCAGCCTTTGCTGTGGTTGACCACTTGCACAACAAGCAGCATCACGGGCACTTCAATCAGCACGCCGACCACGGTTGCCAAGGCTGCGCCCGATTCGAAACCAAACAAACTGATGGCTGCAGCCACGGCCAATTCAAAAAAGTTTGACGCGCCAATCAAGGCCGATGGGCCTGCCACGTTGTGTGACTCGCCTAAGGCACGGTTGAGCAAATAAGCCAAGCCAGAGTTGAACAACACTTGAATCAAGATGGGCACGGCCAGCAAGGCAATGACCAAGGGCTGCTTCAAAATAGCTTGACCTTGAAAGGCAAACAGCAACACCAAGGTGGCCAACAAGGCGGTGATGGACCACGGGCCAATTTTTGCCATAACCGCTTCAAAATGCCCTTGGCTTCGCGCCAACAAGGTCTTGCGCCACAGTTGTGCCAACACCACCGGAATGATGATGTAGAGCACAACCGAGGTCAACAAGGTGTCCCACGGCACGGTGATGGCCGACAAGCCCAGCAAAAACGCAACCAGCGGCGCAAAGGCGACCACCATGATGGCGTCATTCAACGCGACCTGCGACAGCGTGAACAATGGGTGACCTTGGGTGAGTCGGCTCCACACAAACACCATGGCGGTGCAAGGTGCTGCCGCCAACAAAATCAGGCCAGCGATGTAGCTGTCAAGCTGATCTGCAGGCAGCCAAGGCGCAAACAAATATCGGATGAAAAACCACCCCAAAACGGCCATTGAAAAAGGCTTGACCAGCCAGTTGACAAACAAGGTGACGCCAATGCCTTTGATGTGCTGCCGCACTTCATGCAGAGCTTTGAAGTCAACTTTGACCAGCATCGGAATGATCATCACCCAAATCAGCACGCCCACGGGCAAGTTGACCTGTGCCACTTCCCAGCGGCCAATGGTTTGAAACACGTCTGGCATCCATTGCCCCAACGCAATGCCCACGACGATGCACAAAGCCACCCAAGCGGTGAGGTAGCGTTCAAAGAAATTCATGGGGCGTCCTGACTGAGTGGTTGAGAGGCGTATGCAGGTGCCACCGCACAAGATTGACCTTGGCAGCAGTCTTGGGTGAGGTAGGTGAGCAGTTCGTTCATGCGCGTGAACGCCGCACGGTAAATCAGGTTGCGTCCGCTGGATTCCACACTGACGAGGCCTGCATGGCTCAAGGCCTTCAGGTGAAATGACAAACCGCTGGGTGCGAGGTCTAGTTGCATGGCCAATGCGCTGGGCGTGAGGCCTTCTGTGCCTGCGACGACCAAGGCGCGAAACGCCCGCAAGCGTTGTACTTGCGCCAAAGCGCTAAGGGCCTCGACCACTTGAGTTTCTGTGCTGGCTTCATTCATATTTCAATAATACTTGAATTATTGAAGAGAAATGGATGTGTCGTTTGAATTGAGATGTCACACATGTCACGAATTCGTCACAATGAGTGGCTAAAGTCACTTCAGTTTTAACCAACGCAAGGATTCACATGAGCTCCAAACGAACTTTCATCAAATCGGTGGCTGCCGCTGCTATGGCGACATTGGCGATGGGCTCAGCCTTCGCGGCCGACATCACCGGTGCTGGTGCCACCTTCCCATTCCCTATGTATGCCAAGTGGGCCGAGGGCTACAAGGCCGCCACAGGCAATGGCTTGAATTACCAGTCCATCGGCTCGTCGGGTGGTATTCGCCAGATCAAAGCCAAAACCGTGACTTTTGGTGCAACCGATGCGCCTATGTCGGGTGAAGACTTGGACAAAGAAGGTTTGGTGCAGTTCCCCGCCATCATTGGTGGCACTGTGCCTGTGGCCAACTTGGAAGGCTTCAAGCCCGGTGAGTTGCGTTTGAGTGGCCCCGTGTTGGCCGACATGTTCTTGGGCAAGATTGCCAATTGGAACGACGCCAAAATTGCTGCGTTGAACCCCGGCAAGAAGTTGCCCGACCAATCTATCACCGTGGTGCACCGCGCCGATGGTTCCGGTACGACATTCAACTTCACCGACTACTTGAACGTGGTCAGCAAAGATTGGGCTGAAAAAGTGGGCAAGGGCGCAGCGGTCAAGTGGCCTGCACCGACATCTGTGGGTGGCAAAGGCAACGAAGGCGTCGCCGCTAACGTGAACCGTGTCAAAGGTGCCTTGGGTTACGTGGAATACGCGTACGTCAAAAAGAACAACATGACCTTTTTGCAGTTGCAAAACGCCGATGGCAAATACGTCAGCCCAGATGACTTGACCTTTGCTGCCGCCGCCGCAGGTGCCGACTGGTTCAGCGTGCCTGGTATGGGTGTGTCGATGGTCAACGCCAAAGGCGCGACCAGCTGGCCCATCAGCACAGCCTCGTTCATCTTGATGTACAAGCAGCCCGCCGACAAAGTGGCCTCCGCGGAAGCACTCAAGTTCTTCGATTGGGCCTTCTCGAATGGCAAAAAAATGGCTGAAGATTTGGACTATGTGCCATTGCCAGACGCTTTGACCACGCAAATTCGTGCCAAGGTGTTTAGCCAAATCCAAAAGTAAATTGGGTTGACTTCGCGATTTCCGTCGGTCGCTGCGCACAGGGATCGACGGATTTTGATTTTTAAGAAAAGCAGAAAGTTGCCATGAGTCTAGGGTCTGTCATGCCTTCCAACCCGGTGTCGCAAGCGTCGCCCAATCCACTGGTCAGTCAAGACATGGTGGCGATTGCCAAAAAACAGCGTGTGCAAGATTTTTTCTTTCACCGTGTGACACAGGCTTTTTCATTGCTGGTGTTGGTAGCTTTGCTGGGCATCATCGTGTCCTTGTTTGTGAATGCTTGGCCGACGTTTCAGACCTTTGGGTTTAACTTTCTGTGGCATGTCGAGTGGGACATCATCAACCAAGACTTTGGCGCCGCCATTGCCATCGTAGGGACCATGGCCAGCGCTGGCATTGCCTTGTTGATTGCTGTGCCTTTGGCTTTTGGTGTGGCCGTCTTTTTGACCGAAACCTGCCCCGTGTGGCTGCGTCGTCCTT
>CANBRM010000185.1 GCA_947371915.1 Comamonadaceae bacterium | reverse complement strand
CATGGCGTACGCCCATGGACAGGGTCACGATGGCTGCGCCGCAAATCAGCACCTGCCACATGGGCAGGGTTTTGGTAGATGAATGAGTCATAAAGAGCGACTTTAACTAAAACCTACAATGCCCGCCCATGGCTACCAAGCAACCCACTACACCGCCCCAGTACTCCGAAGGTTCAATTCGCGTTCTCAAAGGACTCGAACCCGTCAAGCAGCGTCCGGGCATGTACACCCGCACCGACAACCCGCTGCACATCATCCAAGAAGTGCTGGACAACGCGGCCGACGAAGCGTTGGCGGGCTATGGCAAAAAAATCAGCGTGACCTTGCACGCCGACGCGTCGATCAGCATTGACGACGACGGACGCGGCATTCCCTTTGGCATGCACCCCGAAGAAAAAGCACCCGTGATTGAGCTGGTGTTCACCCGCTTGCATGCGGGCGGCAAGTTCGACAAAGGCTCGGGCGGCGCGTACAGCTTCTCTGGCGGTTTGCACGGCGTCGGCGTGAGTGTGACCAACGCCTTGGCCAAACGCATGGAAGCAACCTCGCACCGTGAAGGCCAAGTGGCCCGCTTGGTGTTCTCGGGCGGCGATGTGATTGAGCCCTTGGTGAAGCGACCTCAGGCCAGCGGCGACCGCAAGCAAGGCACCTCGGTGCGCGTGTGGCCCGACGCCAAATACTTTGAATCGTCGGCTTTGCCGATGAATGAGCTGGTGCATTTGTTGCGCAGCAAAGCCGTGCTCATGCCCGGCGTGAGCGTGACGCTCATCAACGAGAAAACCAAAGAAACGCAAAACTGGCTCTACAAAGGCGGCCTGCGCGACTATTTGATGCAGACCCTGCACGGCGAGCCCGTCATTCCTTTGTTTGAGGGCGATGGTTATGCCGACAGCAACCACGACAGCTTCGCCGAAGGCGAGGGCGCGGCGTGGGCCGTGGCCTTCACCGAAGACGGCGCACCGGTGCGCGAGAGCTACGTCAACCTGATTCCCACCAGCGCTGGCGGCACACACGACAGCGGCTTGCGCGATGGTTTGTTCACCGCGGTGAAAAGCTTCATCGAGCTGCACGCTTTGCTGCCCAAGGGCGTCAAGCTCATGCCAGAAGACGTGTTTGCGCGTGCCAGTTATGTGCTGAGCGCCAAGGTGCTGGACCCGCAGTTTCAAGGCCAAATCAAAGAGCGCCTCAACTCACGCGATGCTGTGCGTTTGGTGTCGAGCTATGTGCGCCCCACCATGGAGCTGTGGCTCAACCAACACGTTGAGTACGGCAAAAAGCTGGCCGAACTCGCCATCAAAGCCGCACAAACCCGCCAAAAAGCTGGCCAAAAAGTTGAGAAGCGCAAGGGCTCTGGTGTGGCTGTGTTGCCCGGCAAGCTGACCGATTGCGAAAGCAAAGACACGGCACACAACGAAGTGTTTTTGGTCGAGGGCGACTCTGCCGGCGGCAGCGCCAAGATGGGCCGCAACAAAGAAAACCAAGCCATCCTGCCGCTGCGTGGCAAGGTGCTGAACACGTGGGAAGTTGAGCGCGACCGCTTGTTTGCCAACAACGAAATTCACGATATTTCGGTGGCCGTGGGTGTTGACCCACACGGTCCAAACGACAGCCCCGACATGAGCGGCTTGCGTTACGGCAAGGTTTGCATCTTGTCGGATGCGGACGTGGATGGTTCGCACATTCAAGTGTTGTTGCTCACGCTGTTCTTCCGTCACTTCCCTAAGCTCATCGAAGCGGGCCATGTGTTTGTGGCGCGTCCACCGCTGTTCCGTGTGGACGCACCGGCGCGTGGCAAAAAGCCCGCCACCAAGGTGTATGCCTTGGACGAGGGCGAGCTCACATCCATCCTCGACAAGCTGCGCAAAGACGGCGTGGGCGAGGGCAAGTGGAGCATCAGCCGCTTCAAGGGCTTGGGCGAGATGAGCGCCGAACAACTGTGGGACACCACCCTCAACCCCGACACCCGTCGCCTCATGCCCGTGCAATTGGGCTTGCTGGACTTTGCAACCACCGAAGGTTTGATCACACAACTCATGGGCAAAGGCGAAGCTGCCGCACGCCGTGAGCTGATGGAACTGCATGGCGATTCGATTGAGATTGACGTATGACCGATTTGTTAACCCCCGAACTGCCTACCGCTGATAACGACGGCGACATCGCGCTGGGCCACTACGCCCAACGCGCCTACCTTGAATACGCGCTCAGCGTGGTCAAAGGCCGCGCCTTGCCCGACGTATGCGACGGCCAAAAGCCGGTGCAGCGCCGCATTCTGTATTCGATGTCCCGCATGGGCCTTGGCTTCAGCGGCCCCAACAACAACACGGGCGCCAAGCCCGTCAAGTGCGCCCGCGTGGTTGGTGACGTGCTTGGCCGCTACCACCCCCACGGAGACAGTGCCGCGTATGAAGCCCTCGTGCGCATGGCGCAAGACTTTGCGCAACGCTACCCACTGATTGACGGTCAAGGCAACTTTGGCTCACGCGACGGCGACGGCGCTGCGGCCATGCGATACACCGAAGCCCGCTTGGCCAAAATCACCACGCTGCTGCTGGATGAGATTGACGAAGGCACGGTTGACTTCCAGCCCAATTACGACGGCTCAACAGAAGAGCCCAAGCAGTTGCCCGCCCGTTTGCCATTTGCCTTGCTCAACGGCGCAAGCGGCATTGCGGTGGGTATGGCCACTGAAATTCCAAGCCACAACCTGCGCGAAGTGGCCGATGCGTGCGTGGCACTCATCAAGACCCCCAAGATGAGCGACGCCGACTTGCTGCAAATCTTGCCCGCTCCCGATTACCCCGGTGGCGGCCAAATCATCAGCAGCGCGTCTGACATTGCCGACGCCTACCGCACAGGCCGCGGCTCGCTCAAAGTGCGCGCCCGCTGGACCATTGAAGAGTTGGCCCGTGGCCAATGGCAACTGGTGGTCAATGAGTTACCACCCGGCGTGAGCAGCCAGCGCGTGTTGGAAGAGATTGAAGAGCTGACCAACCCCAAGGTCAAGACCGGTAAAAAAGCGCTGAGCGCTGACCAAACCCAACTCAAAGCCACCGTGCTGGCCGTGCTGGACGTGGTGCGCGATGAGTCCAGCAAAGATGCGGCAGTGCGTTTGGTGTTCGAGCCCAAGACCCGCACGATTGAGCAACAAGAACTCATCACCACTTTGCTGGCGCACACGAGCCTTGAAACTTCGTCTTCTATCAACCTCACCATGGTGGGTATCGATGGACGCCCTGTGCCTAAGTCGCTGCGCGACATGTTGACCGAGTGGATTGAATTCCGCTCGGCCACTGTTCTAAGACGCTCGCAGCACCGCTTAAACAAAGTGCTGGACCGCATCCATATCTTGGAAGGCCGCCAGTTGGTGTTGCTCAACATCGACGAGGTGATTGCCATCATCCGTCAGAGCGATGAGCCCAAGCAGGCGCTGATGGAACGCTTCAAGCTCAGCGAGCGACAAGCCGAAGACATCCTAGAAATTCGCCTGCGTCAGCTGGCGCGTTTGGAAGCCATCAAGATTGAGCAAGAGCTCAAAGAGTTGCGCGACGAACAAGCCAAGCTCGAAGACATCGTGGGCAACCCATCGGCGCTGCGCCGCTTGATGGTCAAAGAAATTGAAGCC
>CANBRM010000184.1 GCA_947371915.1 Comamonadaceae bacterium | reverse complement strand
GCGCTGGTTTGTGCGCGACGCCCACATGGCCTTGGTGCTGATGGCCATGTGGCCGGTGGCGTTGCTCTTTCCTGTCGCTGTGCCTTTGGGGCTTGGACAGGTCTGGGAGCGTGTGGAAGACGCGCTGACCAGCGCATTTGATGCCACGCCTTTTGCCGACTGGATTCCCTTGCGCGCCTTCGAGCTGGAGCCTTTGTTGCCCGGTGCCGAGCTGCTGTGCGTGATGTTGGGGTTGTTGATTCCTTGCTTGCTGGGTTTTGGGGTGATTCGCCACATCGGACAGCGCGTTTTCTACGCTCTGTTGGTGGTGGTGGTGGGTTTGGCCATGAGTGCGTTGTCGGCTGCTTTGACGTATGGCCCCGCGAACGCTTGGACGTGGCTCAGTTTGCCGGTGGTGCTCGGCTGGGGCCTCGGTTTTGTGCTGGCGCTGGTGTTTGCCACTTTGCCTGCTCGCACCTGCGCAGCGTTTTTGTTGCTGGTCTTGGTGGTGCAGCAAAGTGTGCTGAACCAATCGCCCGAGAGTGCTTACTTCGCACAGGTGTTGCACACTTGGGAGCTCGGGCGTTTTATCCGTTTTCATGGCTTGGTGCAGTGGTTTGGGTGGTTGTGGCCGTATGCGGTGTTGGTGTGGGCTCTGGCGCGCGTGAGCCGTGAGCGTCAAGGAGAAATCTAGAATCACGCCATGACACAAGCCTCTTATTACAAGCACCATATTTTTTTCTGCCTGAATCAACGTGAGAACGGCGAGTCTTGCTGCGGTCAGCAAGGCGCGCAAGCCGCGTTTGACCAATGTAAATCCGCCGTGAAAGCCGCTGGTTTGGCCGGTCCCGGCGGCGTACGCGTGAACAAAGCGGGCTGTTTGGACCGTTGTGCGGCAGGCCCGGTCGCCGTGGTCTACCCGGAGGGCGTTTGGTACAGCTTTGTGGATCAAACCGATATAGCGGAAATCGTTGAAAGTCATCTGAAGAACGGCCAAGTCGTTGAGCGTTTGTTGGTGCCTGCCGACGTGGGGCGCTGAGGTCGGACATGAACGCTCACACAGAAAAACTCACGTTGGTAGGCGAAGCTGGGGTGATCGAGGCCTTGTGTGACGCGCCTGAGGGCGTGTCGCGCGGCGTCGCCATCGTGGCGCATCCGCACCCTTTGTTCGGCGGCACGATGGACAACAAGGTGGTGCAAACCTTGACGCGTGCCTTTGTGCAATGCGGGTGGACGGTGGTGCGCTTTAACTTTCGGGGAGTCGGAGGCTCCGAGGGGGAGCACGATGCAGGCGCTGGCGAAGCGCGCGATATGTTGCGTGTGGTTGCCCAAGTGGCCCCCGAGGGCGCGCTGGCGATTGCGGGGTTCTCGTTTGGCTCGTTTGTGGCCAGTCATGCGCTGGCTGAGTTGTGCACCCAACGCACCATTGACAAAGTGGTGTTTGTGGGCACGGCGGCGCAGCGTTTCACCGTGGCGCCTGTGCATCCTGATTGGCACGACAAAACCTTGGTGGTGCATGGCGAGCAAGACGACACGGTGTCTTTGGCTTCCGTGATGGATTGGGCGCGCCCGCAGAGCTTGCCCGTCACGGTGGTGCCGGGGGGCGGTCATTTCTTTCATGGACAATTGCCACTTCTCAAGAGTTTGGTCGTTCGCCATGTGCAGGCTTGAGCGTTTCGAGCGCTTTTGACGATCCTCACAAGCACCCGTTTCCTTTGATTTGACGCCCAATACAGACTTTCTAACTGCCGCAACCGATGCGTTGCGGCCTCATGAACCCGGAATTCCCATGACACGCACTTTGCGCACCACCTTGCTGGGCTGTTTGATCAGTTTTTCAGCCGTTTTCAATGCGCAGGCGCAAGCGCTTCAGCCGCCAGAGATCGCCGCGCGCGCGTATTTGCTGATCGATGTCACCGCCCAACAAGTGCTGGCCGAGTTGGATGCTGACAAGCCGATTGAGCCTGCCTCGTTGACCAAGTTGATGAGCGCTTATTTGGTGTTTGATGCGCTGAAGTCCAAAAAGATCAGCTTGCAGCAAACCTTTTCGGTGAGTGAACGCGCTTGGAAGATGCCCGGCTCGCGCATGTTCATTGATCCCAAAATGAAGGTGCCCGTTGAAGACTTGGTCAAGGGCATGATTGTTCAGTCGGGCAACGACGCCACGATGGCGCTGGCCGAAGGGGTGGGTGGTACGGCTGAGCATTTTGTACAAATGATGAATGCGCAAGCCAAAGCCCTGGGTATGAATGCGACCGGCTACAAAAACCCCGAAGGGTTGACCGAACCCGGTCACACCACCACGGCGCGTGACCTAGGGGTGTTAGCCAGTCGCCTGATGCAAGACTTCCCGGAGTATGTGGGTTACTACGCGATCAAAAAATACCGTTACGCGGGAACGCCTGCGTCGAACGAAAGCAACCGCAATTTGCTGTTGTTTCGGGACCCAAGTGTGGATGGCTTAAAGACAGGCCACACCGACGCCGCTGGTTTTTGCTTGATTGCCACGGCCAAGCGCGATGCACCGGGCGTGGGCCCGCGCCGCTTGTTGTCCATTGTCTTGGGGGCATCTAGCGAAAACGCGCGTGCCACCGAGTCGCAAAAGCTGTTGAATTGGGGTTACACCGCGTTTGATGCTGTGAAATTGTTTGAGGCAGGCCAAGCGGTGGTGACTCCAGCGGTCTGGAAAGGGCGTGGCAGCGCCATCAAATTGGGCCGTTTTTCGCCCATCGTGGTGGCTGTGCCGGCAGGCGCTGGCGGGCGATTGCAAACCCAAGTGGCTCGGCCTGAGCCTTTGTTGGCCCCTTTCACCCGCGGTCAAGTGGTGGGCAGCCTCAAGGTCACGCTTGATCAAAAGCCATTGGTCGATGTGCCCTTGGTCGCGTTAGAGGCGGTAGAGCAGGCTGGACTGCTCGGCCGAGCTTGGGATTCGGTGCGGCTTTGGGTGAAATAAACAGCTTCATCGGATACTGATACACTAGAAGGCTTTTCGGAATTTCCGAAGGGATTCACGTTTTCTTTTTTAATTCAAACGTTTAGGGACGTTTTTCAATGCCAACCATCAATCAACTGGTGCGTCAGGGGCGCGAAGTCGAAACGACTAAGTCCAAAAGCCCTGCGATGCAAAACTCGCCGCAACGCCGCGGCGTCTGTACCCGTGTCTACACAACGACACCTAAAAAACCAAACTCTGCGCTGCGTAAAGTCGCCAAAGTTCGCTTGACCAACGGTTTCGAAGTCATTTCGTACATCGGCGGTGAAGGCCACAATTTGCAAGAACACAGCGTTGTGCTCGTGCGCGGCGGTCGTGTCAAAGACTTGCCAGGTGTGCGTTACCACATCGTGCGCGGTTCGCTCGACTTGCAAGGCGTGAAAGATCGCAAGCAATCGCGTTCTAAGTACGGCGCTAAAAAGCCTAAGGCTAAGTAAGCAACCGGTCTTTTGACTAAAAAGGTGCTGTTTCCCGCGTGGCGCGGTGAATCGGCGTAGTGACCCGCTGTGGGTCGAGTAAGTGAAAACCAAAATGGTTTTTGCGGTATCTGAAAAGATGCCAACTGAAGCAATTAAGAGGTGAAATATGCCACGTCGTCGCGAAGTCCCTAAACGTGAAATCCTGCCGGATCCAAAGTACGGCAATGTCGAGCTGTCTAAATTCATGAACGTGATCATGGAAGGCGG
>CANBRM010000183.1 GCA_947371915.1 Comamonadaceae bacterium | reverse complement strand
CACGACGACGTGACGGCCTTTGGTTGCAGCCACGGTTTGTCCTACGGGTTTGCTCATATCCACTCGATTACTTAAAAAATTAAAGGGCTTGAACGGCAGGAACAGCTTGCACTGCCCATTGGCCGGCGACTTCGATCAGTTCACGATCGCAGTCAAATTCATCGACTTCACTCTCATGGCCGGGCATCACGCAGACCACGGTTTCACCATTGGCACGCAAGGTGGCAATGGCTTCGCGCAAACCTTTGGCAGTTCCCCAAGGCGCACGAATGGCGGCTTTGAGGGCACGCTCAGGCACCACGCTGACCAATTCTTTCAGGTCCAAACTGAACCCGACGGCAGGACGCTTGCGGCCAAACACAGCACCGACTTCGTCGTAGCGGCCACCGCGCACCAAGGCATCGCTGGCACCCGGCACAAAGATGGCAAAACGCACACCGCTGTAATAGGCGTAGCCGCGCAAATCGGCCAAATCAAAGGTAGTGGGCACGTCGCTCAAGTCAGCGGCGATTTGACGCAACTCAGACAGCGCTTGCATGACCACAGGCCAAGCCGCAAAAGCTTTCTCGGCTTGCGTCAACACCGATGCGTCGCCATACATGTCAACCAAAGCCACCAAAGCGGCGCGCACATTGGCAGGCAAATCTTTGCTCAGGGCTTGAACACCTGTGGTGTCTTTGGCAGCCAAGGCGCTGTGCAAAGCATCGAGCGCCTCAGCCGTCAAGGTCACGCCACTCAACAAGGCGGGCACGATGCGCGCATCGCTCAAGTCGACCGTGAAGGTCGCAATGGACACCGCATTGAGCGTGTCCAGCGCCAAATGCAACACCTCGAGATCGGCCTCAATGCCAGCATGGCCGTAAATTTCAGCACCAAACTGCAAAGGCTCACGCGTGGCAAACGGACGGTCAGGACGTGTGTGTAACACGGGGCCGCAGTAACACAGGCGGGTCACGCCAGCACGGTTGAGCAAATGGGCGTCGATGCGGGCGACTTGTGGCGTGGTGTCTGCACGCAGACCCAAGGTACGACCCGAGAGTTGGTCGACCAATTTGAAGGTTTGTAAATCGAGTGCGCGGCCGGTACCGGACAACAACGATTCAAGGTATTCGAGCAACGGTGGCATGACCAGCTCGTAGCCGTAGCCCCTAGCTGTGTCGAGATACAAACGACGCAGCTCTTCGATGTGCCGGGCCTCAGAAGGCAGAACATCGGCGATGTGATCCGGCAGAACCCAAGCGGACATGTGATTGATGGAGGCTGTTAAAACAGAGATTTTACCGGTCTTATCGGGCATTAACCCAACCACCAGAGCATCAAAACGCCAACAAACACGCAGGCCAAACCAAAAAATCGGATTTGACCGTTGTGCAGTGCCAAAACTTGCACCATTTTCTGACGCCAGCCCTCGGGCGAAATAAAAGGAAATAACCCTTCAACGATCAGCATCAAGCCGAACGCCACCCACAGCGTATCGCCGTCAAAACTCATGCAACCGCCTTGTTACTTTTTAGGTGCTGGCGCGTTGCCACCACCACTGCCGCGCATGGCTTTGAAAAAATCGCTGGATGGGTCAAGCACCATCACATCGCTCTTTTTATTGAAGGTGGCTTTGTAAGCCTCAAGGCTGCGGTAGAACTGCGCAAACTGGGCATCACGGCCAAACGATTCGGCATAGATGCGCGCGGCTTGGGCATCGCCCTCGCCCTTGATGATCTGCGCTTCGCGGTACGCGTTGGCCACGGTCACTTCGCGTTGACGGTCTGCATCGGCGCGAATTTTTTCACCCTCAGCGGCACCGGTTGAGCGCAACTCGTTGGCCACGCGCTTGCGTTCGGCTTCCATGCGGCGATACACCGATTCGGTGATGGCATCCACATAGTCGGTGCGTGTGATGCGCACATCCACCACGTCCACGCCCCAAGGCTTGGCACCTTTGACGGCAGCCAACACTTCACGCTTCACGTCTTCCAGCAAGGCTTCACGTTTGAGCGACAGCAATTCTTTGACCGTGCGTTTGTTGATTTCTTCTTGAAACGCATTGCGCACCACGCGTGCGAGTTGAATCGCACCGGCGTTTTCGTCCAGACCGACGTTGCGGATGTATTGCGACGGATCGGTGATGCGCCAACGGGCGTACCAGTCAATCACCACGCGTTGCTTTTCAGCGGTCAACATGGGCTCGGTGTCGGCGTTGTCCAAGGTGAGCAAACGCTTGTCGATGTAGCTGACGTTTTGAAACGGTGGCGGCAATTTGAAATTCAAACCCGGTTCGGTGATGACGTTTTTGATTTGGCCAAATGAATAGACCACACCAAACTTGCGTTGGTCCACCACGAACAGGGTGGAACTCAGCAGCGCCAAAGCCACCAAGGCTGAAGAAATATAGAAACCGATTTTGTTGTTTTGCATCTTGTGTTCCCTGAGCTCAACGGCCATCGCGATCGCGTGAGCGACCGTCACGCGCACGCACGTCGCCTAAAGCGGGGGCCGTGTTAACCGTGTTCGGGTTGGTACTGGTGGCATCAGCGGCTGGCGTGTTCGCCGTAGCGTTGCCGTTGTTGGTTTGCTGAATGATTTTGTCCAAAGGCAAATACAACAAGTTAGAGCCTTGCTTGGCATCGACCAACACCTTGGTGGTGTTGGTGTAAATCTGTTGCATGGCGTCGATGTACAAACGGTCGCGCATGACTTGGGGCGACTTTTGGTACTCCCCCACCAGCGACTTGAAGCGCTGCGCATCACCTTCGGCCTGCGCCACGATGCGCGCTTTGTAACCATCGGCCTCTTGCTTCAGACGCGAAGCAGCACCCACGGCACGCGGAACTACATCATTTGCATACGCCTCGGCCTCGTTTTTGGTACGTTCGCGCTCTTGTCCTGCTTTGAGCACATCGTCAAACGCGGCTTGCACTTGCTCGGGAGGGCGAACGCCGCCTTGTTGCAAGTTGATGCCCACCACTTCGACGCCCACTTTGTATTGGTCCAGAATGGCTTGCATGATGGTGCGGATGCGTGGGCCAATTTGGTCACGCTCGTCGGACATGGCGGCGTCCATCTTCATCTTGCCCACCACTTCACGCACCGCCGTTTCAGCGGCTTGCACCACAGTTTCCGTGGGATTCTTGGTTTCGAACAAGTAGGCACGTGCATCGGTCAAACGGTATTGCACGGCAAATTTGATTTCGAGGATGTTTTCGTCTTCGGTCAACATGGCCGACTCACGCAGACCGGTGGCTTTAACGATGTTGTCACGGCCCACATCGACCGAACGAATTTGGGTCACAAACACCAACTCATTGCTTTGAAACGGGTAAGGCAAGCGCCAGTTAAAACCTGCACCCACGGTCGAGTGGTAACGGCCAAACTGCGTGATCACCGCTTGCTGACCTTCTTGCACGATGAAGAAACCCGTGGACATCCAAATCGCGACCAGCACAGCCGCAATCACGCCAATGCCAAAACGCGCCACTTTGAAGGACGGACCCGAAGGGCCTTCAGATGGAGGAGGCGTTGGACCACCGCCCTTACGTTGACCAAACATACCGGACAACTTGGCGTTGAAATCGCGCCACAGCTCATCCAAATCTGGAGGGCCGCCCGCCGTGGGGTCGTGCGGTTTTTTGTCTTCGGGCTTGGGTGCCCCTGGCTCAGACTTGGCACCCGTCTCGTTGTCGCGGCCCCAGCGGCCGTCGTTGAGGTTGAA
>CANBRM010000182.1 GCA_947371915.1 Comamonadaceae bacterium | reverse complement strand
GTGGTGGACATGATGTACCAACGTGTCGGCATTCCCAACGATACGCCGTATTCCCAGTTTTTGTTCAAACGCCCAGGCCAGCCTGGTGACGCCGCTGCGTCGGACGATGCCGTTTTGGCCTTGACCGATCAAACCGGCCAAGCCGAGGTGCTCGAAGGCGGCAATGGCATGAACCAAGGTTTGGAGCATGTGCAGGCGTATGAGGATCAGCAGCGGCAAGATTTGGCCACCGATACGGTGACCGATGTGCCTTTTAATGAGCCGGTTGCCGCTGCAGCCAAGACTGCTTAAAAATGCACACGATCTTCACTGCAAAGCCCTCAAGTTTTTTGACACCCTTCCGATACTGTCTGTGTAAACCAGAGAAACACAGGAGCTAATCAGATGCGAGCCAACATGCGTGCCATTCAAAGTTATGGCAATGTCAAAGTCACCACAGGCGTAGCCACGGCTAACAACGTGCAGCTCATTCAAATGTTGTTTGATGGTTTGCTGGAAAGTTTGTCGACCGCTCGCGGTCACATCCAGCACAACAACATCGCTGAAAAATCCAAAGCCGTCGCCCGTGCCAGTCGCATCGTGATTGGTTTGCAAGGCGCTTTGGATTTCGAAAAAGGCGGCGATCTGGCCAACAACCTCAATGAGTTGTACAGCTATGTGACCCGTCGTTTGTTCCATGTGAACGCCCACAACGACGTGGTCGTTCTGGACGAAATTCATGGCTTGATGCGCGAAATTCGCGATGCTTGGGAAGGCGTGCCTTCCTTGGTGCCCGCCAGTACGCGATCGACAGGCTTGATGAACTGAAATTCAGTTAATCTTGCAGGTTGGTAGGATTGTTAAAAGCGCACCCGAAGTGTTCGAGGTGCGCTGACCTGCATGGGAGTGTTAGATGATTTCGATTGTTGGCGTTATTTTGCTGTTTGTCTGTGTGTTCGGCGGTTACGTCGCTCACGGCGGTGACATGGGGCCTATTATCAAAGCCGCACCGGGTGAGATGTTCATCATTGGTGGTGCGGGCATTGCCGGCATGGTTTCTGGCAACAGTCTGCCCATTTTTAAAAGTGCGATGGGCGGTTTTGGGCGCGTGGTCAAAGGCCCCAAGTACAAAAAAGACGACTACGTCGCCATCATTGCCGTCATCTCTAAGTTGATGAAAACGCTCAAGGCCGAAGGTGCTGTGGCGATGGAGTCGCACGTTGAGAACCCCGAGGCCAGTGCGATTTTTGGCGAATGTCCCAAGATGCTGCACGACCACGGCTTGGTGGGTTTGGTGTGCGACACCATCCGTTTGATGGTGGTGTCCTCAGGCACGCTGAGCCCTTATGCTGTTGAAGATGTGATGACCACGTCGATCAAACTGCATCACCACAATGAAATGAAATCAGCCGAGGCCTTGGCGGCTTTGTCAGGCGCTTTGCCTGCGCTGGGTATTGTGGCTTGCGTGTTGGGTGTGGTGAAGACCATGGGTGCGATCGACCAACCTCCGCCTGTGCTGGGTGCGCTGATTGGCGGCGCGTTGGTGGGTACGTTCTTGGGTGTGTTTATGGCTTACGGTATTTTTGAGCCCTTTGCCCAACGCTTGAAGCAAATCATTGATGACGACGGCGAAGTGCTCAAAGTGGCGCAGCAGATCATTCTGGGCAATATGCACGGCTACCCCGTGCCTTTGATCATCGAAGGCGCTCGTGTCTGTATCAGCCACACCAGTCAGCCCACGTTTGGCGAACTCTTTGACGCGCTGAGGAAATAATGGCGGATGACAAAGACACCGCCGTAGCGGTCGTGCCCGAAGGCGAGGCTGCGCCGGTCGTACCGAAGCCGCCTGCCATTCCTGAGGAAGTCCCGGCTGCTCCCGCGCCGGTGATCATCATCAAGAAAATCATTGATGATGGCCATGGCGGTGCTCACGGTGGTGCTTGGAAAATTGCGTTGGCCGACATGATGACGGCCATGATGGCCTTCTTCTTGTTGATGTGGCTGCTGGGTGCTTCCAACGAAGACCAGCGCAAAAGCATTGCCGACTACTTCAAACCCACGTCGCAAAGCATGGTCACGATGGGTAAATTGGCGGGCTCCAACGGTATGTTCGGCGGTACCTCCATCATTGATCCCGATGGCTTTCCGTTCTCAGCCAAACAAACCGGCCTGTTGGAACGTTTGACACCCCGCTCTGAAGGCGGCCCCAACCCCAGCACCGAGCCTGGTCAGGAAAACCAAAACCCGTACTCCGATCCCGACAAGCTGTCTGAAGAGCAGAAAAAAGAAGTTGCCGCAGCCAAAGAGCAAGCTGACTTTGCCAAGCTCGAACAAGAGATCGAGCAAAAGCTGTCACAAAACAAACGGCTTGAAGGCATGAAAGATCAGGTGTCGATCACGCGGGACAAAGACGGTTTGCGCATTGAAATCATCGACAAAGCCGATTTTGCGATGTTCCCCAGCGGCGGCATGAGCATGCAGGGCAAAGCGTCTAGCTTGATCTCTGAAATTGCGGCATCGTTGGCTGATATTCCGAACAAAGTGGCGATTCGCGGTCACACGGACAGCGTGCAATTTCAAAACCCTGAGGGGCGAAACAACTGGTCGCTGTCGGCCGAGCGTGCTGAAGTGACGCGTTCGTTGCTGGAGAAAAAAGGCATCAAAGAAAATCGCTTTGCCCGCATTGAAGGCGTGGCCGATACCGACCCCTTCAACCCCAAAGATCCACGCGATCCACGTAACCGTCGCATGAGCATCACCGTGCTCTACAACGACCAAGACAGAGACTAAGGCCTTGCCGAGACCGGGCCTTGTCTCGGTTTAGGCGGCTGAACGCAGGTCGTACTTGTTGATCTTCTCGATCAAGGTGGTGCGTTGCAAATTGAGCAACTTGGCCGTGCGTGACACATTGCCCGAGTTGCGGCTCAAAGCCTGTTCGATGATGCTGCGCTCGATCTGAGCCATGCGCTCTTTCAACGACAAACCTTCGGGCGGCAACTGCGGCATGCCCTGTGCCAGCATGATGATGCCTTCGATGTCGTTCTCGTCTTCGGGTTCTGGCTGGTCGTCCAACTCAATCAGCACTTCTGGTGGGGGCGTCATTTCTAACTTGGCCAACAAGGGAGCAATGGCTTGCAACTCAGCTTGTGCCGAGATCAGCCCCTTGGGCAGCAAGGTCGGTGGAATGGCCCGCAACTCCAACTCTTGACCTGCGTACAGCGTGCTGAAACGGTCCACCAAGTTAGACAACTCGCGCACGTTGCCAGGCCAAGGGTACTTTTGCAGGGCTTGCAAAAAGTCAGGTTTGAAGGTGATCGGTGCCTTGCCAAAGTTGACATGTTTTTTCGCAAAAAATGTCAGCAACTCTGGCACATCGTCTGGACGTTCGCGCAGAGGCGGTGTCACCATGGGCAACACATTGAGGCGGTAATACAAGTCTTCGCGGAAGCGGCCGGCTGCAATTTCGGCTTCTAAATCGCGGTGGGTCGCGGCGATGACTCGCACATCAATGTTGATTTGACGGGTGCTACCAATCGGGTCCACCGTGCGTTCTTGAAGTACGCGCAGCAGCTTGACTTGCATGTCCAGCGACATGTCGCCAATTTCATCCAAAAAGATGGTGCCGCCGTGGGCCAACTCAAAGCGACCAATGCGGTCGGCCACTGCGCCCGTGAAGGCGCCTTTGCGGTGACCAAACAGTTCACTTTCTAACAAATCTTTAGGAATAGCGGCA
>CANBRM010000181.1 GCA_947371915.1 Comamonadaceae bacterium | reverse complement strand
CCACGACATTGGCTCTGAAACACAACGGCCTTTGGCGATTGTGGTGATCGGTGGTTTGGTCACCGCCACACTGCTGACTTTGGTGGTGTTGCCTGCGCTGTATGTGGCTTGGTTCTCGAACAAGCCCCTGCATGCGCCTAAAGAAGCTTAAGCCGCTCTAACGCGGTGCAAAAAGCCACAGCAGCCTTGCTGTGGCTTTTTGCTTTAAGGCTTCCAACGCTTGAGCAACAACGCGTTGGTCATGACGCTGACCGAGCTCAGCGCCATGGCCGCACCCGCCACCACAGGGCTCAAATAACCCATGGCAGCCAGCGGAATGCCTGCGGCGTTGTAGGCAAAGGCCCAAAACAGGTTTTGCCGAATCTTGGCGACGGTGCGCGCCGAAATGTCGAGCGCACCGGCCACCAGCGCCACATCACCGCGCATCAGCGTGATGCCTGCAGCGTTCATGGCCACATCGGTGCCGCCACCTTGGCCATGCACGCTGACGTTGGCCATGGCGAGGCCCACATCGGCGGCAGCCAACGCAGGGGCGTCGTTGATGCCATCGCCCACAAAAGCCACCACATGCGGAGGGCCGTCGTCGTTGTGCTGGAGTTGACGCACCAAGGCCGCCTTGTCGCCGGGCATGACGTTGGCATGCACTTCGTCAGGGCGCAAGCCCAAACGGACGGCCATGGCTTGCGCCGCGCCTGGGTTGTCGCCAGAAATCATGACCAACCGCAACCCGCGCTCGCGCAGTTGGGCCAACGCAGCTTGCACGCCCGGCTTGGGTTCGTCACCAAAAGCCAGCACCGCACGGGCTAGGAGGCCCTGTGACGTGCGTTCGACCAAAACCGACACCGAGGCACCCGCCGCCTGCAACGCGGCCGCCTGAGCCCGCCAAGCGCCTTCAGGCACCTGCAACACGTCCATCCAACGAAGGCTACCCAACAACAAGGCCCGACCTCCGACGGTGCCCTCGCTGCCAAAGCCGGGCACGGCACGCACATCGGTGGGTGGTGTCAGGCTCAACCCTTGGGTATTGGCCGCTTGCACCACGGCGTGCGCCAAGGGGTGCTCGCTGCCGCTTTGCAGGCTGGCGGTGAGAGCTAACCAACCCGCGTTGAAGGAGTCGCCGGGTTGAAGTTCATCGACCACCGAAAGAGAAAGCAAACGTGGCTGTCCGATCGTGAGCGTTCCCGTTTTGTCAAAGGCCACCGTGTCCACGCGGTGCGCAATCTCTAAGGCTTGGGCATCTTTGATCAGAATGCCGAATTTCGCCGCCACGCCGGTGCCAGCCATGATGGCCGCAGGCGTGGCCAAACCCAAGGCGCAGGGGCAGGCGATGACCAACACCGCCACCGCATGGATCAGCGACACCTCCACGCTGTGCCCCGTCCACCACCAGCCGCCCAAGGTGCACACGGCCAACACCAACACCACCGGCACAAACACGGCAGACACTTGGTCTACCAAACGCTGAATGGGCGCCTTGGCGGCTTGCGCGTCTTCGACCCAACGGATGATGTTGGCCAACACGGTGGCTGTGCCCGTCGCCGTGACTTTGATCACCACGCGCCCGTCGCCATTGATGCTGCCACCGGTGACCACGCCGTTCACCGTTTTGGACACGGGCAAAGGCTCGCCGGTCAACATCGATTCATCCACCTGCGTTTGGCCTTCCAACACCACGCCATCTGCCGCGAAGCGTTCGCCAGGCAAAACCACCACGCGATCCGCCACCAACAGCTCGTCAATGGGAATATCCATCTCACCATCTAAGCCAATGACACGCGCACGGGCAGGGCGCAAGGCATGCAGCGCGCGAATGGCATCGGTGGTTTGGCGCTTGGCGCGTGCTTCCAACCATTTGCCCAACAGCACCAGCGTGATCACCACGGCTGAGCCTTCGAAATACAAATGCACCATGGCCCCTGCGGGCGCACTGAGCCACAGCCAAACCGACAAGGCCCAGCCTGCGGATGTGCCCAAAGCGACCAACAAATCCATGTTCCCGCTGCCAGCCAACAAAGCATGCCAACCGGCTTTGTAAAAACGCGCACCGAGGATGAATTGCACAGGCGTGGCCAACAAAAATTGCCACAACGCCGGCAGCATCCAGTGCTGGCCCAAAGCATCACCCAACATGGGCAAGACCAAGGGCGCGCTGAGCAGCAAGCCGATGGCCACAGGCGCGAAACCTGCCCATGCACCGGCTGGGGCCTGCTCTAAGTGCTCAGCCGCAAGGGGCTCGTAACCAGCATCACGCACAGCGCGACGCAGATGAGCTTGCTGCGTTTGGGTGTCACGTACGGCATCGGGCGCCAGACTGGATGCATCACCGCTGCCAAGCACGGGATCGGCCCACGTCACACGGGCAGACTCGGTGGCCAAGTTGACACTGACCGATTGCACACCCGGCACTTTGGCGATGGCGCGTTCCACACGGGCCACACACGAGGCGCAAGTCATGCCACCAATACCGATATCGCAGGACAATTCATTCATGCGGTAAGGTTACATCTTTATGAGGAGCGACTTATGGAACACACATTTCAAGTTCAAGGCATGACCTGCGGGCATTGCGAAATGGCGGTCAAAAAAGCGGTGCTGCGTTTGGATGCACAGGCACAAGTTCAGATCGACCGAAGCCACGACACAGTGGTGGTTCAAACCGAACAAGCGCGCGAAACCGTGGCCCACGTGATTGCTGAAGAAGGCTACGTCGTCGCATGAGTGCCGTCACACAGAGCCGCGGTGTCGAACGCTTGGTGCAAGGTCAAGACACACAAGACGGCGCGGGCGTGCGCTTGACGCGCGTGTTGACCCATGACTTGCAGGATCGCCTCGACCCCTTCTTGATGCTCGACGCCTTTGGCAGCGACAAGCCCGACGACTACATTGCCGGTTTCCCCAACCACCCCCACCGTGGGTTCGAGACCGTGACCTACATGATCGCGGGGCGCATGCGCCACAAGGACAGCGCAGGCAACGAAGGGCTGCTACAAAACGGTGGCGTGCAATGGATGACCGCTGGCCGTGGCCTGACCCACAGCGAAATGCCCGAGCAAGAAGAAGGTGCGATGGAAGGCTTTCAGCTTTGGTTGAACTTGCCGAGCCAAAACAAACTGTGTGCGCCTGGCTACCGTGACATTCAAAGCGACGACATTCCTGAAGTCATCACCGGCAACGGCGTGTTGGTGCGCGTGATTGCCGGTGCCTCACATGGGGTTGAGGGGGCGGTGCAGCGCGAACACACGCATCCCATTTATTTGGATGTGCAGTTTCCGGACACGCAAGAAACCGTCTTTGAGCAAACCCTGCCTGCGACACACAACGCATTGATCTATGTCTACCGAGGCAGCTTGGATGTTGTGCAAGGCCATCAAGTGACCACCGTGCCTGTACGACGCATGGCTGTGTTGAGCAACGAAGGCAACGGCGTGGTGTTGCGTGCCCAAGCCAACACACGGGCGATCTTGATTGCCGGACAGCCTTTGGGCGAACCCATTGCGCAATACGGCCCATTTGTGATGAACACGCGTGAAGAACTCGTTCAAGCCGTAGACGACTTTCGTGCGGGCTTGATGGGCTGAACAACGCCACTCGCGCGTCACACAACTTTACGCAAGTTGTTGCTCAGCGCACAGACGCGACACACAGACGGTTCACAGTCGGAACTTGACAGAGGCATCTCGCTTCTTACTCCAAGGACCTTCTATGAACCGTTTGAATACCT
>CANBRM010000180.1 GCA_947371915.1 Comamonadaceae bacterium | reverse complement strand
ATGCGCTTGCGTGTTTCGTGCGGTTGAATGACGTCGTCGATGAAGCCGCGTGCGCCAGCCACAAAGGGGTTGGCAAAGCGGGCTTTGTATTCGGCTTCGCGAGCAGCCAGTTTTTCTGGATCGTTTTTGTCTTCGCGGAAGATGATTTCCACCGCGCCCTTGGCACCCATCACCGCGATTTCGGCGTTGGGCCAAGCAAAGTTCACGTCGCCGCGCAAGTGCTTGGAAGCCATCACGTCATACGCGCCGCCGTAGGCTTTGCGGGTGATGACGGTGATTTTTGGCACCGTGCACTCGGCGTACGCGTAGAGCAACTTCGCACCGTGCTTGATGATGCCGCCGTATTCTTGCGAGGTACCAGGCATGAAGCCGGGCACGTCCACGAACGTGACCACGGGGATGTTGAACGCATCGCAGAAGCGCACAAAACGTGCGGCCTTGATGGAGCTCTTGATGTCCAAGCAACCGGCCAAAACCAAAGGTTGGTTGGCCACGATGCCGACAGTTTGGCCTTCCATGCGGGCAAAGCCAATCAAGATGTTTTTGGCGTAGTCGGGTTGCAGCTCAAAGAAGTCACCATCGTCCACGGTTTTGACGATGAGTTCTTTCATGTCATAGGCTTTGTTGGGGTTCTCGGGCACCAAGGTGTCGAGGCTCATGTCCATGCGGCCTGATGGGTCACCGCTTGCACGTACGGGTGCTTTTTCGCGGTTGTTGAGCGGCAAGTAGTTGTACAGACGGCGCAACATCAACAGGGCTTCGACGTCGTTCTCGAAGGCCATGTCGGCCACACCACTCTTGGTGGTGTGGGTCAACGCACCGCCGAGTTCTTCAGCCGTCACTTCTTCGTGGGTCACGGTCTTCACGACTTCAGGGCCGGTCACGAACATGTAGGACGTGTCTTTGACCATGAAGATGAAATCGGTGAGCGCGGGCGAATACACCGCACCACCCGCTGATGGGCCCATGATCATGCTGATCTGTGGCACCACACCGCTGGCCATGACGTTGCGTTGGAACACGTCGGCGTAGCCGCCCAAGGCTGCGACACCCTCTTGAATTCGGGCACCGCCCGAATCGTTCAAGCCAATGACAGGTGCGCCGACCTTCATGGCTTGGTCCATGATCTTGCAGATTTTTTCAGCATGCGTTTCAGACAGCGAACCACCCAGCACGGTGAAATCTTGGCTGAACACAAACACCAAACGGCCGTTGATCATGCCGTAGCCAGTGACCACACCGTCGCCTGGAATTTTGTCGCCGTCCATGCCGAAGTCGGTGCAGCGGTGTTCCACGAACATGTCCCACTCTTCGAAGGTACCTTCATCCAGCAACACTTCAATGCGCTCGCGTGCTGTGAGTTTGCCCTTGGCGTGCTGCGCGTCAATGCGCTTTTGGCCGCCACCTAAGCGAGCCGCAGCGCGCTTCTTCTCCAGTTGTTCAATGATGTCTTGCATGGTTTTTCTTTCTTTACTCCAGGAAGATTTTCAAATTAACCCTGTGCTTGGTAAGCACTGAGCAGTTGACGGGAAGCGGTCGAAGCGGCCAACTGGCCCGCCGCGACTTGTTGACTGAGTTGGGGCAGCAGCGCTTGCACACGCGACTGCGCCCGGAAGTTTTGTTTGAGGCCTGCGTCGATGCGTTCCCACATCCACGACAAGGCTTGGTGTTGGCGGCGTTCGGCAAAACGAGCGTTCTGCGTTTGCAAGACTTTGAACTGGCACACGGCGGCCCAAAATGCATCTACGCCTTGGTTCAGCAACGCACTGAGCTTCACGACTTTCGGGTGCCACACCTCGGTGTTGCGGTGCGCATGACCCGCGCTGCCGTGCATGCCCAACAGCTGCAAGGCGCTTGTGATTTGCAGCTCGGCGCGGGTGGCCGCGATGGCGTCGATGTCGGCTTTGTTGATGACCACCAAATCGGCAATCTCCATCACGCCTTTTTTAATGGCCTGCAAATCGTCGCCGGCATTGGGCAACTGCAACAACACAAACATGTCAGTCATGTTGGCCACAGCCGTTTCGCTTTGGCCCACGCCCACGGTTTCGACAATCACCACGTCGTAGCCTGCGGCTTCACACACCAACATCGACTCGCGCGTTTTCTCGGCCACACCGCCCAAAGTGCCACTCGATGGGCTGGGGCGAATGTAGGCTTGCGCGTGCACGCTCAACAACTCCATGCGGGTTTTGTCACCCAAGATGGAGCCGCCAGAAACAGTCGACGACGGATCGATGGTCAGCACGGCCACGCGGTGACCCTGAGCAATCAAGTACAGCCCCAAGGCCTCAATGAAGGTGGACTTGCCCACGCCCGGCACACCACTGATGCCCAATCGAAACGACTTGCCCGTATGCGGCAGCATGGCCGTGAGCAGATCATCAGCCAAGGCACGGTGATCGGTGCGCGTTGACTCTAAAAGCGTGATAGCTTTGGCCATGGCACGCCGCTGCACGGCAGCGTTGCCGCGCAGCAAGCCGTCGAGCAACTGCGCAGGTGTCACCCGATGGCCTTGCTGATTTGCGTCAACACGTCTTTGGCGCTAACGGGAATGGGAGTGCCTGGACCGTAAATGCCTTTGACGCCCGCTTCGTACAAGAAGTCGTAGTCTTGACGCGGAATCACACCGCCCACGAACACGATGATGTCGTCAGCGCCTTGCTTCTTCAGCTCAGCAATGATGGCGGGCACCAAGGTTTTGTGGCCAGCAGCGAGGGTAGAAACACCCACCGCGTGCACATCGTTTTCAATCGCTTGGCGAGCGCACTCTTCAGGCGTTTGGAACAAGGGTCCCATGTCCACGTCGTAGCCGAGGTCAGCAAACGCAGTGGCCACCACTTTGGCACCACGGTCATGGCCGTCTTGGCCCAACTTAGAAATCATCACGCGAGGACGGCGGCCATGATCTTCGGCAAACGCGGCAATGTCGGCCTTGAGGGCGTTCCAATATTCCATGGTGTCTCCCACGTTTTCGCCGTCGTCATAGGCAGCCGCGTAAACGCCGGTGACCTTTTGTGTGTCGGCGCGATGACGGCCAAACACTTTCTCTAAGGCATCACTCACCTCGCCCACCGTGGCGCGCAAGCGAATGGCCTTGATGGACAAATCAAGCAAGTTGCCTTCGCCTGATTCAGCGGAGGCGGTCAGTGCGTCCAACGCGGCTTGCACTTTTGCGGTGTCGCGTGTGGCTTTGATTTTTTGCAAACGTTCAATCTGACCGTCGCGCACACGCACGTTGTCAATCGACAAGGTTTCGATCGGGTCTTCTTTGGCGAGCTTGTATTTGTTCACGCCCACGATGACGTCTTTGCCAGAGTCGATACGCGCTTGCTTTTCAGCGGCGGCGGCTTCGATCTTCAACTTGGCCCAGCCACTGTCCACGGCTTTGGTCATGCCGCCCATGGCTTCGACTTCTTCGATGATGGCCCATGCTTTGTCGGCCATCTCTTGGGTGAGCGACTCCATCATGTAGGAACCGGCCCATGGGTCGATCACGTTGGTGATATGGGTCTCTTCTTGAATGATGAGCTGTGTGTTGCGTGCAATGCGTGCCGAGAACTCAGTGGGCAAAGCAATGGCTTCGTCAAACGAGTTGGTGTGCAGCGACTGTGTGCCACCAAACACCGCAGCCATAGCTTCGATGGTGGTGCGCACCACGTTGTTGTAGGGGTCTTGCTCGGTGAGCGACCAGCCAGAGGTTTGGCTGTGCGTGCGCAGCATCTTGCTCTTGGGGTTCTTGGCATCAAA
>CANBRM010000179.1 GCA_947371915.1 Comamonadaceae bacterium | reverse complement strand
AAGCCCAACAACATGGTGAGGGCGGCAATCAAACGCCCGCCAAATGTGATGGGGAACATATCGCCATAGCCCGTGGTGGTCAGCGTGACCATGCACCACCACATGGCGGCAGGCACAGAAGTGAAAAAGCGCTTGTCTTCAGGAATCGGGTTGCCGCTGATGGGGTCGACGGGCACAAATTTACTCGCCTCAGGAGGCGCGTCAGCAGCCAATGGATGGCCTTGGATGTGGGCGTCCAAATGCGCTTGACCGGCAGCAATTGACTCTGGCGAGTACAAGTGCCCTTCCACGTAATACATCAAGGTGCTGGAGATCATCACCACCGAGAACAGCGCGATGAAATAGATCTTGAGGTTGGTCAAAATCGGGTTAGCACCATCGACTTTGTGCTCTAACTGCTGCAAAGCGATGCGGGACATTTTGAGCACCCGCAACACACGCACGACGCGCAAGACACGAAACACTTTAGAGCCTTGCAAAGCCGTCAAGTTCATGATGGTGAGGTAGGTCGGGATGATCGAGATCAGATCGACCAAGCCCCAAAAACTGAAAAAGTACTTGCGACGATTAGGGGCAAAGTAAAGGTTGCCCAAATAGTCCAACGTGAAAAACAGCACGGCAGCGTATTCGATGTAGTCAAACCAAGCGGCGTAGTCGGTGGCATAGGGCTCGACTGTTTCTCCTGCCAGCGACAGGCAAGACACAAAAATCCAAAAATTAATGATGCTGACCCAAGTTGCAAACGCGCTTGACATGGGTTGGGTGAAGGTTTTTCGCATGAGAGATTCCGAAGAATCTGAGCGAGGCGCGTGAGCAGCTGACATTGAATTTCCTAAAATTGACACAGTTCAATGGTATTGATTTTAAATCCATCAAAAACAATAAATTTAACAAACACTAGTAATTAACAAATGTCTGAGGCCACAGATCCAGCCTGCATACGGCATTTTTATCTGTGGTGTGGGGTACATACAAAAAATGTAAGTCGTGGCAAACTTATAAACACCATGGACAAATCAAAAACAGACCATGCTTTGGTCACAGATGAGGAGCTGGCAGCCCTGCAAGGCACAGACAGCAACGCGTCTTCCAAGGGTGATCTGGGATTCAAATACCGCATGGTTTTTTTGTTGGCCGTGGTGGTGATTCAAACGGTTCGGTTGCTTTTTTATCCGCATCTGGCCGTCACCAATTTTCAAGCCGGCGTGATTGATGAGGCGGCGCTGTATCGCTACATGACGATACGCGCATTCTTTGTGATTGGGATCAGCGCCATCTACCTGTTCAGCTATTTAAAGGACTGGTATTTTGAAAAGATTTCGCTGCTTTATGTGGGCATCGCGATCACGGCTCTGGCGATGGACTATTTCAACGCCTATATTTATTTCAATGCACAACCCGCGCAAACTACAGCGGGTTTGATCGCACTGCGATTTGTTGCGATTTACTGTTTGTTCATGAATGCCCTGCGCGCACGCGAAGCACCGGCCATGCCTAGGTCACTGTGGTCGTAAATTGAAGCGGAAAAGAAAAAACCCTTACAAACCAAGGCTTGTAAGGGTTTCTCGTTTTGGCGGAGTGGACGGGACTCGAACCCGCGACCCCCGGCGTGACAGGCCGGTATTCTAACCAACTGAACTACCACTCCTGGTAGCTGTAACTTTTGCTCTGTTGCTTTCGCAACCTAGCCAAGTGCTACAAAACTTGGCGACCCTACGGGGATTCGAACCCCGGTACTCACCGTGAAAGGGTGATGTCCTAGGCCTCTAGACGATAGGGTCATAACCTGTGGACTTAACCAACTCGACATCGATCTGGTGGAGGTAAGCGGGATCGAACCGCTGACCTCTTGCATGCCATGCAAGCGCTCTCCCAGCTGAGCTATACCCCCGATGTCTGTCGAGAACGTTAGTATATCGCAGTTTTTAGCGTTTGGTCAAGCGAGCCAAAACTTTTTCTCTTTCGCACAAAGAAAGTACCGCATCGAGGGATGGGGTCTGAGGCGTGCCCATCACCAGCACGCGCACGGGCATCGCGAGCTGAGGCATTTTCAACCCAGTCGTGGCCAAGACTTCTTTGATCACGGCACTCACCGCCTCTTTGGTCCAGGCGCATGACGCCAGCTTCTCTGCCAACAGGGCCAATGCTGGCTCAACAGCAGCCGTCACATGTTGAGCAAGGTCTTCGGCTTTGGGCGTCACGTCGCCGTAGAACGCAGCGGCCCAATCGGCCAAGACCACCGTGGTGTCGCAACGGTCTTTGAACAAACCACAAATGGCAGGCAAGCGTTCGTCCGTGACCACGCCACGTTTGGCCAATTGGGCTTGGGCCAACGGCGCCAAGGCATCGTCGGCCATGGCCTTCATGTGCTGGGCATTCACCCACTTGAGTTTGGCTTCGTCAAACTGAGCAGCGCTGCGGCCGAGGTGGTCGAGGTTGAACCACTCTAAGAACTGAGCGCGGCTGAAAATTTCATCATCGCCGTGGCTCCAGCCTAAACGGGCCAAGTAGTTGACCATGGCATCGGGCAAGTAGCCTTCGTCACGGTATTGCGTGACGGCTTTGGCGCCATTGCGCTTGCTCATCTTCTCGCCTTGCTCATTGAGCACGGTGGGTAAGTGGGCATACACCGGTGTGTCTTGGCCCAGCGCTTTGAAGATGTTGATTTGACGAGGCGTGTTGTTCACATGATCATCGCCACGGATGACGTGGGTGATGGCCATGTCGATGTCGTCCACCACCACGCAGAAGTTGTAGGTGGGTGTGCCGTCGGGACGCGCAATGACCAAGTCGTCTAACTCGTCGTTGCTGATTTCGATGCGGCCTTTGACTTTGTCTTCCCACACGACAGAGCCACTTTGGGGGTTTTTAAAGCGCAGCACAGGCTTCACACCTTCGGGGATGGCGGGCAAGGTCTTGCCTGGCTCTGGACGCCATGTGCCGTTGTAGCGTGGCTTTTCTTTGTTGGCCATTTGCTGTTCGCGCAGGGCGTCTAGCTCTTCGATGCTCATGTAGCAGGGGTAGACATGGCCACCGGCCTTCAAATCTTCCAGCACAGCCTTGTAGCGGTCCATGCGTTGCATTTGGTAGAACGGGCCTTCGTCGTGATCGAGGCCCAACCACTTCATGCCTTCGATGATCACATCCACCGAAGCTTGGTTGGAACGCTCCAAGTCGGTGTCTTCAATACGCAAAATAAAGTCACCACCGGTGGCGCGTGCAAACGCCCATGGGTACAAGGCCGAGCGAATGTTGCCCAGATGGATAAAGCCAGTCGGTGATGGCGCGAAACGGGTACGAATTTTGGTCATGCAAAAATAAAAATCAAAGGGTATCGAGGCCGCGCAACAAGTCGGCCTTCATGTCGTCTAAGTGCTCCAGGCCAGCGGCGAAGCGAATCATGCCTTGGCCAATGCCTGCGGCTTGACGTTGGTCTTCCGACAGCTTGCCGTGCGAGGTGCTGGCGGGGTGTGTGAGCAAGGTTTTGGTGTCACCCAAGTTGGTACACAACGAGAGCGTGCGCAAGCTGTCAAGCACATGGAAGGCGCGCGTGCGTGCTTGTTGCGGGTCGGCGGCCTTCACATCAAACGATAACACCGCACCGCCCATGCCAGACATTTGTTTCATCGCCAAATCATGCTGCGGGTGAGATGCCAAGCCTGGGTAATAGACGCGCGACACAGCAGGATGCTGCTCCACCCATTGGGCCATCGCGTGACCATGTGCGCTTTGGGCGCGCATGCGAATGTCGAGTGTC
>CANBRM010000178.1 GCA_947371915.1 Comamonadaceae bacterium | reverse complement strand
AGCGGTGGCGAAACCACCGTGACCATCCGAAAGGCCGAGCGTGCGGCAGGGCGCTCTGCGCAGGTCAAGGAGGAGACCGCGCAGCGGGCGGGGGACACGGAGCAGAGCGCTCTGCCGCACGTTCGGCCTGGCCGTGGCGGTAGAGCAGGGGAGTTCTGCCTCGGCCTAGCCGTGGCTTTGCAATCGCAACCCAACGTCTGGGCCATCGCCGCCGACACCGATGGCATTGACGGCATCGAAGACAACGCAGGCGCACGCGTGTCGCCTGACACCTTGGCCCGCGCCGAGGCTGCAGGCGTGAAAGCCACCGACTGCCTTGACCGCAACGATGCATACGGTTTCTTTGACGCCGTGGGCGACTTGGTGGTGACCGGCCCTACGCACACCAATGTGAACGACTTCCGCGCCATGTTGGTGCTTTGATTCAGCTTGAACCTAGGGTAAACGCGGGCACGTTGTTTGCAAGAAGACATACAGCCAGTGCTGGTAACCTTGCCCCCGTTTTGTAAAACATTGACTTCAATAACGCCCACTTTCGCGATGACCCAAGCCCGCCTGCAACTTGCCCACATCACCAAGCGCTACCCCGCTGTGGTGGCCAACGATGGTGTGAGCCTGACGGTGCAGCCCGGCGAAATTCACGCCGTGTTGGGTGAGAACGGCGCGGGCAAATCCACGCTGATGAAGATCATCTACGGCGCGGTCAAGCCCGACGCAGGCGAGATTCGTTTCAACGGCGAAGTGGTGAATATCCGCAACCCGCAAGAGGCGCGTCGTCTGGGTATCAGCATGGTGTTTCAGCACTTCAGTTTGTTCGATACGCTCAGTGTGGCTGAGAACGTGTGGCTGGGCCTCGACAAGTCGCTCACCCTCGCTGAAGTCACGCAGCGCATCACCGACACTGCCGCGCAATACGGCCTTGACATTGACCCCGCCCGCCCCGTGCACACACTGGGCGTGGGCGAGATGCAGCGCGTGGAAATCATCCGCGCCTTGCTGACCAATCCGCAGCTGCTCATCTTGGATGAGCCTACCTCGGTGCTCACACCGCAAGCGGTGGAGAAGCTCTTTGTGGTGCTGCGTCAGCTTGCCAGTGAAGGCCGCAGTATTTTGTACATCAGCCACAAGCTGCACGAAATTCGTGCGCTGTGCACCGCTTGCACCGTGGTGCGTGCGGGCCGCGTGACCGGCGTGTGCGACCCGCGCCAAGAAACCAATGCTTCCCTGAGCCAACTCATGATTGGCAGCTTGCCCCCCGAGCTGCACGTGCGCGAACACAAGCCAGGCGCTGCCGTGCTGAGCGTGCACGACCTGCGTCTGCAGGCTGACGACCCCTTTGGCGTAGACCTGAATGGTGTCAACCTGCAAGTGCGCGCAGGCGAGGTGGTGGGCATTGCCGGTGTGTCGGGCAACGGCCAGCGAGAGCTGCTGTTTGCTTTGTCGGGCGAAGACATGCGTGCGGCGGCCGAGAGTATTCAGCTGAGCGGCCAAGCCATGGGCCAGTTCAACCCGGACCAACGCCGTGACCTCGGCCTGCACTTTGTGCCAGAAGAACGCCTAGGCCGTGGCGCAGTGCCTAGCTTGAGCCTCGCGCAAAACCTGTTGCTCACCCGCGATGACGCGGTGGCATCCAGCGGCGCAGCCGGTGCTTTGGGTTGGCTCAACCTGAACACGCTGCACACCCAAGCGGCCAACATCATTGCCAAATACCAAGTGAAAGCAGGCGGGCCTGATGCGGCGGCGCGTTCGCTGTCGGGCGGCAACTTGCAAAAGTTTTTGGTGGGCCGCGAGATTGAGGCGGCTCCTAAGTTGCTCATCGTGTCGCAGCCCACATGGGGTGTGGACGTGGGCGCTGCCGCGCAAATACGCGCCGCACTGCTGGCCCTGCGCGATGCAGGCTGCGCGGTGCTGGTGGTGAGTGAGGAGTTGGACGAATTGTTAGAGCTGTCAGACCGTTTGCATGTGATGGCCGAAGGCCGCTTGTCGCCCGCGCTCACACGCGAAGATGCCAATGTGTCGCGCATCGGTGCGTGGATGAGTGGCCTGTGGGACGCACCCGCTGCAACGCAGGAGGTGAACCATGCTGCGTCTTGAGCCGCGTGCCCAGCCCTCTAAGCTGTGGCGCTATGCCTCGCCCTTGCTGGCGCTGGCCATCACGGTGGTGTTGGGTGTGATTTTGTTTGTCGCGCTGGGCAAAGACCCGGTGCGTGGTTTGCAGGTGTTTTTTTGGGAGCCCATCAAGAGTGTGTATGCCTTGTCCGAGTTGATGGTCAAGGCCACGCCGCTGTTGCTGATTGCGCTGGGCCTGGCTGTGTGCTTCCGCTCCAACGTATGGAACATTGGCGCTGAAGGCCAGTTTGTCATGGGCGCGGTGTGTGCCTCTGGCGTGGCACTCACGGCGGATGCCAACACAGGTGCAGGTTTTTGGGTGCTCATCTTGCTGGCGGGTATTGCAGGCGGCATGGTGTGGGCGGGCATCACCGCGTTCTTGCGCGACCGCTTTCATGCAAGCGAAATTTTGGTCAGCCTCATGCTGGTGTATGTGGCCATCATGACGCTTAACTTCTTGGTCTACGGCCCTTGGAAAGACCCACTGGGCTACAACTTTCCGCAAACCAAAACCTTTGATGCCATCACGCAAATTCCCAAACTCATCACAGGCACGCGCGTGAACATTGGCGTGTTGCTGGCGCTCGCTGGCGTGGGTGCGCTGTGGGTGTTTTTGTTTCGCACACACGCAGGCTTTGCGCAGCAAGTGGGTGGCTTGGCCCCCGATGCAGCGCGTTATGCCGGCTTCTCGTCACGCAAGGCTTTGTGGCTGGCGCTGCTCACATCGGGTGCAGCCGCTGGTTTGGCTGGCGCTTTAGAAGTGGCGGGGCCGCTGCGTCAGCTCACACCATTTGTGCCGGTGGGCTATGGCTTTGCGGCCATCATCGTTGCCTTTGTGGGGCGCTTGCACCCTGTGGGCATGGTGCTGTCGGCGATATTGATGAGCATGTTTTACATCGGCGGTGAGCTGGCGCAATCGCGCTTGGGTTTGCCCCGTTCACTGACGGGCGTGTTTCAAGGTTTGTTGTTGTTCACGCTGTTGGCGTGTGACACCTTGATGCAATACCGCGTGCGTTGGGTAACCCGCGTAGCCAATCCAAATTCTGCGGAGGCACTGTGATGGAAATTCATATGGAGACTTACGCACTCTTGTGGGCCGCCACCATGAACGCAGGCACTGTGTTGGCGCTGGCGTCACTCGGCTTATTGATCAACGAAAAAGCAGGCATCGTCAACTTAGGCGCAGAAGGCATGATGCTCTGCGCCGCCATTGCAGGCTTTGCCACCGTGGCCACCACAGGCAGCGACACGCTGGGCTTTTGGGCGGGCATGGGCGCAGGTGCGCTGATGGCTGCGCTGTTTGGCGTGTTGGTGATTTGGCTCAACACCAACCAATACGCCACGGGCCTCGCACTCAGCCTGTTTGGCGGCGGCTTCTCGGCCTTTGTGGGTACAAGCTATGTGCAGGCCAAGTTGCCTGAGCGCATTCAATATGAAGTGCCATTTTTGGCGGATATTCCTTGGTTTGGTTCTGCCTTGTTCAAGCACCATCCGCTGGTCTACGGTGCAATTGCGCTAACTTTAGGATTGATTTATTTCCTCTACCGCACACGTTCGGGTTTGGTTTTGCGTGCCGTGGGCGAGTCGCCCGAATCGGCCCATGCGCTGGGCTACCCCGTGCGTCGCATACGTTTGTTCGCGGTGGTCGTTGGCGGTGCGTTGTGTGGTTTGGCAGGCGCTTACATCTCCATCATCTACACACCGT
>CANBRM010000177.1 GCA_947371915.1 Comamonadaceae bacterium | reverse complement strand
AAATTTTGTTGATGGTGGTGGCGCTGTTTGCCGCTTGGTTTGCCACCAATCGACCCGTGAACATTTTGTTTTGGGTGACTTGCGCGTTTTCTTTGGCCGCATCGACGTTTTTCCCTGTGTTGCTGTTGGGCTTGTACTGGCCAGCGATGAGCCGCGCGGGGGCGGTGGCAGCGATGGTGTCGGGTCTTGCGGTGTCTTTTTATTACATCGTCGCCAATCACCCATGGGTTCAGTTGTATTTAGACCTTCAGCCTAGCGATACGTTGTGGTGGGGGTTGGAGCCTATTTGCGCCGGTGTTTTTGGCGTGCCGGTGGGTTTATTGATGGGATTCGTCTTCAGCAAGCGCTGGCCACAGAAAAATTGACTATACTAGTAGGCTTTCCCTTGCTGCACTGCGTCTGACGCCGCAAGCAGCTTCAACCCACAAGGAGTGTCCATGCGTCATTACGAAATCATTTTGTTGATCCACCCGGATCAAAGCGAGCAAGTTCCAGCCATGCTGGAGCGTTACAAAGGCATGATCACCGCTGGTGGTGGTGCTATTCACCGTATGGAAGACTGGGGTCGCCGCCAGTTGGCCTACATGATCAACAAGCTCGCCAAAGCTCACTACATTTGCTTGAACATCGAAGCTGACCAAGCTGTGATGTCTGAACTCGAACACGCGTTCAAGTTCAACGATGCTGTGTTGCGTCACCTGACCGTCTTGAAGAAGAAAGCTGACACAGCGCCTTCACTCATGATGAAGACAGTTGAGCGCGAAGAAGCCCGTAAGACTCAGCAAGCTGAGTTCGCAGGCTAATTTTTGCCTTATTGCAAGGTGTGAATCACGTTGTTTTGAACGCTTGCATCGCAGAGGTTTCGGCCATGCGGTACACCCCAGCAGGTTTACCTGCACTTGATTTGAGGCTCGAACATGAGTCTGATATCGAAGAAGCGGGGCACAAGCGACAAGTCAAAACAAGTGTCAAAACAGTGGCTTTAGGTGCTTTGGCTGAACGCTTAGTTCGTCAACCCTTAGGTAGCCTTTGGCAGTTCACCGGTTTTTTAGCCAGTCCGCGCAATAGCAAAAACGTCGTTCTTCATATTCAAGATTTTCAGCAAATTTCATAGGAGGCCCAGATCATGGCCACGTTCAAGAAATTCAACAAAGACAAGCGCCCTAAGCGCAACACACAATCTCTGCTCTTCAAACGCAAGCGCTTCTGCCGCTTCACCGTCACGGGCGTTGAAGAAATCGACTACAAAGACGTCGACACATTGCGTGATTTCATTGCCGAAAACGGCAAAATCATCCCCGCACGCCTGACAGGCACACGCGCCATTTACCAACGTCAGCTGAACACAGCCATCAAGCGCGCACGCTTCTTGGCCCTGGTGCCTTACAGCGACCAGCACAAGATCTAAGGAGCCCGACCATGCAAATTATTCTGCTCGACAAGGTCGTGAACCTCGGCAACCTCGGCGAAATCGTCCGAGTGAAAGACGGTTACGCACGTAACTTCTTGATCCCTTCAGGCCGCGCTCGTCGCGCCACTGAAACCGCGATCAAAGAATTCGAAGTGCGCCGCGCTGAACTTGAAAAAGCTGCTGCTGAAAAGTTGGCTGCTGCACAAGCTCAAGGCGAAAAATTGGGCGGTACTTCGGTCAAGCTCAGCCAAAAAGCTGGCGTGGACGGCCGTTTGTTCGGTTCGGTCACCAACAGCGACATCGCTGAAGCCTTGGCTAAGAGCGGTTACGCTGTGGCTAAGTCACAAGTGCGTATGCCCACAGGCCCCATCAAGGTCGTGAGCGATAGCACCGTGAGCGTGGCTTTGCACACTGACGTGGTCGTTGAGATCACCGTGTCTGTGTACGGCGAAACTGCTTAAGTTTCTTCCGCTCAGGCAAAAGCCGCTCTTAGGAGCGGCTTTTTTCTTTGTTTTCTTGAAATATTGTTTTCCCCAAATAACGCACTGCTTATCCACAGAGTTATCCCACGACATGTGTTGCATGGGGCTTAGGATGCGTGTTTTACAGGATGCCTATGTCAGCCGCTTTGTCCAGTCTTGAAGAAGGCTTTTCCGCCGATCAACAAATCGCTCAGTTGCGTATTCCCCCGCACTCCGTCGAGGCCGAGTCGAGCGTCTTGGGGGGCTTGCTCTTGGACAACAGCGCGTGGGATCGTGTGGGCGATTTGCTGGTCGATGGCGATTTTTATCGCTACGAACACAAGCAGGTCTACGCTGCCATTGGGGCGTTGGTCAACACCAGTCGACCCGCAGACGTGATCACGGTGTATGAGCATTTGCAGGCTTTGGGAAAGGCCGAAGAGATCGGTGGCCTGGGCTACTTGAATGCCTTGGCCCAATACGTGCCGAGTGCGAGCAACATCCGACGCTATGCCGAAATCGTGCGTGAGCGTTCGATTTTGCGCAAGCTGGTGACGGCCAGCGATGAAATTGCCACCAACGCCTTCAACACGCAAGGTCGTGCAGTGGCTCAAATCTTGGACGAAGCCGAACAAAAGATCTTCAACATTGGTGAAGAAGGCTCCCGCATGAAGCAGGGCTTTCAGGCGATGCCCCAGTTGGTGGTGGACCTGTTGGACCGTGTGCAAGAAATGGCGGACAACCAAAACGATATCACCGGCGTGCCAACGGGCTTTGTCGACTTTGACCGCATGACCTCCGGCTTGCAGCCGGGCGACTTGATCGTGTTGGCGGCCCGTCCGTCCATGGGTAAAACTGCGTTGGCCATCAACATCGCCGAGCATGTGGCGGTGAATGAAGGTTTGCCTGTGGCTGTGTTTTCGATGGAGATGGGCGCGTCGCAGTTGGCGGTTCGTATCGTGGGTTCGATTGGTCGTGTGGACCAAGGTCACCTGCGCACCGGCAAGCTCAGTGACGATGAATGGCCGCGTTTGACGGAGGCCATTGAGAAGCTGCGCAATGTGTCGCTGCACATTGATGAAACACCTGGCCTCACACCCAGCGAGTTACGTGCCAACGCCCGTCGCTTGGCGCGCCAGTGTGGCAAATTAGGCTTGATCGTGGTCGACTATTTGCAGCTGATGAGCGGCTCGAGCAGCAGCGGTGGTGACAACCGTGCCACCGAAATTGGTGAAATTTCGCGGGGTTTGAAGATGCTTGCCAAAGAGCTACAGTGCCCCGTGATTGCCTTGTCTCAGCTCAACCGAAGCGTGGAACAGCGCACCGACAAGCGCCCCATGATGAGTGACTTGCGTGAATCGGGCGCCATTGAGCAGGACGCGGACGTCATCATGTTTATTTACCGAGACGATTACTACAACAAAGAGTCGAAAGAGCCGGGTGTGGCCGAGGTCATCATTGGCAAGCAGCGTAACGGCCCCACGGGTACCGTCAAGCTGGCCTTCTTGAAGCCGCTGACCAAGTTCGAGAGCTTGGCCAGTGGCTACAGCAGCGGCGACTATTAAGTCTTAGAGCACATCGCTGGCAAAGTCTGCCAGTCGTGAGCGTTCACCGCGCGCGAGGGTGATGTGCCCGCCGTGTGGCCAGCCTTTGAAGCGGTCCACGGCATAGGTCAAACCGGACGAGCCTTCGGTCAAGTAGGGTGTGTCGATCTGCGCCAAGTTACCCATGCACACGATCTTGGTGCCGGGGCCCGCACGGGTGATCAAGGTTTTCATTTGTTTGGGCGTCAAGTTTTGCGCCTCGTCAATGATCAAGTACTTGTTCAAGAATGTGCGTCCGCGCATAAAGTTCAGGCTCTTGATCTTGATGCGGCTGCGAATCAACTCATTGGTCGCAGCGCGGCCCCATTCGCCGGAGGTGGTTTCGGTTTTAGCCAGCACTTCTAAGTT
>CANBRM010000176.1 GCA_947371915.1 Comamonadaceae bacterium | reverse complement strand
ACTTCATCGACTTCCAGCATGAGCGGCGCATCACCCTCGGTCGCGCTGTAGACCACACCCATCAAGCGCTCGCCCTGCGTTTGCCCGAAAAAGGTGTGCACGGCCACCGAGTTCAGCACTTGCTTGCGCCACTCGATATGACCACCCTGCCCGCCCACCGCCAAGTCGTCCAGACTCAGCACCTCGTGCACGCCCAAAGCGTCCACCAAGAGTTGCAAAGCGCCTGCGCGAACTTGGAGATAAATGGCCATACAGATCAGGCAGCGACTGGGATTTGAGATATTTGGGGCAACTGTGGCAATTGCGCATGGTTGCCAATGTTCTCGGCTAAGCGGTAAATGGCCGCACCGTCGAGAATCAACACCACACGTCCGTCACCCAAGATCGACGCGCCGCCCACACCGGGCAATGCGGCCAAGCGTGGATGGATGTCCTTGGTGAACAGCTCTTGGCGGCCCACAAACTCGTCCACAGATACGCCCAGGGTGCGCTGCCCATCGGAGAGCACCACCACAAAGCGGTGTTGTCCTTCGCTGGTTTGCTTGAAGCCCAACAGCTCTTCGAGACGCACGATGGGCAAGAAGTTACCGCGCAGCATGATGGCGGTACGCCCTTTGACCGACTGCACATCAGCTTCGCTGATTTCAACCAACTCGGCCACATAGCGCCCCGGCACAGCCAAGGTCTGACCCGCCGTATTGACCAACAACACCTCTTGCACCGCCGCCGACAAAGGCATTTGCATCGTGAAAATGGTGCCGCGGCCCAACTCGGAGTCAAGGTGAATATTGCCACCCAAACGCATCACGTTGGTTCGCACCACGTCCATGCCGACACCACGACCTGAGGTTTCGGTCACCACGTCGGCAGTGCTGAATCCGGCACGGAAGATGAACTTCAAAATGTCGTCGCGGCTCATCAACAGGCTGTCTTCTTCTTTGACCAGACCACGCTCCACTGCTTTGCGGCGCACGCGCTCGGGGTCAATGCCTTTGCCGTCGTCGCTGACACGAATCAAAATGCGGCTGCCCTGCTGCTCGGCTTGAATGCGAATGACCGCTTCTTCAGGCTTACCGGTCAACTTACGCTCGGCGATGGTTTCAACACCATGGTCAGCACTGTTGCGCACCATGTGCAGCAAAGGATCGGCCAGCGACTCGACCATGGCCTTGTCGATCTTGACCTCTTGGCCCGTCAACTCCAAACGAATCTGTTTGCCTTGGGCTTGCGCCAAATCACGCACCATGCGTGGAAAGCGTTTGAACACCAACTCCACGGGCACCACACGCAGGCCCATCACAGAGTCTTGCAATCGCGACAAGGCACCTTGGATCAAGGCGTCGGTCTCTTGCAGACGGCGGTTTTGCTCGTCGATCAAATCAATCAGGCGCTGCAGTTGCGCCACGCCCGCGAGGTCGGTCAAACCCGAATCGCTGGAACGACGCAGGGTCACCGCTTGCTCACGCAAACGCTGATCCGCAATGACGTGCGCCAACTGGCCGCGCACCAACACCATCTCGCCAATTTGGTTCATGAACTGGTCCAGCATCTCGCCAGGGACACGAATCACATTGGCTGCCGCAGCAGCGGGTGCAGGCGCACGCGCGGCGGCTGCAGGTGCTGCAGCTGCTTTGGGGGCCGCGGCAGCGGGTGCTTCTGCCGCGCTGTCCACAGGGGCCTCTGCAGGCGTGTCCACCATGACGGGGGCGTGCACAGGCGTGGCCAAGGCGGGTGTAGGTTCAGGGGAAGGCACGGGTACCGATGCCACAGGAGCGGAAGTTGCAGGCGCGGAAGGCACAGAAGGCGCTGGGGCCACGACGGGTGCTGCAGCGACAGGTTCTGCTGCGGCTGCAGGTGCCTCTGCTGGCGCAAACTCAATCATGGCGGGACCACTGGTCACCCCAAACTGACCCAACAATTTGATGAGGTTTTTGCCAGCATCGAGTTGTTGAATCTCGGCTTGAATCTCGTCAAAGTCGCCTTTGGAGATGAACAACATCTCGTACCAGCTCTCGTCTTCCACAAACACGGAACGGTTGGTGATGATGCGACCGCGCTCAGACACCCACGACAAAAATGAGGTCGCGATTTGCTCCGACGACTCTAAATGGGCCACGATCAAGTAGGCCTTGGACCCGTCGTCGATCATGTCCTTCAACTCACGCGTGTTCTCCGAGGACAACAACTCCGCCAACTCTGGCGGAATGCGCAAGGAGGCGTGAAAGGCTTGAATTTCTTGCGCAGACATGTCGCTGGCGTTGTCATGCGCCCACACATAGTCTTTCATGCGTTGCGACAAACTCCCTTGCTGCGCCACAAACGTGGCATTGAGCAGAGGCTTTTTGTCCTTGCTCTGGCACACGGCACGCACAAAGGTCACCGCATCGCGGGTCAAGCTGATGACCTCGCTGTTCAACGCCAAATGTGAGCGGCCCGCACGCGCATAGGCGTCCATCAACAACAACGGCACATCGCAGTGCGCGTCTGGAAACAAGGACGTCATGTAAGCATGCACACGCGAAAACTCTTGCGACACATGGCCCGCAACCGTCTCATCGGCGTAGGCCACAGCGGCTTCAAGCGTCTCTAAGTTTTGCGTGATGCTGTTGAGCAAATGCTCCAAACTTTCACGCAGGGTGCGCGACAACACTTGGCTCAACGACTCGCCACCCAGATCGCTGCCCGTGGTTTCACCCAGATTGCGCAGATCACTCAAAAACGCAACGATGGTGTCCACCACCAACTCGCCGCTTTCGCGGCTGATGGTTTCGTCTTTGGGCAAGGCTTCCGAAATGTCTTGAATGCGCTTGGTGATGCCCAAGTAGCCCAATTTGTTGGACGCACGCACCATCCACACCAAGGGACGGCGGATGTCGTTGGCCACCGACAAAATTTGTTTGGGATCTTCTTTGGCCGCAATCGAAACGGCCAATTGCTCAAGAATGGGCAAGCCATTTTTGAGCAATCGCAAAAAGATGGACTGATCGTCAGGCGCATCTTCATCAGTGCCAGACGCCGAGATTTTCACCAGCTTTTTAGGTTCGGGCGGCGGCGCTTTTTTTGCCGGAGTTTTTGGTGCAGCGGGAGCAGCAGGTGCTGCCGCCACAGGGGGAACAGGGGCAGCGGGTGCTTCAGGCTCTGCGGCTTGCTCGCCGCCGCCAGAGGCTTTGCGAAACGCTGCTTCCAGTTCTTTGCACAAGGCTTCTGGCTTTTCACCACCGGAACGCTCAGCCACCGCGATGTCCCGCAAACCTTTGATGGCATCTAAAGCGCGAAGCAGCACATCGACCGTGGGCTTGTCCAAAAAGGTCACGCCTTCGCGAACCAAACCCAGCAAATCTTCGGCACGATGGGCCACCGCTTCAAGCGCGCCCAACTCCATCACGCGGCTCAAACCCTTGAGGGAGTGAAAAGCACGAAACAGACTGGAAATTTCTTCGCCGGACAGCTCGCCACCGTCGGCTCGCACCAACAGCGATTCAATGCCCTCAATATGCTCTTCTGTTTCTACGGCATATTGAGCCCATATGGTCTCGATAAAGTCATCTGACATTGACTTGTCCTTGTGCGCTGATTACCTGAATGACGTGGTGTTTTGATCTCTTCGCGAACGAAAAGATTAAATGCCGAGCACTTTGCGTGAAGCGGTCACGATCTCGTGGCCCTTCTTCGCATTCAAGTCCAAGCTCATGGCGCCCGAGGGTTTAGCAATGACTTCTGCGGCACCCAGTTTGCGTGTTTCCAGCGCTTGTGGTGAACCGGTTTGGGCCACTGAGGACACGATGATCACAGGCACGTTGCTGATGAGGCGCAAACGCTTCAAACACTCGATGCCATCCATGTGGGGCATTTCAATGTCCAACAACACCAGATCAGGGTTGAGTTCTTTGATGTTTTGCAGGGCTTCAAGACCGTTGGTCGCTTCGCCCACCACCGCCAGATCAGGATCGG
>CANBRM010000175.1 GCA_947371915.1 Comamonadaceae bacterium | reverse complement strand
ATCACGATCAACGGTAAAGACATCGCCGCATATTTCGGCCGTCAAACCTCGATCATGATTTCGAAGCAACCCTTGATGCTGACCAACAACGGCGAAGCGTTTGACATTCAAGTCAACGTGCACGGCGGTGGTGAGTCTGGCCAAGCTGGTGCAGTGCGTCACGGTATTACTCGCGCTTTGATCGACTACGACGCAGCTTTGAAGCCCGTCCTGTCACAAGCCGGTTTCGTGACTCGCGATGCTCGCGAAGTGGAACGTAAAAAGGTTGGCTTGCACTCTGCTCGCCGCCGCAAGCAGTTCAGCAAGCGTTAATCCGCTTCCTTTTTTGCCAAAAGCCGCATGGGTTCGCCCTTGCGGCTTTTTTGTTTTAGGCACGGATCAAAGCCCATGTTGCAAGCAGCGTTACTTTGGAGGCGGCGCTTAATTCCCGAGTAAACCGATATACTTTAGCGATTGAATTTGGAGAGAAACCCATGAGTGCAGTTGCCGAAAACATTGAAACCGAAATGCCTGAACCGATCAACTTCACCGACAGCGCAGCTGCCAAGGTGGCAGACTTGATCGCCGAAGAAGGCAATGCTGATTTGAAGTTGCGCGTGTTCGTGCAAGGTGGCGGATGTTCTGGTTTTCAGTATGGTTTCACATTTGACGAAGTGACCAACGAAGACGACACCACCATGACCAAAAACGGCGTGTCCTTGTTGATCGATGCCATGAGCTACCAATATTTGGTGGGTGCTGAGATTGACTACAAAGAAGACTTGCAGGGCGCTCAGTTCGTCATCAAGAACCCCAACGCTACCTCCACCTGTGGTTGCGGTTCTTCGTTTTCGGCCTAATTTTCTAACCTGCTCAGACGCAAGTTCAGGCGGGAAAAATGCCACCCAAGATGCGGGCGCCTTTGGCGCCCGTTACTTTTGGTGCGTTGCCAGGCAAACCCAGCACCGTTTGACGTGCGAGCCAAGCGAACGCGCAGGCTTCAACTTGCAAGGGGGGCATGCCCCGCTCAGCGGAAGACACCACTTGGCACGAAGCAGGTAAACACGCTTGGAGACGCGCCATTAACAAGCCGTTCAGTGCGCCGCCACCACAGACGATCAATTCGCAAGTATCAGGTGCATATCGCTTCACATCATTCACACAAGCTTGTGCGGTGAATTCGGTCAGTGTGGCTTGCACATCGGCGGGCGCTGCTTGTTCAAAGCGGGTCAGATGGGCCGTTAGCAATGCCGGATGAAACAAATCACGGCCTGTGCTTTTCGGTGGGGCTTGCTGCAAAAACGGCTCTTGCATGAACGCGTGCAGCAAGGGTTTGATCACTTGGCCGCTGCGTCCCCATTGGCCGTTGTCGTCGTAAGGCTGACCTGTGTGTTGGTAGCACCAGTAGTCCATCAAAGCGTTGCCGGGACCGCAGTCAAATCCGATCACATCACCTTGAGCCAACAGCACGCTCACATTGGCAATGCCGCCTATGTTGAGCACAGCGACAGTTTGATGGGCTTTGCCAAATACACCTTGATGGAACACGGGCACCAAAGGCGCACCTTGGCCACCAGCGGCCAGATCGCGGCTGCGAAAATCGGCCACGACGGCGATGCCGGTCAGCTCCGCCAACAGCGAGGGGTTGTTGAGCTGCAGTGTGTAGCCCACGCCGTCGAACAGTCCGGGTTGGTGGCGCACCGTTTGGCCGTGCGCCCCGATCGCTTGAATGTTTGAAGCGGTGAGGCCGGTGGTTGCTAAAAGCGACTTCACGACCTGCGCATACACCTGAACCAACGCATTGGCAGCCAAGGCAGCGCGGTGCAGTTCGTTGTCGCCTGTGGTGTTCAAGGCCATCAATTCGGCTTTGAGTGCATCATCAAATGGCAGGGTTTGGTGGGACAAGACCCGAGGAGCGTCTTGACTGAAATCGACCAGCACACCATCAACACCATCCAGCGATGTGCCCGACATCAAGCCGATGTAGTGGGCCGACATTTATTCAGATTGACTTGGCTGTGCGCTTGCGGCGGCGGCAAGGTCAACCTTGGCTGCTGTAGCGTGGCGCACGAACTCTGCACGCGCCGCTGCAGACACTTCCACCACATCGCTTTGACGCGCCATGGTGAGTGGGTCTTTGTGTTGACCGTTCACACGGAATTCGAAGTGCAAGTGAGGGCCTGTCGCCCAACCCGTGGCACCGACGGCGCCCAGGGTTTCGCCTTGCGCAACGCGTTGCCCAGGGCGCACAGCAATGCGGCTCAGATGAGCGTAGACCGTGGTTTGGCCGTTTGCATGTTTGACGATCACCACGTTGCCAAAGCCGTTTTGAACGCCTGCCACATCCACCACGCCTTGACCCACGCTGCGCACAGGGGTGCCGGTGGGGGCTGCGTAATCCACGCCCAAGTGAGCGCGCCACGTTTGCAAAATCGGGTGAAAGCGCATTTTGAAGCCGCTGGTCACACGTGAAAACGCCAAGGGCGAGGCCAGGTAAGAGCGGCGCAGGCTGACGCCTTCTGCGTTGAAGTAGCCGCCTTCTTTGGCGCGGGCTTCTTTGAACCAAAACGCTTGGTGCGTCTTACCGTTGTTCACAAACTCGGCTGACACCACACGACCCGAGCGCAAGGTTTCGCCATCGGCTTCGAAGGTTTCGTAGACCACCGCAAATCGATCGCCTTTGCGTAGCGCACGGTGAAAGTCGATGTCGCCTGCAAAAATATCGGCCAATTGGCTGGCCACACTGTCTGGAATGTCTGCGGCATCGGTGGCGGCAAACAAGGAGCTTTGAATCACGCCGTTGGCGTGACGGGTGCTTATATTGAGTGGGGCTGCGTCTAAGCGCTCGGTAAATCCGGTCGCGGTGCGCTCCATCACCCAGCGTGAAAACTCAACGGCATTGTCGGGTGCCCATCGCACGGTCAAGCGCTTGAGGTTGCGCGACTCATCGCCTTCCACGGTGACCAAGCGGCCGTTGCGCGCCAAAATTTGGCTGCGTGCCACGCGCGCATTGCGCAAGTAAGCGCTGGCTTCGGCATCGCTCACGCCAAGGCGGCTGAGCAAGCTGTCGGCTGTATCGCTGGAGCGCGTGACGTCCGAGCGAAAGAGCATCAACGATGGATCGGTGGTGTTGCTGCTTGGCAGCGACAAGGTGGACACACTTTCCACCACTTGGTTCAAGGATGAGACGCTGCCGTTGGGCGACAAATTACCCACCGCAAACGCGCCGCCGCCCACAATGCACAAGCTCAGCGCAAAGCCGGCCATCGTGCGATGAGGATGGGCTTTTTGTATGTTTTGCAGGCGCTGTGCCCACAGAGAAAAGAGTTGCAGCAAGGGTGAAGTCTCCGGCTGTTGGTGGGGGCGAGAATCGTGTCCAAGGCCCTAGGCTTGCAGCCTCTAAAATCAGCTGCAAACACCAAAACGCGGAGTATACCCCTGCGTACTAAAAAAACCTTATGAATCAAGCCTCTGTACATACTTACCCTATCACCGACCGTGCCCGCGAGGCTTTGGCGGTCACCCAGCGCGGCTGTGAGGAGTTGATTCCAGCTGACGACTGGCTCAAAAAGCTGGCCCGCTCCGAGGCCACGGGTCAGCCTTTGCGTATCAAACTGGGTTTGGATCCAACGGCACCCGACATTCACATCGGCCACACCGTGGTGCTGAACAAGATGCGCCAGTTGCAAGACTTGGGGCATCAAGTCATCTTTTTGATTGGTGACTTCACCAGCTTGATTGGCGACCCATCCGGCCGCAACAGCACGCGCCCGCCGCTCACGCCCGAGCAAATCAAGGCGAATGCTGAGACGTATTACAAGCAAGCCTCGTTGGTGCTCGACCCCACCAAAACCGAAATTCGCTACAACAGCGAGTGGTGCATTCCGCTGGGTTCCATGGGCATGATTCAGTTGGCGTCGAAGTACACCGTGGCGCGCATGATGGAGCGCAACGATTTTCATGACCGTTTCCACGCCAACACGCCCATCAGCGTGCACGAGTTTTTGTACCCGTTGATGCAGGGCTACGACTCAGTGGCTT
>CANBRM010000174.1 GCA_947371915.1 Comamonadaceae bacterium | reverse complement strand
TGTTCCCCAAGCTGCGCGCAGCGGGCTGGAACGGCCACTGGATTGACGCAGCCTCTAGCCTGCGCATGGCCGACGACGCCGTGATCATCTTGGACCCTGTCAACCGCAACGTCATTGACAGCGCGCTGGGCAAAGGCGGTAAAAACTGGATCGGCGGCAATTGCACCGTGAGCTTGATGCTCATGGGCTTGGGCGGCTTGTTCCAACACAACATGGTGGAGTGGGTCAGCGCCATGACGTACCAAGCGGCTTCGGGCGCGGGTGCACAAAACATGCGCGAACTGCTCAGCCAAATGGGCGCCTTGCACGACGCCGTGAAAGACGACTTGGCCAACCCCTCTTCTGCCATTTTGGACATCGACCGCAAAGTGTCGGCCACCATGCGCAGCGCAGCGTTTCCTACCAAAAACTTCCGCAACACGGCTTTGGCTGGCAGCTTGATTCCTTGGATTGACGTGCCCGTGGAACACGGCCAAAGCAAGGAAGAGTGGAAAGGCGGTGCTGAGTGCAACAAGATCTTGGGCAACCCAGCGTTCCGCACAGCGGGCTCTATCCCCATCGACGGTTTGTGCGTGCGCATTGGCGCGATGCGCTGCCACTCACAAGGCTTGACCATCAAGCTGAAAAAAGACGTGCCGATGGACGAGATCGAAAGCATCTTGGCCAGCGCCAACGACTGGGTCAAAGTGGTGCCTAACGTGCGCGAAATCAGCGAACGTGACCTGACACCCGCAGCCGTGACCGGCACATTGACCGTTCCCGTGGGCCGTTTGCACAAAATGGCCATGGGCAATGACTACTTGGGCGCGTTCACCGTGGGTGACCAATTGCTGTGGGGCGCTGCCGAGCCATTACGCAGAATGTTGCGAATCTTGCTAGAAAGTTAACAAAAAGAGTTAATATAGCAAATATGAAAAGTCCTGCTTACACACGTTCTTCACTCTTCAAACGCTCAGCCCTGTACGCCGCCTTGGCACTCAGCCTTGTTGGTCACGCCCAAGCATTGACGTTGAGCCGACCTCAGGTTCAGTCCAAGCAAGGCGAAGCTTTGCGCGCTGAAATTGACATCATTGATCTCATTCCCAGTGAAGAGGTTGAATTGCAAGCGGGACTCGCCAGCCCCGAGGCCTACCGTGCAGCACGCATGGAACTGCCACGGAGCAACGGCGCATCGATTGACATCCAAGTGCAATTGCAGCGCCGCCCAGACGGGCGTGCGTACCTCAAAATCACCAGCCCGCAAGCAGTGAACACCCATTTCATCGACCTGTTGCTAGAGTTGCAATGGGCCACGGGTCGTTCATTGCGCGATGTGAGCTTGTCTTTAGACGACGGTCGTGGCACCAGCACCAAAACAGCGCTGCCGCTGCTGATGCCTGCTGACCTCCAAAACAACAAAGAAAAGCCAAGCACCAGCGCAGCACCGGTGCCTAAAACAGCGACGCAAGACGATCAACGCATCGGCGTGCAACAAGGCGACACCGCCGGTGGCATTGCCAAAGAGAACCTGATCACCGGTGTGTCGCTTGATCAGATGCTGCTCGCCATGCTGCGCAGTAACCCAGCAGCGTTCATTGAATCCAACGTGAACCGCCTCAAAACGGGTGCGTTGTTGACGTTACCCTCGGCACAAGACGCCACCAGCGTGTCACGTGAAGAGGCACGCAAAGCCATTCAGATTCAAGCCGAAGATTTCCGCGAATACCGCGCACGTTTGGCTGCGACCAAACTCGGTGGCGAAATTCCTAAAGCAGCGCGTGAATCTGAAGGTAAGTTAGATGCGCAAGTTAGCAACAAAGCTGCCGTCGCTGAAGACAAACTCACGCTGACAAAACCCGGCAAAGATGCCCCTGAAGAAAAAGTTGTGAAGCAACTTGAAGTGCAAGACGTCGCGTCTCGCGCTTCGGAAATCAGCCAAAACATTGCCGATCTCAGCAAGTTGGTGGCAGCCGCGACCGCGTCCAGTACATCAGACACAGCTGCCGTAGCGACCAAAGCGGTGGTGCCAGAGCCGGCAGACGACGCTGACGAAGACACCCTGAAAACGTGGATGTCTCACCCCTTGGCGCCTTTGGGTGCGGGCGGTTTGGTGTCCATCATGGCCATCATCGGTCTGTGGCTAAGCCGTGGTCGCAAAAACACCAAGTTGGACGAGGCAGACACACCGCCGCCGCTGAATGTCAACTTCGATTTGGACTTGCCCAAATTTGACGACGATCTCAACAACCGCCAAGACCCTTCGCACGAAGAAGCGTCTGACGTCGAAGCCGCAGTGGCACCTCAAGCAGCCGCCCCCGCTTCGCCACCGGCACAGCCTGCTGCGCGCCCCACTATGACCATGCCCAGCGTTTCGCTGGACCTCGATTTGGCGAGCGACAACGACCCTTTCCAAGTCCGCATGGATTTGGCGGAAGAGCTTTGGAAACTGGGCCAACACCACACCAGCCGTGCGCTGATGGAAGAGGTGATGCAAGAGTCCAACGGTGCCACCCAAGCCAAAGCCAAGCAGTGGCTGGCGGACAGAGCGTAAACCATGCGTTTGGCCATGGGCTTGAGCTATAACGGCCAAGCCTACGAAGGGTGGCAGAGCCAGCTGTCTGGCAAGACGGTGCAAGACCGTCTCGAAGCTGCCCTTCAAAAATTCACCCAAACGCGCGTTCAAACCCTGTGCGCGGGCCGTACCGACTCAGGCGTACATGGTCTCATGCAGGTGATTCACTTTGACACCGACCTTGAGCGCACGGCTCAGTCGTGGTTGCGTGGCACCAACCGCTACCTACCCCTGGATATCGCCGTGCAATGGGCCCGTGAAGTTCCCCGCGAATTTCATTGCCGGGGCAGTGCTATTTCGCGCCGCTATGCCTATGTGTTGCTCGAATCTGCGGTGCGCCCCAGCGTCGAGGTGGGCCGCGTAGGCTGGATCTATCGCCCGCTTGACCTCGAAGCCATGCAACAAGCCGCCCAATATTTGTTGGGCGAGCACGACTTCACCTCATTCCGCGCCTCCAGTTGTCAAGCGCTGACACCCGTCAAAACCATGACGCATATCGCGATCAGCCGCAAAAGCACCTCGCCCAACGCCGCCTATTGGCGCTTCGAGTTCGAAGCCAGCGCGTTTTTGCACCACATGATCCGCAACCTCATGGGCTGCTTCGTGAAGATTGGCACCGGCGACAAACCACCCGAGTGGATGGCCGAAGTGCTGGCCGCCCGCGACCGCGATGCCGCAGCGCCCACCTTCAGCCCCGACGGTCTGTATTTCTTAGGCCCTCGCTACGAAGACCATTGGGGATTGCCTGAGCGCACGGCTGCGTATGATTCGCTGCCATGAACCGCACCCGTATCAAAATCTGTGGCCTCACCCGTGAGGAAGACGTCGCCGTCGCTGCGGCCGCTGGCGTCGACGCCATTGGCTTTGTGATATATGCCAAAAGCGCACGCGCCGTCACGGCCGAACGTGCGGGCGAGTTGGCCCGTCTACTGCCCGCCTTCGTCACGCCCGTGCTGCTGTTTGTGAACGAAACGCCCGAGGCCATTGCCCACGCTTGTGCCCAGGTGCCGGGCGCTTGGTTGCAGTTTCATGGCGACGAAACGCCTGAACAGTGCCGCCAAATCGCCCAAAGCTTGGGCCGACGCTGGCTCCGTGCAGCACGCATACCCCTAGAACCCCTGCCAGGCGAGGCTGCGTTTGACCTCGTAAAATACGCGCAAGATTATTCAGACGCTCAAGCGGTGCTGCTCGACGCCCACGTCGACGGTTACGGCGGCGGCGGCAAAACATTCAATTGGTCACAGCTTCCTCAAAACGTCAACGCTCACCTCGTCTTGTCTGGTGGACTCAACGCTGCCAACGTGACCGATGGCATTCGCGCGCTGCGTAACCTCGGCCATTCATTGGCAGTGGACGTGAGCTCTGGCGTGGAATCGGCCAAAGGCATCAAAGATGCGGCCAAGATTCACGAGTTCGTCCGAGCCGTTCGCGCAGCAGACGCAGAGCACCCGCTCTAAGCCACCTTCCCTTTTTGTTTGAAGC
>CANBRM010000173.1 GCA_947371915.1 Comamonadaceae bacterium | reverse complement strand
AACCAGTCTTTGTCAGCTTCGCGGTAGCCCAAAGGCAGAATCACCACGCTGCGCAAGCCGCGAGCACGCAGGCCCAAAATTTCATCCACGGCGGCAGGCTCGAAGCCCTCCATCGGGGTGCAATCCACGCCTTCAAAGGCAGCAGACATCATGGCAGCAGCCAAACCGATGTAGGCTTGACGTGCGGCGTGTTGGAAATTCACCTCAGCGTCGCGCGCGGGGTAATTGGTCAACAACATCTTGCGGTAGTTTTCCCAACCTTCGTTGGTGCCGCCGCGCTCTGCATTGGTCAAGTCAAACATGTGGTTGATGCGTTCGGCGGTGTAGTTGTCCCAAGCCGCGAATACCAAAAGGTGAGAACAGTCGGTCACTTGTTGTTGACCAAAAGCTTTTGGCTTGATTTGCTCCAAAACCGCTTTGTTTTTCACAACCACGATCTCAAAAGGTTGCAAACCACTGGATGTAGGGGCCAAGCGTGCAGCTTCCAAAATCAGGGCCACTTTGTCTTCGGGCACCACTTTGGCAGCGTCGAGTTTTTTGGCGGCATAACGCCATTGGAGCTTTTGAATCAGTTCAGACATGGGGATGCTTTCTAAAATTAGGCCGAATTAGCCCATTGAACCTTGGCCTGCCCGACAGGAATCGAACCTGTGACCCACAACTTAGAAGGTTGTTGCTCTATCCAACTGAGCTACGGGCAGACATAAAAAAAGGCTCCCCAAAGGGAGCCTTTTAATGAAATGGTCGGGGCGATAGGATTCGAACCTACGACCCTCTGGTCCCAAACCAGATGCGCTACCAGACTGCGCTACGCCCCGATGACGACTATTGTAACCTGAAAATAACGCGGGGAAACCATGATGCAATATATTGCCGAAAGTCTGTAGAGTTGCAATTTAATGCAGGAGACACAATGCAACCGATCATCAACATTCCACGCCAATACAACGCCGCCCAGGCTTTGCTAGAACGCAACGGCCAGCGCGCTGAAAAAGTCGCGTTCATCGATGCCGTCAGCGGCACCACCCTCACCTTTGGCGAACTCCACACGCAAGCCTACCGCTTTGCCAATGTGTTGCGTGCGCAAGGTTTTGAGCCCGAAAGCCGTTTGATGCTGTGCATGCTCGACACACCGCAATGGCCCGTGGTGTTTTTGGGGTGCATGCTCGCAGGCGTCGTGCCTGTGGCCACCAACACGCTTTTAACGACCAAAGACTTTGATTACATGCTGCGCGACTCACGCGCACGCGGCTTGGTGGTGTCTGCGGCCCTGCTGCCCGCTTTCCAAGCGTTGATCGGCCAATTGCCAGACTTAAAAACTGTGATCGTGGCTGGCGCAACGGACACGCAACCGCATTTGTCGCTCGACACGCTGTTAGCCGAGGCCTCCAGCGAGAAGTCATGTGTTGCGACTTGCTCAGACGACATGTGCTTTTGGCTTTACTCCAGCGGCTCCACCGGCTCGCCCAAAGGCACGGTGCATTTGCACAGCCACATGATGCAAACGGCCGAGCTTTATGGCCGTGGCGTGCTGGGTATTCAAGAAAGCGACGTGGTGTACTCCGCCGCCAAACTGTTCTTTGCCTATGGCCTGGGCAATGCCTTGACGTTTCCGCTCTATGCAGGTGCCACCACCGTGCTGCTGCCTGCGCGCCCGACACCCACCGACGTGTTCGCCATTCTTGAAAAACACCAGCCCACCATTTTTTACGGTGTGCCCACCCTGTACGCCTCCCTGATGGCAGACCCCAAGCGCCCCGCCAAATCCGCGCTGAACCTGCGCGTGTGCACCAGCGCAGGCGAGGCACTGCCCGCAGAAATTGGTAAAAAGTGGAACGCGGAATACGGCTGCGAAATTTTGGATGGCATTGGCTCCACAGAAATGCTGCACATCTTTTTGAGCAATCGCCCTGGCGAGGTGCGCTACGGCACCACGGGCAAAGCGGTGCCCGGTTACGAACTGCGTATCGTTGGCGACGATGGTCGAATTTGTGGCGACGGCGAATTGGGCGAACTCCAAATCAACGGCCCCAGTGCCGCACTGATGTACTGGAACAACCGCGAGAAAACCAAAACCACGTTTGCCGGTGAATGGACCCGCAGCGGCGACAAATACATCCGCGATGCCGACGGGTACTACACCTACGGCGGGCGCAGCGACGACATGCTCAAAGTGGGCGGCATTTACGTGTCACCCTTTGAAGTCGAAGCTTCGTTGATGACGCACCCCAGCATCTTGGAAGCGGCGGTGGTGGGCATTGCAGACACCGACGAACTCATCAAACCCAAAGCCTATGTGGTCCTCAAAACTGGTGAAAACGTCAGCGCTGAAGATTTGAAGCAACATGTGAAAGCGCAATTGGCCCCCTACAAATACCCACGCTGGATTGAGTTCGTCGCCGAACTACCCAAAACCGCCACAGGCAAGATTCAGCGCTTCAAACTGCGCGCTTGAGCTCAATCGCAATTACAAATGCAGGCGATCATCCACCCGCGCTTGCCCCTCTCGCCTCACAGCAAGGCCCGCAACTCCTGTGCGGCGCCTTGCAGCAGCGGTAGAAAGTTTTGCTGAATTTGCGGTGCTTTCATTTCAGCAGCAGAAAGCACCACATTCAAAGCCGCCACTGTTTTGCCTTGGGCATTTCGCAAAGGCACAGACATGGCGCTGACCCCCAATTCATGCTCTTCGCAACTGATGGCGAAATCATCGGTCTGAACTTGGGCGATTTGGGTGCGAAAAACCTTGGCGTCCGTCACGGTAAGCCCTGTGAAACGTGGCAACTCACGCTCTTTGAGCCATGCATTCAAGGCTGTTTTCGTCTGAGCGGCCAGCAGCACACGGCCCGTTGATGTGGCGTGTGCAGGCAAACGCGCCCCAAGATGCAAACCGTAAGCCATGACACGCGCCACATCACTGCGCGCCACGATGACCACCTCTTCATCGTCCAGCACCACTGCCGAGAATGAGTGCGCCGATTGCACCGCCAAACGGTTCAAGGTGGGCTGCACCACACGCGGCAAGCGCGATGACGCCAAGTAGCTGCCTGAAAAGCGCATCACCTTGGAGGCCAGCCAAAAATAGCTGCCATCGGTTTCTAAATAGCCCAAGTGACTGAGGGTGAGCAAATGCCGACGCGCCGCAGCGCGGGTGATGCCCGCACGCTGAGCCGCCAATGTGGCATTGAGCCGCTGGCGTTCGGTGTCAAAACTCTCCAGCACAGCCATACCTTTGACCATGCCCTCGATTAAATCTGCTTTTGCAATCGCCATTTCAGCCTCCACGCTTTGCGCGATCATCGCACATCCATGCCGATCATCGCACAAGGAACAACGCCAGACCCCTCTTTTGACGCAGATCAACCCTATCCTTTCAACACATCAATTGGGAGACATACATGCGTAAACAAGTAGCCATCATTGGCGCGGGACCCTCAGGGCTTTTGCTGGGCGCTTTGCTGCATAAAGCAGGCATTGACACCATCATTGTCGAGCGCCAAAGCGGTGACTATGTGTTGGGCCGTATTCGCGCAGGTGTGCTGGAACAAGTCACCGTGGACTTACTGAAAGAAGTCGGCGTCGACCAACGCTTGAACAAAGAAGGCTTGGTGCATGGCGGTTTTGAGTTGCTGTTTGCAGGCAAACGCCACCGCATCGACATGCACCAACTCACCGGTGGCAAACAAGTGGTGGTCTATGGCCAAACCGAAGTCACCCGCGACCTGATGGATGACCGCGCCGCCAAAGGCCTCACCACCATTTACGAAGCCGAGAACGTGCAAGTGCACGACTTTGACAGCGCCAACCCTTCCGTCACTTACACCAAAGATGGCCAAAGCCACACGCTGCAATGCGACTTCATCGCGGGTTGTGATGGTTTCCACGGCGTGTGCCGTGCCAGCGTGCCGGAAGGCTCGATCAAAGAATACGAAAAGGTTTACCCCTTCGGTTGGTTGGGCGTGTTGGCCGATGTGCCACCCGTCTCGCACGAGTTGATTTACGCCAACACCGAGCGAGGCTTTGCCTTGTGCTCCATGCGCAGCGCCACGCGCAGCCGTTACTACGTGCAAGTGCCGCTAACCGACAAAGTGGAAGC
>CANBRM010000172.1 GCA_947371915.1 Comamonadaceae bacterium | reverse complement strand
AGAAGACGTGCAAGGCATTGCCATCAGCTCGTACCAAGGCGGCCATGTGGAGTACTTCAAGTACATGGTGGATTTGCTGCGCCAGCGCGGCGGCGAACACATCCAAGTGTTTGGCGGCGGCGGCGGCGTGATCGTGCCCCCAGAAATTCGCGAGTTGCAAGCCTACGGTGTGACCCGCATTTACAGCCCCGAAGACGGCCAACGCATGGGCCTGCAAGGCATGATTGGCGAGATGATCATGCGTTGCGACACAGATTTGTCGGACTACGCGCCCAAAGCCTTGGCCGAAATTCAAGGCCATGACGAAATGGCGTGGCGCAAATTGGCACAGCTCATCACCGCACTGGAGAACGAAAAGGCTGACCCCAACGTGGTCGACGCCGTGCGCAAAGAATCGCTCAACCACAAAGTACCCGTGCTCGGCATCACCGGCACAGGCGGTGCGGGCAAGTCGTCGCTCACGGACGAGCTGGTGCGTCGCATTCGCTTGGACCAAGGCGATGCGCTGCGCATTGCCGTCATCTCGATCGACCCCTCACGCCGCAAGAGCGGTGGTGCGTTGTTGGGCGACCGCATTCGCATGAATGCCATCAGTCCATGGAGCAACGGTCAGCGTGTGTTCATGCGCTCACTCGCCACACGCGACTTTGGCAGCGAGATCAGCGCGGCCTTGCCCGATGTGTTGGCCGCCACCAAGTGCGCGGGCTTTGACCTCATCATTGTGGAAACCTCAGGCATTGGCCAAGGCGATGCAGCCATCGTGCCGCACGTGGATGTCCCCATGTATGTGATGACACCTGAGTTTGGCGCAGCCAGCCAGCTGGAAAAAATCGACATGCTCGACTTTGCCGAGTTCGTCGCCATCAACAAATTTGACCGCAAAGGCGCCAGCGACGCGCTGCGCGATGTAGCCAAGCAAGTGCAGCGCAACAAAGAAGCCTGGCACACCCCCACTGAGCAAATGCCGGTGTTTGGCACCATGGCTGCGCGCTTCAACGACGACGGCGTGACAGCCTTGTACCAAGCCCTCAAAGGCCGTTTGACCGAACTGGGCCTGACTTTCAAAGAAGGCCGCTTGCCCTTGGTGAACGTGCGCCACAGCAGCAACCAAACGCCTGTGGTGCCTGCGGCACGAACCCGCTACTTGGCTGAGATAACCGACACCGTGCGCGGCTACAAAAAGCGGGCGCGCACTCAGGCCAAACTGGCCCGTGAAATTCAACAACTGCGTGAAGCTGCACGCATGTTGTCTGAAGGCAAACCGGGTCGGGCTAAAGCGTCAGAAGCCGCCATCGACTTAGCCTTCAGCCGCGAAGAAAACTTAGGTGCTGCAGAGCGCAAGCTCTTGGCCCAGTGGCCAGACATGCAAGCCGCCTATGCAGGTGACGAGTACGTGGTGAAGATTCGCGACAAAGAGATTCGCACTGCGCTCACCACCAAGTCTCTCAGCGGCACAGTGATTCGCAAAGTGGCTTTGCCCACTTACGAAGACCATGGCGAAATTTTGAAGTGGCTCATGCTCGACAACGTGCCCGGCAGCTACCCCTACACCGCTGGCACGTTTGCGTTCAAGCGCGAAGGCGAAGACCCAACGCGCATGTTTGCGGGCGAAGGCGACCCCTTCCGCACCAACCGCCGCTTCAAGCTGGTGAGCGAGGGCATGGATGCCAAGCGTTTGTCCACCGCTTTTGACTCGGTCACGCTGTACGGCAACGACCCAGACCCACGTCCAGACATTTACGGCAAGGTGGGCAACTCGGGCGTGAACGTGGCCACGCTCGATGACATGAAAGTGTTGTACGACGGGTTCGATTTGTGCAACCCCACCACCAGCGTGTCGATGACCATCAACGGCCCAGCGCCCTCCATCTTGGCGATGTTCATGAACACCGCCATCGACCAGAACATTGAGAAGTTCAAAAAGGACAACGGTCGTGACCCAACAGAGACCGAGACCGCCAAAATCAAAGAGTGGGTCATGCAAAACGTGCGCGGCACGGTGCAAGCCGACATCTTGAAAGAAGACCAAGGTCAGAACACTTGCCTCTTCAGCACCGAGTTTTCATTGAAGGTGATGGGAGACATTGCGCAGTACTTTGTGCACAACCAAGTGCGCAACTTCTACAGCGTGTCCATCAGCGGCTATCACATTGCCGAAGCGGGTGCGAACCCCATTTCGCAACTGGCATTTACGTTGTCGAATGGCTTCACCTTTGTGGAAGCCTACTTGGCGCGCGGCATGCACATTGACGACTTCGCACCGAACCTGAGCTTCTTCTTCAGCAACGGAATGGACCCAGAGTACACCGTGATGGGCCGCGTGGCGCGTCGCATTTGGGCGGTGGCGATGAAAGAGAAATACGGCGCGAATGAGCGTTCACAAAAGCTGAAATATCACATCCAAACCTCTGGCCGTTCATTGCACGCGCAAGAGATTCAGTTCAACGACATCCGCACCACGTTGCAAGCGCTGATTGCTATTTACGACAACTGCAACTCCCTGCATACCAACGCGTTTGACGAAGCCATCACCACGCCCACCGAAGACTCGGTGCGCCGCGCCATGGCGATTCAGCTCATCATCAACCGCGAGTGGGGCTTGGCCAAAAACGAAAACCCAAGCCAAGGCGCGTTCATCATCGAAGAACTCACCGAATTGGTGGAAGAAGCCGTGCTGGCTGAGTTCGAGCGCATTGCCGAGCGTGGCGGTGTGTTGGGCGCCATGGAAACCGGCTACCAACGCGGCAAGATTCAAGACGAATCGATGACCTACGAAATGCTCAAGCACACGGGTGAGCTGCCCATCATCGGCGTGAACACCTTCCGCAACCCGCACGGAGAACAAGTGATGGACAAGCTGGAGTTGGCCCGCTCGACCGAAGAGGAAAAGCTGAGCCAACTGAACCGCTTGAAGGACTTCCACACCCGCCACAAGGCCAAAGCCGAGGTGCAACTGGCACGCCTGCAACAAGCCGTCATCGACAACGCCAACGTGTTTGAAGTGCTGATGGATGCGGTGCGTGTGTGTTCACTGGGTCAAATCACCAACGCCTTGTTTGAGGTGGGTGGGCAATACCGACGCAATATGTAACCACTCAAAGCCATGGCGCTGGTCTTACTCAACCCCCATGCACAAGGCAGACGTGCGGCTCGGTTGGTCAAACACATCGAGGCGTGGCTGATGGCGAATGCACCCGATGTGGCATTTGCTGCCCCAGATTCACTGGATGCGTCGCTGAATTTGTTGCTGCAACAAGCACGAGGCACGCGCGTGGTGGCCGTGGGCGGTGATGGCACCTTGAACCGCTGGCTACCTGCTTTGCTGCAACAGCACCTTGAGTTGGGCGTGGTGCCGTTGGGCAGCGGCAACGACAGCGCACGCGCGATTGGGGTGTATGGCCAACACTGGCAAAAGGCTTTGGTCCATGCCTTAAAGGGCTCTTGCAGCCCCATGGATGTCGGCGTGGCGAAGTTTGACGCGCAACGTGTGCCTTTCTTGTCGAGCTTCACAGCAGGCTTCGATTCGGCCGTGGGCAAACGCGCGCTGAATGGACCGAAGTGGCTACGTGGACTACCTCGCTACCTGTGGGCCACCCTTCAAGAATTGCGCCATATCCAAACATGGGATCTCAAAATTTCCATCCATGACGAATTACGCTTTGCGGGCCCCAGCTTGTTTACCAGCAGCCTGAACACGCCTACGTTTGGCAGCGGCATGCCTGCCGCGCCAAAAGGCCACATTGCAGATGGTCATTTAGATGTGCTGCACGCTGGCGAATTTGGCGGCCTAGGCGCGCTGTGGATGTTGCCCAAGTTATTGAATGGCACGCATCTGGGTCACCCAAAAATTCAACTTTGGCCCGCTCAAGACCTACGCATTGAAAGCAAGCAACCCCTGCCCATCGCCAGCGATGGCGAATATCTGGGCACCACCCACGCGTTGGCATTGCAAGTGATGCCTCAGGCTTTGTCGGTTGTCATGAAAGCTTCCTAAAAGGCCGCACAATTTGGGGATGAGCATTCGCCCCCCCGTCACCGCCCCCACCCGTCACACCGATGCCGACAGCGCCCTCGCACAAGTGCAGGCGCTTTATCAAACCAGCCTTGATCACTTGCGACTCGCCATGCGCGAGTTCGTAGCGGGCACCCACTTTGAGCAGCGCGTGCGGGCGTTTTACCCGTTTGTGCGCATCCACACCAAGCACGGCGC
>CANBRM010000171.1 GCA_947371915.1 Comamonadaceae bacterium | reverse complement strand
TGCTGATGTCGCAGGTTCAAATCCCGCTACCACCACCAAAATAAAAACCCACAGTTTTGCGACTGTGGGTTTTTTCTTTGGGCAATGCTTTTGTTTTGCCTTACAAACCGCATGCTTTTTCATGACTGGCTATCCTCTAAATCCTTACTTGGAAAGCTACGCATGGACCTCCTCACCAACCCACAAACGTGGATCGCCTTTGCCACCCTCACAGCCTTGGAGCTGGTGCTGGGCATCGACAACATCATCTTTATTTCAATTTTGGTGGACAAGCTGCCTGCCGCCCAACGTGAAATGGCAAGGCGCATTGGCCTGTTCATGGCCATGTTCATGCGCATCGGTTTGCTGCTGATCTTGTCAGTCATCGTTGGGCTGGTCGAGCCCATCGTCACCGTGATGGACCAAGCCATTTCGGGGCGGGACCTGATTTTGATTGTGGGTGGCTTGTTCCTGATTTGGAAAAGCACGGGGGAAATTCACCAATCGTTTGAAGGCGAAGAAGGCGGTCATACCAGCGCTGCCAAGGCCACGTTGACCAGCGTCATTTTGCAAATCATGGTGATTGACTTGGTGTTCTCACTCGACTCCATCATCACCGCCGTAGGCATGGTGGATGAGGTGGCCATCATGATTGCCGCCGTCGTGGCCTCGGTAGGTTTGATGATGGTGTTTGCCAAAGCCATTGGCCAATTTGTGTCCGAACATCCCTCCATCAAGATGCTCGCATTGACCTTCTTGGTGGTGGTTGGCGTGGTATTGATCGCCGAAGGTTTAGGCCACCACATTCCCAAAGGCTACATCTACTTTGCGATGGCTTTCTCGGTGATTGTGGAGATGCTCAACATCCGCTTTCGCAAGCGTTCGAAGGATGTGGTGCAGTTGCATCAGGCACGGATACCCGGCGAATAAGGCCGCGTGGGACCCCGACAGGGTCTCACTCGTACCGGCGCCCCTCAGCCAACAGCTCTGCCGTGCCGATCACGGCGTTCAAACCGTCAAAATCAAGCATGTGGTTTTGCCAAGGCAATGTCGTTTGGTGTTCACGCAAACTGGCGTAATAGCCTTGCAAGGTATGCGCCACAGCCCGAGCAGTACCGCCGGGGAAAATCACAATTTTGTATCCGCGCTGCGCCAACACATCGGCACTTTGGACAGGCGTTTTGCCGCCCTCCACCATGTTCGCCAACATGGGCACGCGGTGCGCAAACTGTTGACACGCGGTGTTCATGTGTTCGGGTGTGCGCACGGCTTCAATGAACAAGGCATCCACGCCACAGGCCAAGTAACGCTCGGCGCGTTCGAGCGCAGCCTCAAACCCTTCCACAGCGACCGCATCGGTGCGCGCCAAGATCAGCGTGTCGGCTGAGCGACGGGCATCCAGCGCAGCGCGCAATTTGCCTTCCATCTCCGCGACGGGCACCACACCCTTGCCGTCTAAATGGCCGCAGCGTTTGGGGAAAGTTTGGTCCTCCAGCTGAATCATCGCCGCGCCCGCGCGCTCAAAATCGCGCACCGTGCGTTGCGTGTTCAAGGCGTTGCCAAAGCCGGTGTCTGCATCGACGATGACGGGCACGCGCACGCGGTCGGTGATGCGCGCCAAGGTTGTCGCCACCTCGGTGGCTGTGGTCAAACCAATGTCGGAGCGACCCAACGCCGTGTAGGCGATTGACGCACCAGACAAATACAGCGCCTCAAAACCCGCCTGTTCGGCGATCAAGGCACTGAAGGCGTCGTACACGCCGGGGGCCAGCAACACCTCGGGCTGGTTCAAACGGTGTTTCAAATTCATGGGGGCTTCCTTAGTTTTGGGCGACGGGTTGGGAGGCCGTGTGTGCAGCGATGTAACCGCCTGCAATGGCACTCAACAGTCCATTGCCAGACAAATAGCCCCAGACTGCATCACCAGACACGCCACGCGCGGCACCGCCTGCCGCCAGCAAATTGGGCAAGCGGCTGCCGTCTGGACGCAGCACTTGGCATTGGGCGTTGATGTCCAGCCCACCTTGTGTGTGGAACAAAGCGCCCGTCACGCGAATGGCGTGAAACGGCGCGACCAAGCTGCGTTTGAAATGGCGACCCGTGATGGGCTCCAGTCCCTCTTGCACGCTTACCAAGGTGTGGCGCAGAGTGTCCTCCGCGCAACCGATGTGCTGCGCCAACGCGGCCACATCGGAAAAACTGTGCACCGCCCCTGCGGCTTGCGCATCACAAAAATCAGGGAAGTCTTGGGCAAAAGTGAGCAAGGTGTCGTCAAACACGTTCCACGCAGTGCCACCCGGCTGCGCCAGCACATGCACAGCGGCTTCTGAGTAGCCTTGGGTTTCGTCGTGAAAGCGTTGTCCTTGGGCGTTGATTTGCACAGCCCCTTCCATCATCAAGGCCCACGAAATCAACGCGCCTTGTGGCACGGCCCAAGAGCCGTGGCCTTGGTAGCCGCCTAAATCGGCCAACTGGGCACCGAGTTGTTGGCCCCATTCAATGGCGCTGCCGTCGTTGCCCGTGTGGCCCGCATACAGAGCGTCGGCCATCTCAGGCAGCAAGATGCGCACCAACGGGGTGTTGCCGCCAAAACCATTGCACGCGAGCAGCACGGCGTCGCAGCTGAGTTGCTCCAACTGCCCATCGGGTCGCACAAAACCCAAGCCCAAAATTTGATCGGCGCGGTTCACATACAACACGCTCACCTGCGCCTCAGTCAGCACCACCACACCGGCAGCTTCGGCGGCATTGTGCAAACGCATCATCAGGCCAGCACCGGTTTTTTCGGGCACCGCGTGCATGCGGTGCACGCTGTGGCCGGGGTACAAAAATGTGTCCAGCACTTGCCAAGGCACGCCATGGTGTTGTGCCAAAGCGTCCATGGCGGGGCCAATGGCTTGGCTGTAGGCCTCGACCAACACGGGTGAAGCCCGGTCATGGGCCTTGGCCTGAATGTCTTGTGCAAACAGAGCAGCCGAATCGCTGATGCCTTGTGCCTGCTGGGCTTGCGTGACCGCAGCGGGCACAAAACCCGACGACAACGCGGTCGACCCCGTGGGCAACGCATCGCGCTCCAACACCACGCAGTCCACGCCCAACTGACTCAGGGTCAGCGCCGCAGTCAGGCCACAGGCACCGCCCCCCACAATCGCCACTGCCGTGTGCACGGGGGCGCTGAAACTGTCCACACGTTCAACCGTGGGGCTCATATCGTGGCCAAGAATTGGGCGCAGGTCATCACCTCGGCCACCGACGCCATGTCGGTCAGCGCGGCTTGGTGTGCCGCGTCTGAAAACGTGGCGCAGCCATCGCTCAGCACCACGGTGCGGTAGTCACGCATGTGGGCATCACGCACCGTGCTGGCCACACCCCCGTTGGTGACGATGCCGCACACCACCACCGTGTCAATGCCTGCGCGACGCAGCACCCAGTCAAGCTGGGTGTTGAAGAAGGCCGAATACGCCACCTTGCACACCGACACATCGACCCAAGGTGCGATGGCGTCCACATTGGCTTGCCCCCAACTGCCAGGCGCAAAGTCCCCTGCCCGCAAAAACGGACGACGCTCCAGCAAGTGCGGCGAGATCATGGGTTGACCATCGGCATCGGGCCAAAGCGTGAACAAACTCGCAGCCACCAAGCCATGGTGGTGCTTGACCGCCTCGGCCACCGGCGCCACACGCGCGGGCAACAACAGGGCCTCGGGGCTGACGGTCTGGCCGCGCGCATAAGCACCTTCGGGGGCCAAAAAGTCGTTTTGTAAATCGACGATCACCAAGCCTATGCGGCGAGGTTTTGTGGGTGCTTTACTCACGCTCATGACACCGCCCTTTCCACCAGCAAGTTACCGAGCGTGTCAACGCGGGCGATAAAGCCGGGCTCCAGCCACACCGTGGTGTCGGCCTGCTCAAGAATAGCGGGGCCTTGCACTTGAGCGCCAACAGGCAAATCCAAACGCGCATAGCGCTGCGCATCCCACCACTGGCCTGCGTGATACACGCGCTGCACGCCCAAAGACGCGGTGCTGCCTGCGCCCTTCGGCGCCAAGACAGCCAAATCAAATTTAGGACGCACACCAATGCGCGCGTAACGCAGGTTCATGACCCGAATCGTCATGCCCGTGAGCACACGGCCAAACGAGGCGGCGTAGGCTTTTTCAAACGCGGCTTGTATGCTCTCGCGGCTGATGTCGGCCGGATTCAAAGGCACTTGCAAGGTGTGTGTCTGCCCCATGTAGAGCATGTCCAGCGCCAGCACTTC
>CANBRM010000170.1 GCA_947371915.1 Comamonadaceae bacterium | reverse complement strand
CACCACGTATTTGGGCATGCCGTAGATAGCGCGGGCAATGGCAATGCGTTGGCGCTGACCGCCCGACAAGGCAAAACCGGTTTCGCCCAAGGGCGTGTCGTAGCCTTTGGGGAAGGTCAGGATGGCGTCGTGCATGCCAATGAGTTGGGCGGCGTGCACCACTTTTAAGGGATCGACATCGCCAAGACGGGCGATGTTTTCGGCCACGGTACCTTCAAAGAAGGCGATTTCTTGGGGCACGTAGCCGACCAAGGGGCCAACTTCGTCGTGGCTCCACTCCGAGATTTCAACGCCGTCTAAGCGCACGCTGCCCACCGCAGGTTTCCACACGCCGAGCAGCAGTTTGACCAGCGACGATTTGCCCGCCGCGCTGGGGCCGACCACGGCCAGCACTTGGCCAGGTTGTAGGGCGAAGTGAATGCCCGACACCACGGCTTTGTTGTGGCCGGGGGGCACAGCGGCGGCATCGGCCACGTCGACACGGCCCGTGGGTGCGGGCAGTTGCATGGTGTTGGTGGCTTGCTGGTCGTGAGCAAGCAGTTCGTTCAAGCGCTCGTAGGCTTGGCGGGCTTGGATGATTTCTTTCCAGCAGCCCATGAGTTTTTGGATGGGCGACACGGATTTGCTGATCAGCATCGAAGCCACCATGATCATGCCGCCGGTGATGAGGTTTTCCATCGCCAAGAACACGCCCAAGGCCATTTGCAAGGAGGGCAACGCCTTTTGCAAGAAACCAGAAAAGCCACCCATGAGTCCGGTGGCTTCGCTGGCGTTGACTTGGTTGGTCAAGAAGTGTCGATGCTGGGCGTACCACCGGTTGCGCACCGCACCCAACATGCCCAAGGCCAAAGTGGATTCGGCGTGGCGCAAACTCTCGGCGGCGACGCGTGAGGCTTCGGCGTTGGCGTCGTTGGCCTCTTTCAAAATGGGGCTGGTCACCTTCACGGTGAGGTAAGACACCACCACCATCAGCAGCGATGCAGCGGCGGCAAAGATGGCCAAGTACGGATGAAAAATGGCGCCAATGAAAATGAAGATCAAAGCGAACGGCGCATCCATCAAGGCCAACGCGGGTTGGCCGGTGAAGAACTGGCGCAGCGACAGCAAGTCGCCCAAGAGCTGATGCACGTTGACGTTTTTGCGGCCGACGTAGCGGCGAAACGAGGCGTCGAACACGTCAGCGGCCAAGTCCCAATCGATGCGCAGGGACAGACGCACCATGAGGCGCGCCCGAATCCACTCCAGCGCCGACCAAAACACATAAAACGCGATGACCACCAACGTCAACGACACCAGCGTGACCCCGCTGCGGCTGGACAGCACACGGTCGTAAGCGCTCATCATGTACAGCAGCGGCGTGACGCTGAGCATGTCGATGACGAAGGTGAGCCCGAAGGCAAACCAAAACGCGTTGCGGCACTGTTGCAAGATTTTGCGAACCGGTGCTTGCGAGGCCGCGAGGCCCTGCTTTGGGGTGCTGAGGGCGTCGAGCATGTGCGTGGCCTTGGGTTAGCTTTATGCCTTGATGGTCTTGTTCAAGATGTCGGTGTCGAACACGGCCAAGTCGGTGCCTGTGCTGGACGTACCCAAGATGTCGACTTGCGACAGCACTTGCGTTTGCGCCGTGATTTGGTAGGCATGGGTGACGACGTGGCTGTTGTTGAGCACATCGATTTCGGTGATGCCGAGCTTGGAGAGCTGCTGCACCAGGGTGTGCACATCGCTGGCGCCCATGGTGTTGAAGGTGGTTTGATCGACAACCAGACCTGCTTCTTTGCCGCCAAACAAACCGCCCGTGGGCACGGTGCTGTCGTGGGTGAAGGCGGCAAACAGACCTTGCATGTCGTGTGCGGTGGCTGAATCGAGGCCCAAGTCCACGTAGACCTTGTGGTCGGTTTGCACTTTGTCCACACCGAGGTCGAGCATAGCTTTGAGGCTGGTTTGCAGCACTTTGTTGGTGCCGACATCGAGGGTGATGTTGGCATCGGGCAAAGCGTGCAGCATGCCTGCGTCGTACAAGGCGCCGGTGAGCTCGTCGCTGACCACCACGTTGGCAGAGGCTGCGCTGGTGGTGGCGGTGTTTTGCAGGTTGATGTTGCCCAAACCTGATTGATGGAGCGCACCCATGAGGTCGCCCCACTTGGCGGTGTTGGACAAGGCTTGACCGTTGAACACATCGACACCGTTTTCGAGCATGGCCACGAGAGTGGACACATTGCTGTCGACATCGAGCGCGAAGTCAATGCCGCTGTGCGCCCAATCGAAGGTGCCCACTTTTTGTGCCAAGGTCGAACCCGCGGTGACCGTGCTGTTTGCCATGTCGCTGCTGGACAAACCGAGGTGCGAGATGCCGTGGCTGGTAAGGCTGTTGGCCATCACACCCAAGTCGGTGATGTGCTCGCCATCGGTGATGGTGAGGGTGTCCACGCCCAACTTGTGCAAGTCGGCCATGGAGGTGCTGAGGTGCGTGCCCTGTGCGGCGGCGACGTCCATCGACACAAAGTCGTTGTCGGCGAAGTGCAGGCCTGCAGTGTTGAGGGAAGCAGCTTGCAACTCAGTGAGGTGAATTTGCGCGTTGATGAAGCTGCCGGCCACGTCAAGGGCGGAGACATCCAAGCCTGCGGTGTGCAGTGAGGCCAAGTCATTGGCAAAGGCACTGCTATTCGCAGGGCTTGACCATACTGAATCGAAAGCGGCTTGATCGGCCACGTTGAGTTGGATGCTGTCGATGTTGGCACTGTTCAGGGCAGCCTCCACTGCGGCGTTGGTAATGCCGTGGAGCTGGTCCAGACTGTTGACGCCCAAGGTCACATCAAGGCCGTTGTCAAACACAGGCAATCCGCTGAAGCTGGCCGCATCGAAGCTGCTGACGTTGCCTAAGTCGAGGCCCACATGCGTGTCGCCACCAGCGGCTACGGACACAGCGTCGACACCGAGTTTTTGCAATTCTTTGAGGCTGGTGCTGAGGTGTGTGCCAGTGGCGTCACCCGCATGAATTTGTAAGCCCACCACGTCGTTGCTGGCAAAGTGCAGGCCTTCGGCAATCAAGTTGCTGGCTTGGGCAGCGTTCAGGCTGGCCAAGTTGTTGGTCATGTCGATGCTGGTGTTTAAACCAGCGGCGATGAGGCTGTCGAAGCTGGTTCCAAAACCCGAATTGGCGAACACCGCTTCAAGGGCCGTTTGGTCGGCCACATGGAGGTTGACGTTGTCGATGCCTGATGCGGCCAAGCCGCTCGAAAAGCTCGACAGCTCATTGATTTGGGCCAAGCTGTCGACGTTCAGGCTGACATTCAGTGCGGCATCTTCGGCGGCGCTGAGCGTGCCGTTGTTGTTGCTGTCGCCAAATACAGGCAAGGCGCCTGCCATCAATGCAGGGCCGGTGCCTAAGTCGAGGCTGAGATCGCCCAACACGCCAGCCACAGACACGGCATCGATGCCAAGTTTTTGCAACTGCTTGAGACTCAGGCTCAGGTTGTCGTCGGATTGGTTCAGGGTGACGCGGTCAGCAGCTGCAAAACTGTTACCTTGGACCAAAGCGGCAGAGGCTTGTGTCTCGGTGACCGAAAGCGCACCAATGACAAATTCAACAGCAGCAGAAGCAAGGCCAGTGTTGCCGGCCGTGTCAGTGGCTTGAGAGGTAATGCTGTGAACGCCTGCACTCAGCACTGCGGTAGGTGTGAAAGTCCAAGTGCCGTCGAACAAGACTTGCGTAGTGCCGAGTTGTGTCGCGCCATCAAAAATGGTGATGGTGTCGCCCGCTGCCCCTGTTCCTTGAAAAGTCGGCAATGTGTCATCAGTGATGACTTTGTCACTCACCACACCTGTGGCCGAGCCCACATTGTCGTTGACCGTCAGCAACAGAGGGGCTTCTGGGGTTAACGTATCAATGTTGATGGTGGTTGCAGCGCTGACAGCACTGCTGTTGCCCGCCGCATCAGTAATAAATGCCGTCACCGATGCAGAGCCTTGGCCCGCGGCATCCAGCACCGACTTGGCAATCGTCACCATCGCTTTGCCGGCTGTGATGTCGGCGGCAAGCAAGGTGTAGACCGTGTCAACGCCGTCGATCGTGACGGTGACTTTGTCGCCTGCCACCGCATTCGAACCACTCAAACCTACTTCAACTTCTGTGCCGTTGGCAGCTTCTGCGATGTTGATGCCGCCATTTGTGTTTTCTGCGAGGACCGAAGCTGCAGGGGCATTAGGCGCCACCGTATCCATGGTGATGGTCGTTGCAGCGCTGACAGCACTGCTGTT
>CANBRM010000169.1 GCA_947371915.1 Comamonadaceae bacterium | reverse complement strand
CGAAGGCAAGTTTGGACCCAAAGACACGATTGCCGTCAACGTCGACCCGGTGCGTGCGCCGGGAGAGTTCGCGTTCACCAAAATAGCCTCGGCGACCTAAGGGTGATTGAGGGGTGAGGTCGGGGGCTTGTCCCCCACTCGACCCAGGTTTAAAAGCGCAACAGGTAGGATGCCCATCCTCGCTTGTTGCGCTTTTTTATCGCCCGTCATGACCACACTTGCTCAAACAGCTTCGCCTTGGCGCGATGACGCTTCTGTCATTGGCTTGGTGGGCTTGGCACACGCCAGTTCGCACTTCTCGCACCTGTTGCTGCCTTTGATGTTCCCTGTGTTCATCAAAACCTTTGGGTTGAGTTACTCAGAGCTTGGGTTTTTGATGTCGGTGTTTTTTGTGGTGTCGGGCATTGGGCAAGCCTCTGCGGGCTTTGTGGTGGATCGCTTTGGTGCAAGGCCCGTCATGTTCGCTTCGTTGTTGATGCTGGCTGTGGCCTGCTTGGTGGCTTCTGTGGCGCAAAGTTACGCGGGCTTGATGGTGGCTGCCGCTATGTTGGGAATTGGCAATTGCTCTTTTCACCCCGTTGACTTCACCATCTTGAATCAAAAAGTGTCGCCGCCGCGTTTGGGCTACGCCTTCAGTGCGCACGGCTTGACGGGCAATTTGGGGTGGGCGGCCGCACCTGTATTCATGGTGGGTTTAAGTACTTGGTTGGACTGGCGTGCCGCGTATGTGGGGGCAAGCTTGGTGTTTTTAACCATTTTTCTGTTGCTGCTTTGGCAACGCGAGTCCATACAGACGCAAGCCACCCATCAAAAGCAGGCTGAGGGGTCTGAGCACACCTTGGCCTTTTTGAAAATTCCTGTGGTGTGGTGGTGTTTTGGTTTCTTCTTGTTGTCCACCATGACGCTGGCGGTGGTGCAAAGCTTTGCCGTGTCCATTTTGCAGGCCATGCACCATGTGACGTTTGAGGCGGCCACCATGACCTTGACCGCTTACATGCTGTGTGCAGCCTTAGGCATGCTGGTGGGCGGCTTTGTCGCGGCACGCTGGCCGCTTCAAAGCGACAAAGTGGTGGCCAGTTGTATGACGGTGGCTGCGCTTTTGATGGCCTTGTGTGGCAGCGGCTGGTTAGATGCCAACGCCACCATGGTGATCTTGGCCGCTACGGGCTTGGCCATTGGCGTGGGCGGGCCATCACGCGACATGATGATCAAGAAAGCAACCCCTAAGGGGGCGACGGGGCGGGTCTACGGCATGGTGTATTCCGGCCTTGATGTGGGCTTTGCCATGTCGCCGCTGATCTTTGGTGTGTTCATGGACCACGGCTGGTATGGCGCGACCTTGTTGGGCGCTGCGGTCGTGTTGTTGATGAGCGTGGGTGTGGCATTGGGTGTGGGTCGACGCACGGTGCAGAGTTAAAACGAAAAAGAGGCAAACCATGACAAAACAAATTGCAGGCCACTTGCTGGTCGAATGCTTGATCGAGCAGGGCGTGACGCACGCGTTTGGCGTGCCGGGTGAAAGTTATTTGGCGGTGTTGGATGGTTTTCATGCCTACCGCGACCGCATTCGGTTTGTGACCAACCGCCAAGAGGGCGGGGCGGCTTTCATGGCCGATGCGCAAGGGCGTTTAACGGGGCGTCCGGGCGTGTGTTTCGTCACGCGGGGGCCAGGTGCCACCAACGCCTCGATCGGCATACACACGGCGTTTCAAGACAGCGCACCGATGGTGTTGTTTGTGGGCGATGTGGGCAGCGACTTCCGTGATCGCGAAGCCTTTCAAGAGGTCGACTACAACAGCTTCTTTGGCCCCAGTACCCGCGGCATGGCCAAACGCGTCGAACGCATTGACGATCCTGCGCGCATTCCTGAGTACGTGGCGCGCGCCTTTGCCACCGCGATGAATGGCCGACCCGGCCCTGTGGTGTTGGTGTTGCCAGAAGACATGTTGGTGCGTGAGGTGGAATCGCGGCCTTTGGCACGCGTTGAACCAGCGCAGGCGTGGAGCGACCCCGGTGCGTTGCGCCAGTTGCGCGAGATGCTCTTGGCGGCGCAGCGCCCATTTGTGATTGCGGGCGGCAGCGGCTGGACGCAGCAGTCTGCGCAAGCTTTGCAGCGCTTTGCTGAAAACTGGAAATTGCCTGTAGGCAACGCTTTTCGCTTTCAGGACACGTTTGACAACCACCACCCGCAGTATGCGGGCGACGTGGGCATTGGCATCAACCCCAAGCTCGCGCAGCGCGTTCGCGACAGCGATTTGATTCTGGCCATCGGCCCTCGCTTAGGCGAGATGACCACCAGCGGCTACACCTTGTTGCAAGCGCCCAAGCCCACGCAAAAGCTGGTGCACATTCACGCCAGCGCTGAAGAGCTCAACCGCGTTTACCAAGCAGATTTGGCCATGTTGTCCACCATGAATGCCGCAGCCCGTTCACTGGAGGTGCTGGCTGCGCCCGCCAGCTTGCCTTGGGAAGCGTGGACGGCTGAAGCGCATGCCGACTACGAGGCGAACATGACACCCCAAGCCATGCCCGGCGATATTGACATGCCTGCCATCATTGGCGTTGTCAACCGTTTGCTGCCTGACGACACGGTCTACACCAACGGTGCTGGCAACTTTGCCAGCTGGGTGCACCGCTTCCACAAGCATCACGGTTTGGCGCGTGGTGTGCGTACCCAATTGGCACCCACAGTCGGTTCCATGGGCTACGGTGTGCCTGCCGGTATTGCCGCCAATATCTTGACTGGACGCACCGTTTTCACGATTGCGGGAGACGGCGATTTCTTGATGAATGGCCAAGAGTTGGCAACGGCCTCACAGCACGGCGCGAAAACGATCATCGTGTTGTTGAACAACGGCATGTATGGCACGATTCGCATGCATCAAGAGCGCGAGTACCCGCATCACCAGAGCGGCTCACACTTGCAAAACCCAGACTTCGCGGCGTTGGCGCAGGCCTATGGTTACGCGGGTGTTCGCATCACACGCACGGATGAGTTTGAGGCTGCGCTGACCAGTGCATTAGCCCGTGAGCAGGGCACACTGATCGAAGTGATGCTGGACCCTGAAGTGATCACCACGCGTGGCACCTTGAGCGCGATTCGCGATGCTGCCATCCAAAAGCAAGTCAAATAGGCCGCGCCATAACCCTCTGATTTGAAGCTTGTACGCCCAAGCTTCAGCACCAAAACAAAAGGGACGCTGATGCGTCCCTTTTTGCTTTTGGCGAAGACCTGATTACGACAGGTGTTTGCCGATCAAGCCAGCCAATTCGAACATGGTGACTTGGGCTTTGCCGAACACGCCCTTGAGCTTGTCGTCAGCGTTGATGTTGCGCTTATTGGCTGCATCTTGCAGGCCGTGCTTCTTGATGTAGACCCACAGCTTGCTGACCACTTCTGTGCGTGGCACAGGTGTGGCGCCGATCACGGCGGCCAATGCGGCGCTAGGCGTCATGGCTTTCATGAAAGCTGCATTCGGTGTGCGCTTTTTAGCGGCCACTTTTTTAGCAGGTGCTACTTTTTTCGCGGCGACCTTTTTAGCGGCTGGAGCGGCTGTTTTGGCGGCTGGCTTTGCAGCAGCGACTGTTTTAGCGGGAGCAGCTTTTGCAGCTACGACTTTCTTCGCGGCAGGAGCAGCTTTTGCTGGTGCTTTTTTTGCCGGTGCTTTCTTTGCAGTTGCCATGGTTGATTTCCTTCTAGAAGTGGTTGTCATTGCCTCGGAGAGACGTGCTCTTTGAAACAAGCTGCATGCTAATTGAGAAAAATCTTCTTTCCAAGCGAAAAATCACTTTTTTCATGCTCAATTGTTGTTTTTGTGACTGTGGTTTTGTGTGTTTTTCAATGCCCGTTTTTTTCCAGTGTCTGCATGCGCGCATGACTCAGGTATCGAATGACGTGCCACCGCTGCGTTTGAGTGGTGTTTCGAGTGTGATTTTTGTAAAATTTGTTTTCATATTGTGAATTTTTAGCTTGCTGCGCCGCACCATTTTTTCTTGATATGAGAAATTGAATTTTGCTATTCGAAAAATACTTTTTAAGTGCATGATTTATATAGATAAAAATAAATTCTTATATAAGACACAAGACAAGATTCAACTCTTATATAAGACTTATAGTTGAGCCATCGAGAAAGCCTTGTTTGACAAAGCTTCTCGCCAACAGCCACCAACTTAATGGAGTGAACCATGCCTCAATCCCTGAACGAACAACTCAGCCGCGAACAACAAATTGCCGCCCTCGAAAAAGACTGGGCAACGAACCC
>CANBRM010000168.1 GCA_947371915.1 Comamonadaceae bacterium | reverse complement strand
GAGATCATCAGCAACCGCAATGTGGGCAGTGAGTCACCGGGCACCGAGTTGTTGGAGCGCTTTGGCTCGCAAGCCGCTGCGACCGAGGGTTCGGCCAACTTCATTGGCTTACGCGATCCTGCGGTGGACGATTTACTGAGCCACGTGACGGCCGCTAAATCCCGCCCACAGTTGATGTCTGCTGCGCGAGCGCTGGACCGTGTGCTGCGCCATGGTCATTACGCCGTGCCTCATTGGTACGGTGGCGTCCACCGGGTGTCTTGGCGCAGCGGCAAGTTTGAACAACCTGCCATCACGCCGCGCTTTTATCAGCCGGAAAGCTGGGCGACCTCCACTTGGTCGGCCACCTTGGACAACCGAGCGGCCTTGGCCGCCGCTCAACGGGCGGAGCATTGACATGATCGCTTACATCTTCAAGCGCTTGCTACTCATGGTGCCGACCTTGTTTGGCGTTTTGTTGCTGACTTTTGCGGTCATTCAGTTTGTGCCTGGAGGGCCTGTCGAACAAATGGTGTCCCAATTACAAGGGCGTGACACTGGAGGCGAAGGGGCTGCGGCTGGTGGTGCGGGTTATCGTGGTCGACAAGGCGTGGATGCCGCGCGCATTGAAGAAATCAAGCAGCTTTATGGCTTTGACAAGCCCGCGCCCGAGCGTTTTTGGCAAATGGTGCAGCAGTTCGCACGTTTCGATTTGGGCAAAAGTTTTTACTATCCCAAAGACGTGTGGACCTTGGTGAAGGAAAAACTCCCTGTTTCGATCAGCTTGGGGTTGTGGACCTTCTTTTTGAGCTATCTCATTTCCGTGCCCTTGGGTGTGGCCAAAGCCGTGCGTGCGGGTTCGCGGTTTGACACCTTGACCAGCCTGGTCGTGCTGACGGGCTATGCCATTCCTGGCTTTGTGCTCGGTGTGGCGTTGCTGGTGGTCTTTGGGGGGCAGTTGCAGTGGTTTCCGTTGCGCGGCTTGACCTCGGCCAACTGGGCGCAGTTGAGTTGGGGCGCGCGCGTCGTGGATTACTTGTGGCACATCGTGCTGCCGATTACCGCCAGCGTGATGGGGGCTTTTGCGGTCACCACCATGCTCACCAAAAACGCGATGCTGGAAGAAATTCGCAAGCAGTATGTGTTGACGGCACGCGCCAAAGGCCTGTCGCAGCGCCGCGTGTTGTGGCGTCATGTGTTTCGCAATGCGCTGATTCCTTTGGTGACTGGGTTTCCCAGCGCTTTCATCGGTGCGTTTTTCACGGGTTCGCTGCTGATTGAAACTTTGTTTTCCTTGGATGGTCTGGGGCTGTTGAGCTTCGAGAGCGTGATGCGCCGCGACTATCCCGTGGTGCTGGGCACTTTGTACTTGTTCACGCTGATTGGTTTGGTTACCAAACTCATCAGCGACCTTTGTTATGTCTGGGTGGACCCGCGTGTCAAATTCGACTGAACGTTCTGCATCGCCAGGTCAGCGTGCGTGGCAACGCTTTCGCGCCAATCGCTTAGGGTTTGGCAGCTTGGTGGTGTTTGTGGCTTTGTTCGCTTTGTGCCTGTTGGCGGAAGTGCTGTCCAATGACAAGCCTTTGGTGGCTCGCTACCAAGGCCAGTGGTATGCGCCCATTGTTCAAAACCTGCCCGAAACCACGTTTGGTGGCGACTTTGACAGCCCCACTGACTTTTTAGACCCCTTCATTCAAGCCCAGTTTGAGCAACCCGGCAATTGGGCCTTGTACCCGCCGAACCCTTACCACCACAGCACGCTGAATTATTTTGCCAAGCAGCCCAATCCTGCGCCTCCGTCATCGGACAACTGGTTAGGCACCGATGACCGAGGACGCGATGTGGTCGCTCGCTTGTTATATGGCTTTCGCTTGTCGGTGCTGTTTGCCTTGGCGCTGACCTTGTTTGGCACCGTGATTGGGGTGTTGACCGGAGCGTTGCAAGGCTTTTTTGGTGGCAAAACCGATTTGGCGATGCAGCGTTTCATCGAGGTCTGGAGCGCCATGCCTGAGTTGTATTTGCTCATCATTTTCAGCGCCGTGTTCGACCCGAGCGTGACCTTGCTTTTGGTGCTCTTGGGTTTGTTCGGATGGATGGGCTTGTCCGACTACGTGCGCGCCGAGTTCTTGCGCAATCGCCAACTCGACTATGTGCGCGCAGCGCGTGCGCTGGGCTTGTCGAACACACAAATCATTTGGCGTCATGTGTTGCCCAACAGCCTCACGCCGGTCGTGACCTTTTTGCCGTTTCGCATGAGCGGTGCCATCTTGGCGCTGACGTCACTCGACTTTTTAGGCTTGGGTGTACCGCCCGGCACGCCCAGTCTGGGCGAGCTGTTGGCGCAAGGCAAAAACAACATCGACGCTTGGTGGATTTCCTTGTCCACGTTTGCGGTCTTGGTGGTCACGCTCATGCTGCTGACCTTCATGGGCGATGCTTTGCGCGATGCACTTGACCCGCGAAAGGTCAATGCATGAAGTTGCCTTTGCTTCAGGTGCGTGACCTGCATGTGCGTTTTGGGCTGAACGAAGTCGTACGTGGCGTCAATTTCAGCTTTGAATTGGGCGAGAAATTGGCGCTGGTGGGCGAGTCGGGCTCGGGTAAAAGTGTGATGGCCTTGAGCTTGGTCAAACTCGTGGAAGGTGCGCAACTTTCGGGCCGGTGTTTGTGGACGGAGCAAGACGCCAAGGACGCGTCGCACCTTGCTTCGGAAGCCGTTTCAGACAACGCCTCGGATCTCGCAAGACCTGAGCGCTTAGCCCCCCAAATTCTCGATTTGGTCAAACTCTCCGAGCGTGAACTGATCCCCATTCGTGGGCAAGACATTGCCTATGTCTTCCAAGAGCCCATGACCGCGCTCAACCCCTTGTTCACAGTGGGCGATCAAATTGCTGAGGTTTTGCAGGTCAAGCGTGGCATGCGGCGAGCGCAAGCTTGGGAAGAGGTCTTGTCGTTGCTAGAGCAAACGGGCATTCCTGAGCCGGCGCGGCGTGCGTTGGCTTATCCGCATCAGCTCTCCGGCGGGCAGCGTCAGCGTATTTTGATTGCCATGGCGTTGGCCTGCCGTCCCCGCTTGTTGGTGGCCGATGAGCCAACCACCGCGCTCGATGTCTCCCTGCGTGGGCAAATTTTGGATTTATTGGACAAACTGCAGCAGCGTTACGGCATGGCCGTACTGCTTATTTCGCACGACTTGACGGCTGTGCGACGTTTTGCCGATCGCGTGTTGGTGATGGAGCGTGGCTTGGTGGTGGAGGAGGGCGCGACAAAAACTGTGCTTTCTGCGCCCCAGCATCCATATACCCAAAAACTGCTAGACAGCCAGCCCCTGCGCGATGTGCCTTTGCCCCTCAGCGACGCACCCGTGGTGATGCAGGCGCAAGGCTTGTGTGTGAGCTACCCTGTGCCCCGCCCGGGTTTGCGCGGCTGGTTCGGGCGTGGTGAGTTTGTGGCGGTGAAGGGGGCAGACTTTGCTTTGCTCGCGGGTCAAACCTTGGGCGTCATGGGCGAGTCAGGCTCGGGCAAGTCGAGTTTGGCGCTGGCGGTTTTGGGGCTGATTCCCAGTCAAGGTCGTTTGACCATGGCTGGCCAGTCATGGTCGGGGCGCGCTGCGGCAGATTTGCCCTTAAGACGTCGCGTCCAAGTGGTGTTTCAGGACCCCTTTTCGTCGCTGTCGCCACGCATGACGGTGCAAGCCTTGGTGTCCGAGGGATTGGCGTTGCATTTCCCCGAACTGGACGCGCCGAGCCGCTTGCAGCGCGTGCTGCAAGCCTTGTCGGATGTGGGGCTGACCGAGGCGGAATTTGGCGGCCTGTTGCAGCGCTATCCCCACGAGTTTTCAGGCGGCCAGCGTCAACGCTTGGCCATCGCCCGAGCCTTGGTGGTTGAGCCGCAAATTTTGGTCCTCGACGAGCCCACCAGCGCCTTGGATGTCACCACGCAAAAACAAGTGCTGCAACTGCTGCAGCAGCTTCAAAAGCAACGCGGACTCAGCTACTTTTTGATCACCCATGACGTGTCCGTGATTCGTGCCATGGCGCACCAGGTCATGGTCATGAAATCAGGCCAAGTCATTGAAGCGGGCGATGTCGATCAAATCTTGCGTGCCCCCCAGCAGCCTTACACCCAGCTTCTCGTGGGTACATGAAAGAGAAAATCAGCTAAACCCTTGAAAATCAAGCATTTAGACGCTACAATCGCAGCTTCACGACCAAACGGGCGGGTAATTACCGCCCGTTTTTTTTGGTCGATCGTTTTTTGAACCCCACCTTTTGAAGGCTTTTTGTCGACGTGAGCTTGCAGCAAACAGTAGAACAAACCGTGACCGGTCT
>CANBRM010000167.1 GCA_947371915.1 Comamonadaceae bacterium | reverse complement strand
AGCACGCACACCGTGGGCGACGCCTTGCAGGCCTACCGCCAAGATGCGCGCGTCGATGGCGCTGTCACGTTTGGCATGAACGCGATTCCCCTGCGTGGGGTCGGGCTGGTGCTGCAAGTGGGGCAGAGCGTTCACGCCGATTGGCAGTTTTAGCCCCTAGCTACAATAGGTGCATCCCCCTGAAACACCATTAACCCCGCGCAATGCTTGTGCGGTAGAGGAATCTCCATGAGTTTGAAATGCGGCATCGTGGGTTTGCCCAACGTTGGCAAATCCACCCTGTTCAACGCCCTGACCAAAGCGGGCATTGCTGCGGAAAATTACCCCTTTTGCACGATTGAGCCCAACACTGGCGTGGTCGAAGTGCCTGACCCGCGTCTGCAGCAGTTGGCTGAAATCATCACGCCCGAGCGCATCGTCCCTGCCATTGTGGAGTTTGTGGACATCGCTGGCCTCGTGGCTGGCGCGAGCACAGGTGAAGGCTTGGGCAACAAGTTCTTGGCCCACATTCGCGAAACCGACGCCATCGTCAATGTGGTGCGCTGCTTTGAAGACGACAACGTCATCCACGTGGCCAACAAGGTTGACCCCATTGCCGACATCGAAGTGATTCAAACGGAGCTGTGTTTGGCCGACTTGGCTGCCGTTGAGAAAGCGATCCACCGCGTGAGCAAAATTGCCCGCTCTGGCGACAAGGAAGCCGTCAAACAAATGGCGATTCTTGAAAAGTGCCAAACCGCGCTGAATGACACCAAGCCCGTGCGCACCATCGACTTCAGCAAAGAAGAGCGCGCCGAACTCAAGCAGTTCTTCTTCATCACCGCCAAGCCCGCCATGTTTGTGGCCAACGTGTCGGAAGACGGTTTCGAAAACAACCCCTTTTTGGACCGCCTCAAGGCCTTTGCCCAAGCGCAAAACGCGCCCGTGGTGGCCATCTGCGCCAAGATTGAAGCGGAGTTGTCCGAAATGGAAGACGCTGACCGATTGGAGTTCCTCAAAGAACTCGGCCAAGACGAGCCAGGTCTGAACCGCCTCATTCGCTCCGCCTATGGCTTGCTGGGCTTGCAAACCTACTTCACGGCGGGGGTGAAAGAAGTGCGTGCATGGACCATCCATGTGGGCGACACCGGCCCGCAAGCTGCCGGCGTGATTCACACCGACTTCGAGAAGGGCTACATCCGTGCCCAGACCATCGCGTTTGACGATTTCATCGCCTTCAAGGGCGAACAAGGTGCGAAAGACGCCGGCAAGATGCGCGCCGAAGGTAAGGAATATGTGGTTAAAGACGGCGATGTGATGAACTTTTTGTTCAGCAGCTAATATCGCCCTCTATCTAAAAATTGCGGAGACAGACATGCCAGGACTTTTGAACAACATTGACCCCGATGGATTGCTGGAGTTTTCCGTGGTCTACACCGACCGCGCTTTGAACCACATGTCCACACGCTTTCAAGGCGTGATGAAGGATATTTCTAGCATCCTCAAAGAGGTTTATGTGGCTCAGTCCGCCGTGTTGGTGCCTGGCAGCGGCACCTTCGGCATGGAGTCGGTGGCGCGTCAGTTCGCCACAGGTAAAAAAGTCTTGGTCATCCGCAATGGTTGGTTCAGCTACCGCTGGACGCAGATTTTTGACATGGGGCACATCCCCTCTGAATCGGTGGTGATGAAAGCCCGTCGCATTGAGGACGGCTCGCAAGCCGCTTGGGCACCCTGCCCTGTGGACGAGGTGGTGGCTGCCATCTTGGCTGAAAAGCCTGCCGTGGTGTTTGCCCCGCACGTGGAAACATCGGCTGGCTTGATCTTGCCTGACGACTACTTGCGCCAAGTGGCTGACGCGGTGCACCAAGTGGGTGGCCTATTTGTGCTCGACTGCATCGCCTCGGGTGCCCTGTGGGTCAACATGGAAAAGACCGGCGTGGACGTGCTGATCAGTGCCCCGCAAAAAGGCTGGAGCGGCTCGCCTTGCTGTGCCATGGTGATGCTGAGTGAGCGTGCACGTGCGGCCATTGAGCACACCAGCAGCACCAGTTTTGCCGCCGATTTGAAGAAGTGGCTGCAAATCATGGAGAGCTACGAAAACGGCACCCATTCCTACCACACCACCATGCCCACTGACGCATTGACGCGTCTGCGCGAAGTGATGCAAGAAACCCGTGCTTATGGGTTTGAAAAGGTGCGCGCTGAGCAAATCGAGTTGGGCGCGAAAGTGCGTGCTTTGTTAGAAGGTCGCGGCATTCGCAGTGTGGCCGCTGAAGGCTTCAAGGCAGCAGGCGTGGTGGTCAGCTACACCACCGATACCGGCATGCACAACAGCAAAAAGTTTTTGGCACTGGGCTTGCAAACAGCAACCGGCGTGCCTTTGCAATGCGATGAACCTGCGGATTTCATGACCTTCCGCATTGGTTTGTTTGGCTTGGAAAAGCTGCACAACGTGGACCGTACCGTGGGTCAATTGGCCGATGCGTTGGATCGCATGGGGATTGAGGCTGAAGCTGAAGCGGCTGTGGCTGCTTAAGGTTCGCTTGGGGGAATCAGCCCCAATGCTGCGGAAACACCCAAAGCAACCCACCCGTCATCACCACATACCGCACAAACTTGCCCACCGCCATGTAGGCCACGCACGGCCAAAAGGGCAGGCGCAGCCAGCCGGCCACGGCGCACAGGGGGTCGCCCACGCCGGGCAGCCAGCTCAGTAGGCAGGCTTTGGGGCCTAGGGCTTGCAGCCAGCGCAGGGCGCGGGCGTCTTGGGCGGATGTTTCTTTGTGGCGCAGTTTGTCGCTCACCTTGTGCGCGCCGTGGCCCATCCACCAGCTGATGGCGCCGCCTAAGGTGTTGCCGACCGTCGCGACGAGGATGGCAGACCAAAACAGATCGGGGTTGAGTTTGACCAAGCCAAACACCACGGGCTCCGAGCCCATGGGCAGCAAGGTGGCCGAGACCAGCGACACCACAAATACGGTGCTCAGGCCGTATTCGGGCAAGGCCAAAGCGGCCAGTACAGATTGCATCCAAATTTCCATGCCTGCAGTGTAGTGACGCCAATTACGAAATCGGTCGAATCCTTCGCCAAGCCTTACAAAATCGTCATTTTCAGACCGCATGCTGAAATTTTGAGCAGGTACAATCATGCCTCCTTTTTAAGCGCCCTCACGTTTTCCCACCCCATGCACATCGGTCCCTACACATTGGCAAACAACTTGTTTGTCGCGCCGATGGCTGGCGTGACAGACAGGCCGTTTCGCATGCTGTGCAAACAGCTGGGCGCGGGCTATGCCGTGAGCGAGATGGTCACGTCGCGCAAAGATTTGTGGAAGTCACTCAAAACTTCGCGCCGTGCCGATCACACGGGCGAGAGCGGGCCTATCGCCGTGCAAATTGCCGGCACCGATGCCGCCATGATGGCCGACGCAGCGGTGTACAACATTGAGCGTGGCGCGCAAATTATCGACATCAACATGGGTTGCCCTGCCAAGAAGGTGTGCAACAAATGGGCAGGGTCGGCCTTGATGCAAAACGAACCCTTAGCCATGGCCATTGTTCAAGCGGTGGTCGATGCCGCGCAGCCGCATGGTGTACCGGTGACTTTGAAGATGCGCACCGGTTGGTGCGACACCCATAAAAATGCAGTGGCCTTGGCCCGTGCCGCAGAAGCGGTGGGCGTGCAGATGATCACGGTGCATGGCCGCACCCGCGAGCAGGGTTACAAAGGCTCTGCTGAATACGACACCATCGCCGCCGTCAAACAGGCCGTGCAAGTGCCGGTGGTGGCCAACGGTGACATTGATTCGCCCGAGAAAGCTAAAGAAGTTTTACAGCTCACCGGCGCAGACGCGCTGATGATTGGCCGCGCCGCCCAAGGTCGCCCTTGGATATTTCGTGAAATTGCACATTTTTTGGCTACGGGCGAGCATTTGGTGCCGCCTTTGGTGGCGGAGGTGCGCCGCCTTTTGCTGGACCATTTGGACGAGCATTACGCCTTGTATGGTGAGCTCACAGGCGTGCGCAGCGCGCGCAAACACATTGCTTGGTATGTGCAAAGCCTGCCCGGAGGTGAGGCTTTTCGCCAATCTATGAATTCCTTAGAAGATAGCGCTTCGCAACACCGCGCTGTGGCTGCTTTTTTTGATGGTTTGGCGCAGTGTCATGAACGCTTGCCTGAACCCGTTTTATCTCTCGACACTTTGGCTTTGCATGAGTAAAAAACACATTGAAGAGGTGGTACGTGCCAGCCTCGAAACCTATTTCCGCGACCTCAAAGGCACAGAGCCCGACAACATGCACGACATGATGGTGCGCGTCGTTGAAAAACCGCTGCTCGAAGTGGTGATGCAGC
>CANBRM010000166.1 GCA_947371915.1 Comamonadaceae bacterium | reverse complement strand
GAGGTGACGGGCTCAGAGTCAGCGCCGAAGACCAAGCCTTTCACGGCTGCGTCATAGGCCACGATGCCGTCGATGGGCAAGTAGCCGCGCGCAGTGGGCGTGGCCATCATGGTTTTTTCTGCGGCTTGCACGCATTGCAGCAGGGGCAGTTTGCCGTTGTCGTCGAAGTACACACCCACGCCGAGGTTGACCTTGTTGGGGTTGGTGTCGGCGTTGTATTGCTCGTTGAGGCCCAAGATGGGGTCGCGGGGTGCCATTTCGACGGCGGTAAACATTGACATCGTCAGTCCTTGATCACGGATAAAGAAAGGGGGTTGGGTGAACATGTTCAGTCTGCGGTAGGCTTGCATGTTCGGCCTGAATTTTAAGGGTCAACCCGCAGTGTTTTTTGAACCGCACGTTTTTTTCGAGCCATACAGTTTTCACCACCATGTCTGAAACCGCAGAAACACTTCCTCACGCAACGCCTGCCGCTGAGTCCTCAGCCGCCACACAAGCGCAAGAACAGCCAAAGGGCACGATGGTCCGTTACCCCGGCTCGCCGTTCGAGCTGTTTCAGCCTTACCCGCCTGCGGGAGACCAGCCCACAGCCATTGCCCAGTTGATAGAAGGGGTGAACGACGGCGAGGTGTTTCAAACCCTGTTGGGTGTGACTGGCTCGGGCAAAACCTTCACCATGGCCAACGTGATTGCCCAGCTGGGGCGGCCTGCCATCATCTTTGCGCCCAACAAAACCTTGGCCGCGCAGCTCTACAGCGAGTTTCGAGAGTTCTTTCCCAACAACGCGGTGGAATATTTCGTCAGTTACTACGACTACTACCAGCCCGAGGCTTATGTGCCCCAGCGCGACTTGTTCATCGAAAAAGACAGCGCCATCAACGAGCACATCGAGCAAATGCGTTTGAGTTGCACCAAGAGCATCTTGGAGCGACGTGATGTGATCGTGGTGGCCACGGTGTCGGCCATCTACGGTATCGGTGAGCCCGAGAGCTACCACCAGATGATCATGACCCTGCGTGCCGGCGACAAAGTGGGCCAGCGCGATGCGATTGCCCAGCTGGTGCGCATGCAGTACGAGCGCAATGACCAAGATTTTTCACGCGGCAAGTTCCGCGTGCGCGGCGACACGATTGATGTGTTCCCCGCTGAACACTCCGAGCTGGCGATTCGCATTGAGCTGTTCGATGACGAGATTGAAAGCTTGCAATTGTTTGACCCCCTCACGGGCCGCATTCGCCAAAAAATTCCGCGCTTCACCGTTTACCCATCCAGCCATTACGTCACGCCACGCGACCGCGTGTTGGCGGCGGTGGAGACCATCAAGGTGGAATTGGCCAGCCGTTTGAAAGAACTGGTGGGCATGAACAAGCTGGTCGAAGCTCAGCGCCTAGAACAACGCACGCGCTTTGACTTGGAGATGCTCAGCGAAGTGGGCCACTGCAAAGGCATTGAGAACTACACGCGCCATTTGTCGGGTGCGCCCGTGGGGGCACCGCCCAGCACCTTGACCGATTACATGCCTAAAGACTCCATCATGTTTTTGGATGAGAGCCACGTCATGATTGGCCAGCTCGGCGGCATGTACAACGGCGACCGTGCGCGTAAAACCACGCTGGTCGAGTACGGCTTCCGTTTACCCAGCGCCTTGGACAACCGCCCCCTCAAGCTGGAAGAGTTTGAAAAGCGCATGCGCCAAGTGGTGTTTGTCTCGGCCACGCCCGCCGAGTATGAAAAGACCCACGCCAGCAAAGTGGTGGAGCAGTTGGTGCGCCCCACAGGCTTGGTCGACCCCTTGGTGGAAGTGCGCCCAGCCACGCATCAAGTGGATGATGTGTTGCAAGAAATCCGCATCCGCGTGGAGTTGAACGAGCGCGTGCTCATCACCACGCTGACCAAGCGCATGGCCGAGCAGCTGACCGATTACTTGACCGACAACGGCGTGAAAGTGCGCTACATCCACAGCGATGTGGACACGGTGGAGCGCGTGGAAATCTTGCGTGACTTGCGTCTAGGTACCTTCGATGTGCTGGTGGGAATCAACTTATTGCGCGAAGGCATTGACTTGCCAGAGGTGTCGTTGGTGGCCATTTTGGATGCCGACAAGGAAGGCTTCTTGCGCTCAGAGCGCAGCTTGATTCAAACCATTGGCCGCGCCGCGCGTAACCTCAGTGGCAAAGCCATTCTGTATGCCGACCGCATGACCGAGTCGATGAAAAAGGCGATTGGTGAAACTGAGCGTCGCCGGACCAAGCAAATCGCGCACAACCTCGAGATGGGCATCACCCCTCGCGGTGTTTTCAAGCAAGTGCGCGATTTGATCGATGGCGTTTACAGCGAGAAGGCAGGCAAAGAGGCGCAAGAGCGCGAGTTGCAGCGCGCCGCCATTGAAGACATGAGCGAACGCGATGTGGCCAAAGAAATCAAACGTCTTGAAAAGCTGATGATGGAGCACGCCCGCAACTTGGAATTCGAAAACGCCGCCCGTGTGCGTGACCAATTGGCTGCTCTGCGTGAACAGGCTTTCGGAGGAGCTGGGCACGACAACGTGGCGGTGCTGGCGCAAAAGGCTTGAAGGTGGTGTCACAACGCGTTGAAATTTGTCCTCGACAAACGGGCTTTTCTTCGAGTACCCGAGCAAATCAATGGGGATTAGGCTATACTTGACCTAATTAGTCGACAAAGCCCAACCATCAAGGAGCTTGCCATGCGTCTCACCACCAAAGGTCGTTTTGCGGTCACCGCCATGATTGACTTGGCCCTGCGTCAGGCCAATGGTCCGGTCACCTTGGCCGCGATCAGCCAACGCCAACAAATCTCGCTGTCTTACCTTGAACAGCTGTTCGGTAAGTTGCGTCGTCACGACTTGGTGGAGTCCACCCGTGGACCTGGCGGCGGTTATTCGCTCGGTCGCAAAGCGGCAGATATCACCGTGGCAGACATCATTGTCTCTGTGGACGAGCCCATCGACGCCACCCACTGCGGCGGTAAAGAAAACTGTTTGGGCGAAACCGGCCGTTGCATGACCCACGAGTTGTGGGCGTCATTGAACCAGCGCATGGTGGAGTTTTTAGACTCGGTCACGCTGCAAAAGCTGGTCGACGACCAAATTGCCAAAGGCATCGAAATCGAAGACAAGCCCTCGGTGCGCCGTGCCATTTCGCCCATGCCAGTGGTTAAACCCATCCATGTGAATGCCCCTAATTCTGTTTTTGCGCTCGGCAACGCGTTTGCCAAAAGCTAAGCCCTGACAGTGATCAGCACCTCTCCCATTTTGTTCAAACCTCATTGAGTACGGCCATGACACCTCACTTCCCCATTTACCTCGACTACGGCGCCACCAACCCGTGTGACCCACGCGTTGTGGATGCCATGATTCCTTGGTTGCGCGAGCACTTCGGCAACCCCGCATCTCGCAGCCACGCCTGGGGCTGGGAAGCCGAAGCTGCTGTTGAAAAGGCCCGTGAAGACGTGGCGTCACTCATCGGCGCTGACCCACGCGAAATCGTGTGGACCTCGGGCGCGACCGAGTCGAACAACCTCGCCATCAAAGGCGCAGCGCACTTCTACAAGTCCAAAGGCAAGCACCTCATCACCGTGAAGACCGAGCACAAAGCTGTGCTCGACACCATGCGTGAGCTGGAGCGTCAAGGCTTTGAAGTGACCTACCTCGACGTGCAAGAAGACGGCATGCTCAGCATGGACGCGCTCAAAGCCGCCATTCGCCCCGACACCATTTTGATCAGCGTGATGTTCGTGAACAACGAAATCGGCGTGATTCAAGACATCGCTGGCATCGGTGCGATGTGCCGCGAAAAAGGCATCATCTTCCATGTCGACGCAGCACAAGCCACCGGCAAAGTTGAGATCGATTTGACCACCTTGCCTGTCGACTTGATGAGCTTGGCCTCACACAAAACCTACGGCCCCAAAGGCATTGGCGCTTTGTACGTGCGCCGCAAACCCCGCGTGCGCTTGGAAGCGCAAATGCACGGCGGCGGTCACGAGCGAGGCATGCGCAGCGGCACCTTGCCAACCCACCAGTGCGTGGGCATGGGCGAAGCATTTCGTATTGCCAAAGAAGACATGGCCAAAGATTTGGCCAAAGCCAAAGCCTTGCAACAGCGTTTGCTCGATGGCTTCAAGGACATGGAGCAAGTCTTCATCAACGGCAACATGGAGCACCGTGTGCCGCACAACTTGAACATCAGTTTCAACTACGTGGAAGGCGAGTCGCTCATCATGGGCATCAAGGGCTTGGCGGTGTCGTCGGGCTCGGCTTGTACCTCGGCCAGCTTGGAGCCCAGCTATGTGTTGCGCGCCTTGGGCCGCAGCGA
>CANBRM010000165.1 GCA_947371915.1 Comamonadaceae bacterium | reverse complement strand
CTTTGTACGGCACATGCGTCATTTCAATGCCGGTTTGCTGCTTGAAGATTTCGGTGCCAATGTGGGAGACCGAGCCGTTGCCTTGCGACGCGTAATTGAGCTTGCCCGGGTTTTGTTTGGCCCAAGCGATGAACTCTTTGAGCGTGTTGGCGGGCACGGACGGGTGCACCGCGATGACGTTGGTGGCCACGGTGATCAAGCCCACGGGCGTGAGGTCTTTGAGCTCCCAAGGCAGTTTGTCCATCAGGATCGGGTTGGCGATGTGGTAGCCCGAATAGGACACTAACACCGTGTGGCCGTCTTTGGGGCTACGCGCGACGATGGAGTAAGCCAAGTTGCCACTGCCACCGGGTTTGTTGTCGACCACCACCGATTGCCCGATCAAGCGTGCCAAGGGCTCGCTGACCAAACGGGCCGAGGTGTCGACCAAGCCGCCGGGCGGGTTGGGGACGACCAAGGTGATGGGTTTGCTGGGGTAAGCGTCGGCTTGCGCCTTCACCGATGATGACGCCAAACCAGACAGTGCAGCCACAACGGCCAGCGTGATGTGGAGTTGGCGGCGGTTGATCATGTTCATGTTGTTTTCCTTAGAGAGGGCCAGGCGTTAGCGTTGGCCAATGCGCACGGTACCAAAAATGGTTTGGGCTTCGCGCGGCATGCAGCGCCAGTACTGCGGACTGGCTTGCACGGTCCCTTGAAGCGCCGCTGCGGCTTCCCACATCCAACGCGGTTTGTACAAAAAGGCGCGTGCCAAGGCGACCAGATCAGCGTCACCCCGAGCCACGATGTCTTCGGCCTGCTGAGTCTCGGTGATCAAGCCCACGGCGATGGTGGGCAGTTGCGCTTTTTGCTTCACCAATTTGGCGAAGGGCACTTGGTACTCGGGGCCAATGGCAATCTTTTGTTGCGACGACACGCCGCCTGAGGAAATGTGTACAAAGTCGGCACCCGCGAGTTTCAAGCGCAACGAAAAGTCGGCGGTTTCTTCGGGCGTCCAGCCGCCGTCAACCCAATCGGTGGCGGACAAGCGCATGCCCAGCGCACCTTTGTAAACGGCACGTACAGCTTGAAAAACTTCCATTGGAAAGCGTGTGCGGCCGTCAAAGTTGCCGCCATAGCCATCGGTGCGCACGTTAGACAGGGGTGACAAAAACTGGTGCAACAAATAGCCATGTGCGCCGTGCAGCTCAATGGCCTCAATGCCCATGGCATCGGCGCGTTCAGCCGCTTTCACGAAGGCCTGTTTGATGTCTTCTAAACCTTGGGCGTCGATGGCTTCGGGCGGCGTTTCTTCGGCCAAGTGTGGCAGTGCCGAGGGAGCTTCAGGGTGCCAGCCTTCGTGCGCTGCATCCACCAACTGGCCACCTTGCCAAGGGGCGGCGCTGGAGGCCTTGCGGCCGGCGTGTGCGAGTTGAATGCAGACGGGCACGTGCGGCGCGAGCTTGCGTGCGCGTTGCAGGGTGTCGCTGAGCGCGGCTGCGGTGGCATCGTCCCACAAGCCGAGGCAGTAAGGCGTGATGCGGCCGCGTGCGGTGACGGCGGTGGCTTCGATGATGAACAGGGCCGCGCCGCTGTTGAGCATGTTGCCCCAATGCATCAAATGCCAGTCGGTGGCCTGACCGTTGTTGGCCGAGTATTGGCACATGGGGGCGACCACGCCGCGGTTGGCCAAGGTGAGAGGGCCGCGCGGTGAGGTGAGGGTGAATTCAGAAAAGAGGTGGCTCAAGGGAACTCCAAAAACAAAAATGCCTGCGGGTGAGGCAGGCACAGATCGTAAGTTGCTGGCGGTGTTTCAGTTGGCAACTGCGCGACAAAGAGGAGGACTTGGGGTGTTACAGGAAGCTGTCGTCATCGTCGTCCTCTGCATCCTCTTCATCGAGCGCGCTTACGGCTTCAGGTTTGGGGGTGGATTTGACATCTTCTTCAATGTCGGACAGCCGTGAATTGAGGTTGTTCACCGTGTTTTTGATGCCTGCCAAACGGCCACGGAAAGCGGCGCGTGCTTCTTCTTGCTTGATTCTTTTCAGTTCAGCTTCAGTGACGGGTACGGGCTCCGCGACTGCAGCGGCCGGCGCAGCTGCGCTGGGTTCAGGTGCTGCTGCTTCGGGGGCTGCTGCGGCGGTTTCAGTGACGGGCGCGCTGTCGCTGGTTGGAAACGAGACGGTGGCCCGTTCAACCGCGGTCGATGGCAACACTTCAAGATGGTCTTCGATGCGATCGATCGGCACCTCTTGTTGGTTCAACCCGGGCAGCGGATTTTCTGGGGCTGCTTGGCGGTTGTCGATGACGCCTTGTTTGTCGATCGCTTGCACGTTGTCCACGATGGCGGCATTGCCAAATTGTTGGACGTTGTCTGTGTCATCGGTGGTCGCAATGGCTTGGCGGTTGTCCGAGTCTGCTGCCGTGTCGATGGCGACGTTGTTGTCTGGCGTGCTGGGTGCTGGCTCTAAGGCTTGACGATTGTTCGGGGGGTTGTCATTGGGAATGGCTTGCACATTCTCAGACATCTCGTCTTTGGGGATACTTTGACGGTTGTCGGCAGCAGTTTCGACGTCGAGTTGTTGGACATTGTTCGCGGCATGGTCCACGGCAATGTTTTGCACATTAGGCGACGCTTCCGGATCTTGGGCAATCGATGATCGGTTTTCGCTGCTCGCCGTCACATCGATGGCTTGCGTGTTGTCATCAATGTGATCAACGGGAACGCTTTGCACGTTGGGTGCTGCAGCTGGCTCGGTAGCGATTCCCTGACGGTTGTCGATGACACCTTCCTTATCGATCGATTGCAGGTTGTCTGCAATTTTGTCGACGGGAATGCTCTGCACGTTGGGAGCTGCAGCTGGCTCGGTGGCGATTCCTTGGCGGTTGTCGATGAAGCCTTCTTTGTCGATTGCTTGCAGGTTGTCCGTCATTTTGTCGACGGGAATGCTTTGCACGTTGGGTGCCGCTGCTGGCTCGGTGGCAATGCCTTGTCGATTGTCCGATGTGGCCGACGTTTCTATAACTTGCTTGTTGTCTTGAACTTTCTCAACCGCGATGTTTTGAACATTGGCGGATGACGCGCCATCGACGGCCAGCGTTTGACGATTTTCTGTTTCGCTTGATGTGTCAACGTGCTGAACATTCTGGGTCAAATGATCGACGGGCACTTTCTGCACGTTGCTGTCGGTCACACTGCCTGTCGTGACGGACTGAATGTTGGCGGGTAGCTTATCAACCGGAACGTTTTGCACATTCGGCGATGCGGCCCCGTTCTCCGTCACGACTTGAACGTTGGGTTCAACCGGCGCATCGTTGGTGACCGCAACATTTGTCGCTTGGGCTGCCAGCGCGGCTTGAAGGTCGAGCTCAAACTTGCTGAGTTGTTCTTCTTCAGGGGGTTTGGCTGCCTCAAGCGCTAAAGCTTGTGCTTCCAGCTCAGCTTTTTTCTTTGCCGCATCGACGTCGGCCAAGGAATTGACAATATTTTTGGGAGATTTTGCGTTACCTGTCCGTTCAGAGACTTTCACGGAATGCCGGGTGCCGCTTCTCACAATGTTGCTGAATTCTTCGTCTTGCATAGATTCGAAGTCAATGCGTCAGTTGAAGGGGTGTCCATGTCGGCCGCTGTTTTGCGGGCAGATCACACCTGACGTCCATTGCTTTATTCCCCTTTGGATAACTGCTGATTTGGAACAAAATTTTGTGAATATCGTTGCTTCTGTCATTTTTGCATGATTCGAGTGCAATCGCAGTGACCGTTATCCCGTCTTTTTTGTGCGCATCTCCGTGTAATTTTGTTGATTTGATGAGCCGGAGATGCCTTGGGATTGACGTTAGAAACTGAAGATACAGGCGGCATGGAATGCCTGGCGAAACGTTCGCGTTTTGTACAGACGAAAAAAAACCACAAGGTTTGAAGCTTGCGGCTTTTGTCCAGTGGTGCCCGGGGCCGGAATCGAACCGGCACGCCTTGCGGCGGGGGATTTTGAGTCCCCTGCGTCTACCAATTTCACCACCCGGGCACTGGAATCAACAGGCGAGATTATGGCACATTTATGGCATGACTGAACAGATTTTTTATCAAACCATCGAAGCTGCCATCGGAAAGACACCTTTGGTGTCCCTGCAGCGTATCCATGCTTCTGAAAATGCCAAGCGTGGCAACGTGATTTTGGGGAAGTTGGAGGGCAACAACCCTGCTGGCTCGGTCAAAGATCGTCCCGCTTTGTCGATGATTCAGCGTGCACAAGAGCGTGGAGAAATCAAGCCGGGCGACACCTTGATCGAAGCCACCTCAGGCAACACCGGCATCGCTTTGGCTATGGCCGCGGCGATCAAGGGTTACCGCATGGTGCTGATCATGCCGGAGGACCTTTCGATTG
>CANBRM010000164.1 GCA_947371915.1 Comamonadaceae bacterium | reverse complement strand
AACGCGAAGCGGTGAAGCCTGCACCCGCAGCCACACCTGCACCGAGCACCGCACCTGGCGCCGCACCTGCCATGGCTCAGCCTAGAAAGTCTTGGGGCATGGGCGGCATGCTGGGCGGTTTGGCTGCCGGTTTGGGCTTGGCTTGGTTGGCGCACTCCTTGGGCTTTGGCGCTGAGTTTGGCCAATTCATGATGTTTGGCTTGATCGCTTTGGCCATCATGGTTGTGGTTGGCATGGTCATGCGTCGCCGTCAGCCTGCGGCGTCCAACAACAGCCCTTACGCTTTTGAAGGCGCTGGCGCTCCCGTTAACCCCGGCCAAATGCCGCAGTACAACCCCAAAAACGTGGGCAACGACGCTTCGGCTCGCCCCATGGACACTGACCCTACTTACGCCCCTCAGGCGGCGTACACGGGCGGCTCCATGATTGGTTCAGGCTTAACCGGTAGCAATCAAGCTTGGGGCATTCCTGCAGGTTTTGACACCTTGGGCTTTGTGAACGCGGCCAAGCAAAACTTCATCGCCTTGCAGCAAGCGTGGGACCGTTCAGACATCCCAGCCCTGCGCGTCATGATGACCGACAGCATGTTGGAAGAAATCAAAGCGCAATTGGCTGAGCGCGAGGCCACGGCCAGCGGTCAAGTCAACCACACCGAAGTGGTCATGCTGGAAGCGCAAATGCTGGGCATTGAAGAAGTGGGCACGGCGTACATGGCCAGTGTGGAGTTTTCGGGCCTGATTCGCGAAGACGCCTCTGCAGGTCCTACCCCGTTCCGCGAAGTGTGGAACATGACCAAGCCCAAAGACGGCAGCTTGGGCTGGTTGGTCGCAGGCGTGCAAGCACTGCAATAAACCTGCTCGACATCAGGGCGCTTCGAGAGAGGCGTCCAAACAAGGAATAATTGGGGACTATGGCAACACAGTCCCCTTTTTCTTGGTTGGCCGATGCAGCGGACACGCTGCGCGCCAAACTTCCCGCAGATTTCGCGTCCTCCTTCACGCCGCCCGCTTGGGCCGTGGCAGAAGTGCAGCAACGCGTGGTCTTGTTTTTGAACCATGTGCTGATGCACGAGCCCGCTGCCCGCGACCGCTTGCAGCGACAAAAAGGTCGTCAAGTGCAGGTGTGCTGGCGCGACCAAGTGTTCCAGTGTCAATTCACCCCCGCGGGTTTGGTGGAGTTTGTCTCGGCACAAGACGCTGCCTCGGTGGCCGATTTGGTGTTGCGCGTGAATGAACCTTCGCCTTTTGCGCTGGTCAAAACGGTGTTGCAAGGCGACAAGCCGCCCATTCGCATTGAGGGCGATGTTCAGTTGGCTGCGGAAGTCAATTGGCTCATCGACCACGTGCGCTGGGACGCCGAAGAAGATTTGGCCCGCTTGATTGGCGACGCACCCGCCCACACCGTGGTGCAAACCGGCATGCGCGTGGTCGATGCCTTGCGTAGTTTTGTGCAGCAACGCATGACGGCGAAGGCTTAGTCATGACACGCTTCTTGCGCGGTTTTTACATTGTTTTGATCGTCTTGCGCTACGGCTTGGACGAGCTGGTGCTGACCAGTTTTCAAAAGCCGGGTCTGCGTTTGCTGGCGCGCATCGTGTCGATTGGGCGTGATTTGTCGGCCCCTCGTGGCCAGCGTTTGCGCGAGGCACTGGAGCACTTGGGCCCCATCTTTGTGAAGTTTGGCCAAGTGTTGTCCACCCGCCGCGACTTGTTGCCCCCCGACATCGCTGATGAGTTGGCGCATTTGCAAGACCGCGTGCCACCCTTTGCGTCCGACGTGGCAGTGGGCATCATTGAACGTGCGTTTGGTCGTTCTTTGGACGAGATCTTTGTTGAGTTCACCCACCAGCCCGTGGCGAGTGCGTCGATTGCGCAGGTGCATTTTGCGGTGATTAAAAACCGCAATGGCACAACACGCGAAGTGGCGGTCAAGGTGTTGCGCCCCGGCATGCTGACGGTGATCGACAAAGACCTGAGTCTCATGCGCATGATGGCTGGCTGGGTAGACCGCTTGTCGGCAGACGGCAAACGGCTGAAGCCCCGCGAAGTGGTGGCTGAGTTTGACAAGTACCTGCACGACGAACTCGACTTCATGCGCGAAGCCTCCAACGCCGCGCAGCTGCGCCGCAATATGGAGGGCCTCAACTTGGTGTTGATTCCCGAAATGATTTGGGATTTCTGCCGCGATGACGTGATCGTGATGGAGCGCATGAAGGGTTTGCCCATCAGTCAAGTGGACCGCTTGCGTGCCGCGGGTGTGGACATTCCAAAGCTCGCACGGGATGGCGTGACCATCTTTTTTACCCAAGTGTTTCGTGATGGTTTTTTCCACGCCGACATGCACCCCGGCAACATCCAAGTCAGCTTGGAGCCTGCTACGTTTGGGCGTTACATCTCGCTGGACTTCGGCATCGTGGGCACGCTCACCGAAACCGACAAAGAGTATTTGGCGCAAAACTTCACAGCCTTCTTCCGCCGAGACTACAAACGCGTGGCCGAGTTGCACATCGAGTCGGGTTGGGTGCCCGCTGACACGCGGGTGGATGAACTGGAGTCCGCCATTCGTGCCGTCTGCGAGCCGTACTTTGACCGCCCGCTGAAAGAAATTTCTTTGGGGCTAGTGCTCATGCGTTTGTTCCAAACTTCGCGCCGCTTCAATGTGGAGATCCAGCCCCAACTGGTGTTGCTGCAAAAAACCTTGCTCAACATCGAAGGCTTGGGCCGTCAACTCGACCCCGAGTTGGACCTGTGGAGCACAGCCAAACCGTTCTTGGAAAAGTGGATGCTCGACCAAGTGGGCCCCAAAAAGTTGTGGGACCAATTGGTGGCTGAAGCGCCGCGCTACGCCAAGCTCTTGCCCGAGTTGCCGCGTTTGGTGCATGACTTTTTGAAGCATCGGCAAAACGACAGCAATGCCCAGTTGCAATTGCTCATTGAAGAACAACGCCGCACCAACCGCATGCTGCAACGCCTGATGTGGGTGGGTGCGGGATTTTTGGGCGGCTTGGTGGTGGTTCAGGTGTTTTTGCGCACCCACGCGTTTTATTGATTTTTTCGGGAGTTGACCCGTGCTGCTCACACTCGTCATCGTCTATTTGCTGGTCACCATCGCCATTGGTTTGATGGCGGCCAAGCGTGTTCAAAACTCGGCTGACTTTGCCATCGCGGGCCGTCACTTGCCCATGGCCATGATCGTCACCACCACGTTTGCGACGTGGTTTGGTTCTGAGACGGTGCTGGGCATTCCCGCCAAGTTTGTCAATGGCGGTTTGCATGGCGTGGTGGAAGACCCATTCGGTGCGGGCTTTTGCTTGATTTTTGTGGGCTTGTTTTTCGCGGGCAAGCTCTACCGTATGACGCTGCTGACCATCAGCGACTACTTCCGTGAGCGCTACGGCCGTACGGTCGAGGTGGTGTGCTCGCTCATCATCATGGTGAGCTACCTCGGTTGGGTGTCGGCACAAGTGACAGCTTTGGGCTTGGTGTTCAACCTGCTCTCTGATGGCGTGGTCAGCCTAGAGCTGGGCATGGTGATTGGTGTGGTGTCGATCTTGGCGTACACCTTGTTTGGCGGGATGTGGTCGGTGGCCATCACCGACTTCATCCAAATGATCATTTTGGTGGTCGGTTTGTCCATCTTGGCTTTCTTTGCCGCAGGGCAGGCGGGCGGTGCCGACAAAGTGCTGGCGCTGGCCATCAGCCAAGACATGTTCAAGTTCTGGCCCGAGCCCAACATGAAAGATATTTTGTTTTTCTTTGCCTCGGCCATCACCATCATGCTGGGCTCGATTCCGCAGCAAGACGTGTTTCAGCGCGTCATGTCGGCCAACAGCATCAAGGCGGCCACGCATGGCCCTGTGATTGGCGGCATTTGCTACATCTTGTTTGCGTTTGTGCCCATGTTTTTGGTGGTCAGCGCCATGATCATCATGCCCGAGCAAGCGGCAACCTTGATTGCCGATGACCCACAAAAAGTGCTGCCCACGTTGGTGATGACGCAGATGCCGTTTGTCATGCAAGTGCTGTTCTTTGGCGCCTTGCTGTCGGCCATCAAGTCGTGTGCCTCGGCCACCTTGCTGGCGCCTAGCGTGACGTTCACCGAAAATATTTGGCGTCAATTTCACCCGCATCAAAGCGACCAGCAAGAGCTCAAAGCCATGCGTGTCACGGTGTTGGTGTTCAGTGTGTTGGTATTGGGCTACGCCATTCGCATGCAGGGCACGTCGATTTACGAAATGGTGTCTGGCGCGTATCAGGTGCCGTTGGTGGGTGCGTTTGTGCCGCTGACTTTTGGTTTGTATTGGTCACGCGCCACCACGCAAGGGGCGATTGGCGCGATTGCTCTGGGTTTGTTGACGTGGGGTGGCTTCATGGCTACGCCTGCAGGCGACGTGTTTCCGGCCCAATTGGCCGGCGTCTTGGCCAGTTT
>CANBRM010000163.1 GCA_947371915.1 Comamonadaceae bacterium | reverse complement strand
CAACTTGGCCCTGCCCAACGACTTGTGGGAGCGCATTCGCAAGGGCTACGCCATGCCCGACCTCGACAACGAGTTGGTCATCGACCGCACGCAGTGGTACAGCGCCAAGCCCGACTATTTGCAGCGCATGGGCGAGCGTTCGAGCAAGTATCTGTATCACATCGTTGAAGAACTTGAGCAGCGCAACATGCCGACCGAGTTGGCCCTGCTTCCCTTCATCGAAAGCGCCTTCAACCCCCAAGCCGTATCTAGCGCTCGCGCCAGTGGCATGTGGCAGTTCATGCCGGCCACGGGCAAGAGTTTCGACTTGAAGCAAAACGCTTTTCGTGATGACCGCCGAGACGTGCAAGCGTCGACCCGCGCCGCACTTGACTATTTGGAGCGCCTCTACAAAATGTTTGGCGACTGGCATTTGGCACTGGCAGCCTACAACTGGGGCGAAGGCAACGTGGGCAAAGCGATTGCCCGCAACCAGCGAGCAGGCTTACCCACCACCTATGCTGACCTGAACATGCCCATGGAAACGCGCATGTACGTGCCCAAGCTCCAAGCCATGAAAAACATCGTGGGCAACCCGGCCACCTTCAACGTGGCGCTGCCCAACATTCCTAACCACCCCTATTTCCAAAGCGTGCCCTTGCCACGCGACATGGATGTGACCGTGGCCGCCAAATTGGCTGAGATTTCGCTGGACGATTTCAAAGCACTGAACCCATCAGCCCATCGCCCTGTGTTGCTCGCCGCAGGCATTCCCGCCATCTTGCTGCCGTGGGACAACGCCGAGGTGTTTCAGCGCAACTACGAAGCCTCTTCCACAGGTCGTATGGCCAGTTGGACCGCTTGGATTGCGCCCAGCACCATGAAGGTGTCTGAAGCCGCTCAAAAAGTCGGCATGAGCGAAGCAGACTTTCGCAGCATCAACAACATCCCGCCCCACATGATGATCCGCGCGGGCTCGGCCCTGCTGGTGCCTCGCGCCTCACACATGGCCGATGACGTGACCGCCCGCGTGGCAGACACGGGCCGACTCGACTTGTCGCCCGAACAAGTGCTCAAACGCATCACCGTCAAAGCGAGCAAGCAAGACACGGTGGTCAGCATTGCCAAACGCAACAACGTCAAACCCGAACAGGTGGCCGAATGGAACAAAGTGGCTGCCAACGCCAGTTTCAAAGCCGGCCAGCAAGTGGTGCTGTTTGTGTCGGGCAAAGCCCGCGCGCCCACCCAAGTCGCGGCAGCAGCAAAAGGCAAAAAGATCACGGTCGCCAGCAAGCCCAGCCCAGGCACCAAGTACGCCAAACGCTAAGTCCTCAATTTTGCAGATTTAGGCTCTTTTTCCGCCTATTTTTGGCAAAGTTGATGCACATCAAAGCGCACTGATCACAGGGTGAAGAGAATCTGAGCTTCTCACGAAGGCAGATTTGAATGACCTCTTTACGCATCACCCCTACCACCCAAGAAAAAGTCATGCGTGAGGCCGACTTGATCGTCTCCAAGACCGACCTCAAAGGCCGCATCACCTACGGCAATCGCACCTTCCATGATTACTCCGGCTTCACCGAAACCGAGCTGTTGGGCACGCAGCACAACATCGTTCGCCACCCCGACATGCCCCGTGCCGTGTTTAAGCTGTTGTGGGATCGGTTGCAGGCAGGTCAAGAAGTGTTTGCATTTGTAAAGAACATCAGCAAAGACGGTTCTTTTTATTGGGTGTTCGCCAACATCACGCCGTCGTATGACGCGCAAGGCACTTTGCTGGGTTACTTCTCGGTACGCCGCAAGCCGAACCCCAAAGCCATCGCTCAAGTTCAGCCGCTTTATCGCCAAATGCTGCAAGCCGAGCGCAGCGCTGGCACACGCGATGCCATCGCCGCCTCGACTCAGTTATTGACCGACACGCTCGCTGCCAACCAAATCTGCTACGACGACTTCGTGATGCGTCTGCAAGAGGCCTGAGCCCCCTGATTTAAGTTTCGAACTTCTCAACTTCGCGGCGTGTGGCGTCCGCGATCTTGGAGAGCTCAATCACCGTGGCAGTAATTTCTTCAGAGGCCGCGGCGTTGCTGCGGGCAATGTTGTCCACGTTGCTCAAGTTGGCGTTGATCTCTTCCACGGCTGCGCTTTGCTGCTCAAGAGCGGCCGCAATGCGTTGCAGCATGGTGTCGGTTTCGCGCGCGCCTTGTTCGATGTTGGTCATGTCTTTGTTGACCTCCATCACAGCGGCCACCGCACGGTGCGCTTCTTCAACCGCCTGTTGCACCAAAGCCGCAATTTCTTGTGAGCTTTGCGCGCTGTTCAAGGCCAGCTTACCCACCTCATCGGCCACCACGGCAAAACCTTTGCCATGCTCGCCCGCACGTGCGGCCTCGATGGCGGCATTGAGCGAGAGCAAATTGGTTTTGTTGGCGATCTTCTCGATCACTTCCGTGATCTTGTTGATCTTCTCTGAGTTGCTCGCGATGTTGTTGACCACCGTGACCATCTCCTCCATCTTGCGCATGCTGGAGCGCACAGACTCGACAGACTTCTTTGATTGATGGCTGGCGAACTCGGTGTTCTTGGACACATCCGACACCGAGGTCACGGTTTGACGCACGGCTGTGGCCACTTGACCGATGGCATGCGTTTGATTTTGAGCACCGTCAGAAATCTGACCAATCGCGTTGCTGGTCTGATTCGATGCGGCAGCCACTTGGCGGGTGTTGTTGTGGATCATCAACATCGCGTTGCGCAAAGCTTCCAACGAGGTGTTGATGTTGGATTTGAGCGCTTCCAAGTCGCCTTTGGCGGCTACCGTCACACGGCCATTCAAATTGCCTTGGGCCAAGCCCTTCATCACAAACGTGATGTCTTCAAAGACCGACTGCTGTGCTTCAATGCTTTGGTTCACGTTGTGTTTCAACGCTTCCAAATCACCTTTGGCAGAGACCGTCACGCGGTCGGCCAAATTGCCGTGGGCTACTGCATTCATCACGGAAGTGATGTCGTGGAACACTGCCTGTTGGGCCTCGATGCTTTGGTTGATGTTTTGCTTCAAGGCATTCAAATCGCCTTTGGCTTCGACCGTGACACGACCCGCAAAGTTACCCTGCGACACGCCGTTCATGACCTTGGTGATGTCTTGCAACGTGGAGTCCAAAGACTTTTGCATGTCCGACACTTGCTTCAACAACGGGAAGCCAGCTTGGGCAGTCTGGTGTACCTTGGCTGCAAAATTACCTTGGCTGATGTCGCCAGCCAACTCAGCCACCAAGGCAGATTCCACCGCTTCGCGACGCAAGATCACGGCCATGAAAATCAACACCGAGGTCTCAAACACCACGAAGGCTGCATGCAAGATGATGATCCAAGGGTTGATCGCACCGTCAATCACAAAGATGCCGCCAAACCCCGTGGCTTGCAGAAAAGCAAAGCCCACATGGTGCACCGCAATCACCCCTGCTGCGGCCACCAAGGGACGCCAATCGCGGTAGTAAAGCAAGAAAGCCAACAGCGCAAAAATACTAAAGTGCATCTCGGACATACCGCCAGTCTGCTGAATCATCAGTGCAGATAAGACCATGAACGCGCTGGCATTGGCCAAACGCGAGCCCAGCGAACCGGGGGCCATTGAATAAATGGCAAATGGCACGGCAATCGCAGGCAAGCCAATCGCCAAAGCCACGCTCCATGTCTGCGTGAAGTACGCAAGCACCAAGCTGATCAAGGCCAAGAATGCCAGAGTGCCCAGCATCACCACATCGGCTTTGGCCCTTTGCGGTTGGAGAATCAACTCAATGTTGTGAGCGTCTCTTTTAGATTGATTCAGATTCATCTCAAGTTGTCCTGCAAATAGCATTTAAAAAACCAGGGTTCTGGTGGATGTACCAACCCAAAGCAACCGTGCTGTAAACCAACCAAGTTGCCAACAAAGGCCAAACCGCAGCGCGCATCACTCGACGTCCGGTTGCCACAGCGCCCAACCACCGCCACCGGTGCGTTTGGCTTTGTACATGGCTTGATCGGCATGGTTGATCAAGGTATTTGCGTCCGATTTATCTTGCGGATAAATCGTCACGCCAATGCTGAAGCCCAAACGGGCTGAGTGGCCTTCGGCCAAAAATGGGGTGGTGGTCACATGCAACAAGCGGCTGAGCACGGGTTCAACTTCCCACGTGTTCTCTAAGCCATGCACGATCAACACAAATTCGTCACCACCAATGCGTGCCAAAAAGTCGCCCTGACGCGCCATGGTACGAATGCGGCTGGTCACCGACTGCAGCACCTTGTCACCGACGCGATGACCATGCTCGTCGTTTACGGGCTTGAAGCGGTCCAAGTCAATGAAGCAAACCGCCAAGCTGCCAGTGCCCGCTTCGTCCAAGCGCGACATGCTGTCTTGCAGCTTGTGCATCAGGGCCATGCGGTTGGGCAAGCCGGTGAGTGGGTCGTTGTTGGCTTTGT
>CANBRM010000162.1 GCA_947371915.1 Comamonadaceae bacterium | reverse complement strand
GGTCACCACGCAATGCGAAGGCACTTTGCCGTAGGCATGACAGGCGCTTGCAATTTCCAGTTTGGCGCGCACCACCAGCGGGTGGGTGAATTGACCTGCAGAAGACATGCCACTAGCAGGAATAGCGCCGCCATGGGCAGACACAAAGTCCATCAAGCCAAAACTGAGCGACTGCACGCGGCTGTGGGCCGCAATGTCAAAGGCGCGGTGAACGGCTGCTGGCGATTCAATCAGCACATGCAGCGGTAAATCAGGGGCACCGGCTTGGTTGAAGGCTTGCTCGGCGCGCACCACGTCAGCGACCGATTCCACCTTGGGCACCATGATGTGCGTCAAGCGGTTCGCAGCTTTGCCCGCAATCTGGGCAATGTCTGCATCAAAACTGGGGTGATCGACGGGGTGCACACGCACAGCCACACGGGCTTGGGGCGCGGCAGCCAGTGCCAACTCGGTGACCAGCGCGGCATGCTCAGCCTCGCCGCCCACAGGGGCACCGTCTTCACAATCGAGCGTGACGTCGAAAACGCAGGTTCCAAACTCTTGCGTCATCTCGGCTTGCAAGTGCAAGCTTTTGCGCATCCGCACGTCGACACCGCTGTAATGGTCACAGACAGGAAGCAATGCTCCCGAGGCCTGTGCTCCCAGCAGAACGTCGCGCGGATGGCTCATCACGTTGTCTCTAATGAGATTTAGACCAAGTGGGCCACGCCAGCTTGTTCGTCGGTCAACTCTTTCAGCGTCTTGTCGATGCAAGCTTGGCTGAATTCGTCGATAGCCAGACCTTCGACCACGGTGTATTGACCGTTTTCGCAAGTGACGGGGAAGCCGAACATGACGTCTTTAGGAATGCCGTACCAGCCTTGTGATGGGATACCCATCGTCACCCACTTGCCGTTGGTGCCCAAGGCCCAGTCGCGCATGTGGTCAATGGCAGCGTTGGCAGCCGAAGCAGCCGAAGACAGGCCACGGGCTTCGATGATGGCCGCACCACGCTTGCCCACGGTTGGCAAGAACACGTTGGCGTTCCACTCTTGGTCGTTGATCATGTCCTTGACAGACTCGCCGTTGATGGTGGCGAAGCGGTAGTCGGCGTACATGGTGGGCGAGTGGTTGCCCCACACAGTCAATTTTTCGATGTCGGCCACGGCCTTGCCTGTTTTCGCAGCGATTTGCGAAGCAGCGCGGTTGTGGTCCAAACGCAACATGGCGGTGAAGTTGCCGGGCTTCAAGTCAGGTGCCGACTTCATGGCAATGTAGGCGTTGGTGTTGGCAGGGTTGCCCACGACCAAAACTTTCACGTCACGTGAAGCCACAGCGTTCAAAGCTTTGCCTTGTGCGGTGAAGATGGCGCCGTTGATGGCGAGCAACTCAGCGCGTTCCATGCCTGGGCCGCGTGGGCGTGAACCGACCAACAAAGCGTAGTCGGTGTCTTTGAATGCAGTCATCGGATCAGCGTGTGCTTCCATCCCCACCAACAATGGGAATGCGCAATCTTCCAATTCCATCATCACGCCTTTGAGGGCTTTTTGAGCGCGTTCGTCAGGGATTTCCAACAATTGCAAGATGACGGGCTGGTCTTTACCCAACATTTCGCCAGAGGCAATGCGGAACAACAGGGCGTAACCAATTTGACCAGCTGCGCCAGTGACGGCAACGCGAACAGGCTTCTTGCTCATGAGAAAAACTCCAAGTAGTGATTGAAAAATAAAAGTCGACCAAGTTTACCCTCGAAAACCCTCAAAGGCATCTGTCTTATGTCTTATAGAAGATATGATCTGAGGTTGACAACGACCTGACGCCCCTTCTCTTTTTTGACTCGACCTTGATGGCCACGCTCCCCTCCCCCCTATTCACCAACGCCAGTTCGGCCCCCTCAATGGGTGCCGACGCGTCTGGCATGGGCGGTTTGACGCCAGCCTTCAGTCCGCTGTACCAGCAGATCAAGGGACTCATTCTGCAAAGTTTGCAGTCTGGCGAGTGGAAACCTGGGGAAGCCATTCCCAGCGAGATGGACTTGGCCGCACGCTTTCGTGTCAGTCAAGGCACCGTTCGTAAAGCCATTGACGAACTGTCAGCCGAAAACCTGGTGGTGCGCCGCCAAGGCAAAGGCACGTTTGTGGCCACCCATGCCGAGCAACAGGTGCAATACCGCTTTTTGAAACTGCAACCCGACAGCGGCAACGCGCAAAGCGAAGGCCCCGCAGAGCGCACCATCATTGACTGCAAACGCCTGCGCGCCAGTGCCGAATTGGCCCGCGCCTTAAGTTTGCGCAGTGGCGACCCCGTGCTGCAAGTGCGCCGCGTGCTCGCGTTCTCGGGTGTACCGACCATTTTGGAAGACCTGTGGCTGCCCGGCACCCCGTTCAAAGGCCTGACTGCAGAGCGCTTGAGCGACTACCACGGCCCCATGTATGCGCTGTTTGAAACCGAATTTGGCGTGCGCATGGTTCGAGCAGACGAAACCATTCGAGCCGTCAACCCCGACACCGAACAGGCTGAACTGCTCAACGTCCCCGTCACCGCGCCTTTGCTGAGCGTGGAGCGTGTGGCCTACACCTACAACGACACCCCGATGGAGCTGCGTCGTGGGCTGTACCGCACAGACACCCACCATTACCGCAACGCTTTGAGCTGACATGAAACCCTCATGTCAGCTTGGTACGATGAAATAGAAATAGAATGAAAAGTTGTTTTCACCTGCTGATAAACCCGAAGAAAGACCCTCACCCATGACCGAGCTTGCCAAAAAGCGGCCAGAGTTCCGCAACATCAATGCGTTCACTGACCTGCCCACCTATCGCCTCCCCGTGGCAGGAATTGTCTCGATCTTGCACCGCATCAGCGGCTTGATCATGTTTTTGTTGCTGCCCTTCATCGTTTGGATGTTTGACAGTTCTGTCTCCTCCGAAATTTCGTTTGCCAAGTTCAACGCAGCATTCAATGTGGGCTTGGGCTTCGTGCCCGGCTTCTTGGTGAAGCTGGTGGCCTTGGCCATCATTTGGGCTTACTTGCACCACTTGATCGCCGGCGTGCGTCACTTGTACATGGACGCTTGCCACGCTGTGAGCAAAGAGTTCGGCAAGTCTTCCGCCATCGTCACTTTGGTGCTGAGCTTGGGCCTGACCGCCGCTCTGGGCGCCAAGCTGTTTGGCCTTTACTGATTTCTAGGAGCTAAAAGATGTCCGTCAATTACGGTTCAAAGCGCGTCGTCGTGGGCGCGCACTACGGTTTACGCGATTGGTTGGCCCAACGCGTGACCGCTGCGCTGATTGTGTTGTTCACCGTGGTGGTGCTGGCCCAAGTGCTGCTCACCAGCGGCGACATTGGTTACGACAAGTGGGCTGGTATTTTCAGCACCCAATGGATGAAGGCGCTGACCTTCTCCGTGTTCATCGCGTTGACCCTCCACGTTTGGGTCGGCGTTCGCGATATTTGGATGGACTACGTCAAGCCTGTGGCTGTGCGTTTGTTCCTGCAAGTTTTCACTATGGTTTGGCTGGTGTCGTGTCTCGGCTGGGCCATTCAGGTTCTCTGGAGGCTCTAAGTCATGACAGCAAAAAGTTCAATTCCCCGTCGTAAATTTGATGTGGTCATCGTCGGTGCCGGTGGCTCTGGCATGCGCGCTTCGTTGCAACTCGCCCGTGCGGGTCTCAACGTGGCTGTGCTCTCTAAAGTGTTCCCCACACGTTCACACACGGTCGCTGCACAAGGCGGCATCGGTGCCTCTTTGGGCAACATGAACGAAGACAACTGGCATTACCACTTCTATGACACCGTCAAAGGCTCCGACTGGCTCGGTGACCAAGACGCGATCGAATACATGTGCCGTGAAGCCCCCAAAGTCGTGTACGACTTGGAGCACATGGGCATGCCTTTCGACCGCAACCCAGACGGTACGATTTACCAACGCCCCTTCGGCGGCCACACCGCCAACTACGGCGAAAAGGCTGTTGAGCGCGCTTGTGCTGCCGCTGACCGCACGGGCCACGCCATGTTGCACACCCTGTACCAACAAAACGTCGCTGCCAAAACCACGTTCTTCGTGGAATGGATGGCCCTCGACTTGATCCGCGACGACGCGGGTGATGTCGTCGGCGTGACCGCCCTCGAAATGGAAACGGGCGAGCTCTACATCTTGGAAGCCAAAACCACGATGCTCGCCACCGGTGGCGCAGGCCGCATTTTTGCAGCCTCGACCAACGCGTTCATCAACACCGGTGACGGTTTGGGCATGGCAGCACGCGCTGGCATCCCGCTCGAAGACATGGAATTCTGGCAATTCCACCCCACCGGCGTGGCCGGTGCTGGTGTGTTGTTGACCGAAGGCTGCCGTGGCGAAGGCGCTATCTTGCGTAACTGCAATGGCGAGCGCTTCATGGAGCGTTATGCCCCCGCCTACAAAGACTTGGCCCCACGCGACTACGTGTCACGCTGTATGGACCAAGAGATCAAAGAAGG
>CANBRM010000161.1 GCA_947371915.1 Comamonadaceae bacterium | reverse complement strand
TTAGCTTTGGTGGCGTCGCACAAGCCGGTCGACGATGCGCCTGAGTTACCTGAATCGACGAGTACCTCGCCATGACTGTTCGTGAGATTTTGAAAATGGGCGATCCGCGCTTGTTGCGTGCAGCCCAAGCTGTGACCACTTTCAAGACGGCAGAGCTTCAAGCCCTGCTGAAAGACTTAGACGACACCATGATCGCCGCCAACGGCGCGGGTTTGGCAGCACCACAAATTGGCGTCGATTTGCAAGTGGTCGTGTTCGGTTCAGGCGAGTTCAACCCACGTTACCCCGATGCGCCGGTGGTGCACCGCACGGTGTTGATCAACCCCGTGCTCACGCCTGTTGGTGATGATGAAGAAGAGGGCTGGGAAGGCTGCTTGTCCGTGCCGGGCTTGCGCGGCGTGGTGCCGCGTTTCAAGCGTTTGCGTTATCAGGGCTTTGATGAGAATGGCGCACCCATTGATCGCACGGTCGAAGGTTTTCATGCGCGGGTGGTGCAACACGAATGCGACCACCTGATTGGCGTTCTGTACCCCATGCGCGTGCGTGATTTCTCGCGTTTTGGCTACACCGATGTTTTGTTTCCGGGCTTGGATGACGCGGACGATTGAAGCTCAATCTTCAAAAAAAATGGGGCCACGTAGGCCCCATTTTTATTTATGCACCTAACGCCGCCAACAACTCCGTCTCAATCGCCAACTGCGCTTTGTTTTGCTGCAATGCTGCGCCGTCGATCAAGAACGTATCTTCCACACGTTCGCCTAAGGTGCTGATTTTGGCCAGCAGCAGGTTGACTTTGTGATTGGCTAAAACCCGTGCCACGCTGTAGAGCAAACCGACACGATCGCTGGCCGAAATGCTGAGCACCCACTTTTGGGCACGCTCATCAGGTTGCAACGACACACGTGGCGCGATGGGGAAGCTTTTCACGCGGCGCGACACGCGGCCACGACCCACGGAGGGTAGTGGTTTGGCGGTTTCAAGCACCTCGGTCAAGCCGTTTTCCACCATGTTGATGAGGTCGCGGTAGTGCTCTTGCGTCAAAGAGGTCACGACTTGGAAGGTGTCGAGCGCGTAGCCGTTGGTGGCGGTGTGCACTTTGGCATCCAAGATGTTGAAGCCCGCTTGGTCGAAGTAGCCGCAAATTCGGGCAAACAAATCGGCTTGGTCGGGCGAATACACCATCACCTGCAAGCCTTCGCCGACGGGCGACAAGCGAGCGCGCACGGTCACGCCCATGGTTTTGTCTTCCTTCTTGGCGGTGAACAAACCGCGGGAGAGTTGGCGCGTGTGCCATGCAATGTCTGTGGCGTCGTGGCGCATGAAGTAGCCCACATCCAAGGTATTCCACAAGTCTTTGTGGGCCTCAAAAGGCAGGGCGTAGAGCGCCAACATGGTGAGCGCTTCGCGTTTGCGAGCTTCTACTTCGGCGTCGGCATCGGGGGCGCGGCCACCCAAAGCACGCAGGGTGTAGCGGTACAAGTCTTCGAGCAACTTGCCTTTCCACGCATTCCACACTTTGGGGCTGGTACCGCGAATGTCGGCCACGGTCAGCAGGTACAGCGCTGTCAAATTGCGCTCATTGCCCACACGTTGGGCAAAGGCTTGAATGATGTCTGGATCGCTCAAGTCTTGTTTTTGTGCGATGTGGCTCATGCTCAAGTGCTCACCGACCAAGAACTCGATCAGCTGTGCGTCGGCTTTGTCAATGCTGTGGTCGCGGCAGAACTTGCGCACTTCGCCACGTCCGAGTTGCGAGTGGTCGCCGCCACGGCCTTTGGCAATGTCGTGGAACAAGGCACCTGCAAACAAAATCCAAGGCTTGTCCCAGCCCGCCGCCAGTTGCGAGCAAAACGGGTACTCGTGGGCGTGTTCGGCCATGAAGAAGCGGCGCACGTTGCGCAGCACCATCAAGATGTGCTGGTCCACGGTGTAGACGTGAAACAGGTCGTGCTGCATTTGCCCCACGATGCGTCGGAACGCCCACAAATAGCGACCCAGCACAGAGGTTTGGTTCATCAAGCGCATGGCGTGTGTCATGCCGCTGGGCGCTTGCAAGATACGCATGAACATGGCGCGGTTGATTGGGTCGGCGCGGAATTTGCCATCCATCACGCTGCGTGCGTTGTACAAAGCGCGCAAGGTACGCGCCGACAAACCGTTGATACCCACCGTGGACTCATACAGCCAGAAGGTTTCCAAAATAGCGTGGGGCTCACGCACGTACAAGTCGTCGCTGGTGACTTCCAGCATGCCGGCTTTGTCGGCAAAGCGCTCGTTGATCAAGCGCGGTTCGTGGCCCGAAGGGTGAATGCGCTCTTCGATGTTGAGCAACAAAATTTGATTCAGCTGCGTGACCGCTTTGGCCGCCCAGTAATAGCGCTTCATCAGCGCTTCGCTGGCCACGCGTGCATTCAAGCTGCCGTCTTCTTCCACGCCCAGCCCCAAGCTTTGCGCCACGGCATGTTGCAGGTCAAACACTAAACGGTCTTCACGACGCTTGGCCGCCAAATGCAAACGGGTGCGAATGAGAGCCAGTGTGTCTTCGTTGCGCTTGAGTTGGCGGGCCTCAAATGGCGTGGCCAAGCCTTTGCTGGCCAACTCGTCCCAACTGTTGCCTAGTCCTGCCGCTTTGGCCACCCACAAAATGACTTGTAAATCGCGCAAGCCACCGGGTGACTCTTTGGCGTTGGGTTCGAGCGAGTAGGGTGTGTTTTCAAACTTGGTATGGCGCTGACGCAGCTCCAAGGTCTTGGCCACAAAGAAGGCCTGCGGGTCCATGGCTTGGTCAAAACGGGTTTGAAACGCCTTAAACAACGCAGCGCTGCCCACAATCAACCGAGCTTCCAGCAAGGACGTTTGCACCGTGATGTCCGCCGACGACTCTTGGATGCACTCGTCCACGTTGCGCACGCTGGAGCCGATCTCTAAGCCCGTGTCCCAGCAACTGCCAATGAACGCTTCGATTTTGGCTTTGAGCACTTCGTCATGCTCGGGCGACACGCCTTCGGGCAACAGCAGCAGCACATCGACATCCGAGTACGGATACAACTCGCCGCGGCCATAGCCACCTACGGCAGCCAAGCACAGCGAATTATCAAAACCAGCGTCGTGCCAGAGTTTGCGTAGGGTGTCGTCGGTCAAGCTGCACAGCTTGTGCAGCAAACCACGGACGCTGCGGGTGGCGGTGGAGCGGTTGGACGTGTCGAGCAGCAAAGCTGCCTTGTCCTTCCTGTAAAGGTTAGCCAAGGCGTTCATAGCGATTTTTAGCAGCAGGTGGTGGTGACGAAATCGGGCAGGACGGGGCTGCCCGCAGAGAGGGTCAACACTTCGTAGCCGGTTTCGGTGACGAGGATGGTGTGTTCCCATTGAGCCGACAAAGAGTGGTCGCGCGTGACGATGGTCCAGCCGTCGCCCAACTCTTTGATGTCTTTTTTGCCCGCGTTGATCATGGGCTCGATGGTGAAGGTCATCCCTTCTTGCAACGTTTCGCCGGTGCCCGCTTTGCCGTAGTGCAGCACTTGCGGCTCTTCATGGAACACCTGGCCAATGCCATGACCACAAAACTCGCGCACCACCGAGAAGCCGTGGCCTTCGGCAAAGCGTTGAATGGCAAAGCCAATGTCGCCCAAACGCGCACCGGGCTTGACCTTGACGATGCCGTGCCACATGGCTTCATACGTCAACTTGGACAACCGCTTGGCTGCAATAGAAACCTCACCCACCGAGAACATCCTGCTGGTGTCGCCGTGCCAGCCGTCTTTGATGACGGTGATGTCAATGTTGACCACATCGCCTTTTTTCAGCGGCTTGTCATTGGGAATGCCGTGGCACACCTGATGGTTGATGGATGTGCAGATCGACTTGGGGTAGGGGTTGTCACCGCTGGGGTTGTAGTTCAGCGGGGCGGGAATGGCCTGCTGAACTTGCGTGATGTAGTCGTAGCACAGCTTGTCGAGCTGGTTGGTCGTCACGCCCGGCACCACGTGCGGGGTGATGAAATCGAGAACTTCGGAGGCCAGTTTGCCCGCGATACGCATGCCTTGTGCGCCTTGGGCGTCTTTGATGGATGTGGTCATGCGTAGATTATCCCATCCAAGGAAAAACACCCGTTTCTAGCTGTGAATTGTGTACAAAACGCCCTCGGCAGACACGTAAAATCTAGTCATTGCCGACCAGCCCCAGTCAGCGGCCCGGCCCCATTCGATTTCCGTCTTTTTCTCAAGGCTCCCTCGTGTCCCTGCACCTCAGCATTTTCGAAGGCGGCAACGCCCTCAGCGATTTCCGTGTTCAACAGCTTTTGCCCCGTTTGGCGGCAATCTCCCCGCAAATCCGAGGTCTGAGTGCCCGCTTTGTGCATTTGGCTGCGACCGAGGCAACGCTGAATGCCTCGCAGCAACAAACACTGGCCGCTTTGCTGACCTATGGCGAGCCTGCTCACACATCACCTGCAGGCACTTTGCTGGTGGTGACGCCACGTTTTGGCACGGTGTCGCCTTGGGCATCAAAGGCCACCGACATTGCGCACA
>CANBRM010000160.1 GCA_947371915.1 Comamonadaceae bacterium | reverse complement strand
CCAATGGCAGTGCGACGGTCCCACTCCAGCTCAAAGTCGTCAAAACGCGTCTCGGCGTTAGTGGCTGTGGCCGCCATCAGCACATCGACCAAATCGGTTTTCAAGCGCGCCATGATGGGTTGGGTTTCGGGGTCGCCCATGCGGCAGTTGAATTCAAGGGTTTTGACATGACCTTGTGGATCAATCATCAAACCTGCGTACAAGAAACCTGTGAACGGAATGCCGTCTTTTTCCATGCCCTTGATGGTGGGCAAAATGATTTCGCGCATCGCACGGGCATGCACCTCGGGCGTGACCACGGGGGCAGGCGAATACGCGCCCATGCCGCCGGTGTTGGGGCCTTCATCCGCGTCAAGCAAACGCTTGTGGTCTTGGCTGGTGGCCAAAGGCAACACGGTTTTGCCATCGCACATGACGATGAAACTGGCTTCTTCACCTTGCAAAAACTCTTCGATGACGACCCTTGCGCCACCTTCGTTGTGGCTCACACCCAGCTTATTGTCGAGCAGCATGAAGTCAATCGCTTCGTGGGCCTCGGCGGCCGTCATCGCCACCACCACGCCCTTGCCAGCCGCCAAACCATCGGCCTTCACCACAATCGGTGCGCCTTTGGCGTTCACGTAATCGTGCGCGGCCTGTGCATCGGTGAAGGTGTCGTATTCAGCTGTGGGAATGTTGTGGCGTTTCATGAACGCCTTGCTGAACGCCTTCGAGCTTTCCAACTGCGCCGCTGCTTTGGTGGGGCCAAAAATACGCATGCCGTGGGCGCGGAACTCGTCCACTACGCCTGCAGCCAAAGGCGTTTCAGGGCCGACAACGGTCAACTCAACGCCCTCGGCTTGCGCAAACTCACGCAAGGCTTTGACATCGGTGATGGGCACATTTTGCAAGCGCTTGTCGCGTGCCGTGCCACCGTTGCCGGGGGCCACAAACACTTTTTGCACCTTGTTGGATTGGGCAATCTTCCACGCCAACGCGTGTTCGCGGCCACCGCCGCCAATGACTAAGACGTTCATAGCGCAGCGTTGTGATAGACCTCTTGCACATCGTCAAGGTCTTCCAGCGCATCCAGGAGTTTTTGCATTTTCACAGCGTCATCACCTTCGATCTCGATGGTGTTGTCTGCACGGTAAGTCACCTCGGCCACTTCAGGCTTGAGGCCCGCAGCTTCCAAAGCGTTTTTCACAGCTTCAAAGCTGGTGGGCGGCGTCAGCACTTCAATGGCCCCATCGTCATCGGTGATCACATCATCGGCACCCGCTTCGAGCGCGATTTCCATGATGTGGTCTTCGTTGCTGCCCGGCGCAAAAATCAGCTGGCCGCAATGCTTGAACTGAAACGCCACCGAGCCTTCGGTGCCCATGTTGCCGCCGTGCTTGCTGAACGCAAACCGCACATCGGCCACGGTACGCACACGGTTGTCGGTCATGGTGTCGACGATGATCGCTGCGCCACCAATGCCGTAACCCTCGTAACGAATCTCGTCGGAGCTCACGCCTTCGAGGGTGCCCGTAGCCTTGTCGATGTTGCGCTTGATGTTGTCAGCGGGCATGTTGGCCGCTTTGGCCTTTTCAACCGCCAAACGTAGGCGAGGGTTGATGTCCAACTCGGCACCGCCTAGACGGGCAGCCACCATGATTTCGCGGATCAGACGCGTCCAGATACGCCCGCGTTTGTCGTCTTGTCGACCCTTGCGGTGTTGAATATTTGCCCATTTGCTATGGCCGGCCATCAGAAATCCTCATGAGTTGAATTAACCTTAAGACATTATTTTACTTTTCAAGTGATGGAGAACTTTCGATGGCCGAACCGATGCTGATTGCGCTGCACAAGACTACGGAATGCCACATGCTTCCAGCCCTCGCCAACCGCCACGGTCTCATCACCGGCGCCACCGGAACAGGCAAAACCGTCACCCTGCAAACGCTGGCCGAAGGCTTCTCCAAAATGGGCGTGCCGGTGTTCATGGCTGACGTGAAAGGCGACTTGGCCGGCATCAGCCAGTCGGGGGCGATTCCTCCGAAATTAGCAGCCTCGCTGCATGAGCGCGGTGTGCCCATGCCCTCCCCACTCGCCTGCCCCACCACGCTGTGGGACGTGTTTGGCAAATCTGGGCACCCCGTGCGCGCCACCGTCACCGACATGGGGCCGCTGCTCTTGGGCCGCATGCTCAACCTGAACGACACCCAAGCTGGCGTGCTCAACATGGTCTTCAAAATTGCGGACGACCAAGGCTTGCTGCTGCTCGACCTCAAAGACTTGCGCGCCATGCTGCAGTACGTGGGCGAACACGCCCGCGACTTCACCACCCAATACGGCAACGTGAGCGCCGCCAGCATTGGTGCCATTCAACGCGGCTTGCTCGAGATTGAAGCGCAAGGTGGCGACGCCTTTTTTGGCGAGCCCATGCTCAACATCCAAGACTTCATGCAAACCGACGCACGCGGCATGGGTGTGATCAACCTGCTGTCAGCCGACAAGCTCATGAACGCGCCGCGCCTGTACGGCACCTTCTTGCTGTGGATGCTGTCGGAGTTGTTCGAGCAACTGCCCGAGATTGGCGACCCCGAAAAACCCAAAATGGTGTTCTTCTTTGACGAGGCGCATTTGCTATTCAACGAAGCGCCCAAGGTGCTGATCGAGCGCATCGAACTGCTGGTGCGCCTGATTCGCTCCAAAGGCGTGGGCGTGTACTTTGTGACGCAAAACCCGCTGGATGTGCCTGACACCGTGCTGGGCCAGCTAGGCAACCGCGTGCAGCACGCCCTGCGCGCCTTTACACCGCGTGACCAAAAAGCCGTCAAAGCAACGGCGCAAACCATGCGCGGCAAAGCAGGCCTCGACATTGAAAAAGCCATCACCGAGCTGGGCGTGGGCGAAGCCTTGGTCAGCCTGCTCGACGCCAAAGGCCGCCCCAGCGAAACCGAACAGGTTTATGTGCTGCTGCCCGGCAGCCAACTTGGGCCCATCACCCCTGAGCAACGCCAAGCCTTGCTGGCCAACTCGCTGGTGGCTGGGGTGTACGAGCAAGTGATCGACCGTGAATCGGCCTACGAGCGCCTCAAAGGTACTGCGCCAGCCAACAGCACAAACAGCGCGTCAGGCGGTTCAGCGACTCCAGGTGCACTAGCCCAAGGTGCATCTGTCGCGAACACCCCTGCCGGCCAACCCGCCGTGCCCTCGATGACCGACCAAGTGCTGTCGGGCTTAGGCGACGCCCTCTTTGGCTCCACCGGTCCACGCGGTGGTCAACACCAAGGTTTGGCACAAATGATGATGAAGTCTGCCGTACGCAACATCGGGTCGGCTGTGGGCCGAGAGATTGTGCGGGGGGTGATGGGGAGTATTTTGGGTGGGCGCAGGCGTTAAACGGCTTCAACTAGGCACAAGATAGGAAGCATGAAAAACGCCGTCTGTGTTGCCACAGACGGCGTTTTTGTTGAAGAGACAGAACAGTAGCCGCTTAAAAGCTGCAACAGCCTTAGCTCGCAGCCGGCTCCTCAGAAGCCGCTTGCTCGCCCTTCGCTGCCTTTTCCTTCTTAGGCAGCGGCGTGATGTCGAGCAGCACTTCGTCTTTGTCGTCGATATCCACACTCAGGCGACCACCGTCGATGAGGCGACCGAACAGCAACTCGTCGGCCAAGGCACGACGGATCGTGTCTTGGATGAGGCGTTGCATGGGGCGCGCACCCATGAGCGGGTCGAAGCCCTTCTTGGCCAAATGCTTGCGCAGCGCATCGCTGAAAGTGACATCGACCTTCTTCTCAGCCAACTGGCCTTCGAGTTGCAACAAGAACTTGTCGACCACACGCATGATGATGTTTTCATCCAAAGCCTTGAAGCCCACGATGGCGTCCAAACGGTTGCGGAACTCGGGCGTGAACAAGCGCTTGATATCGCCCATTTCGTCGCCCGCAGCACGCGGGTTGGTAAAGCCAATGGTGGCCTTGTTCATGGTCTCAGCGCCAGCATTCGTCGTCATGATGAGGATGACGTTGCGGAAGTCAGCTTTACGGCCATTGTTGTCGGTCAGTGTGCCGTGGTCCATCACCTGCAACAGCACGTTGAAGATGTCGGGGTGGGCTTTTTCGATTTCGTCCAGCAACAGCACGCAATGCGGCTTCTTGGTCACGGCCTCGGTCAGCAAACCGCCTTGGTCAAAACCCACATAGCCGGGGGGCGCGCCAATCAGGCGGCTCACAGCATGGCGCTCCATGTACTCAGACATGTCAAAACGAACCAGGTCAATACCCATGATGTAGGCCAACTGCTTGGCCGCTTCGGTCTTGCCCACGCCGGTAGGGCCGCTGAACAAGAACGCACCAATCGGCTTGTCGCCCTTGCCCAAGCCCGAACGTGCCATCTTCACCGAAGACGCCAACACTTCAAGGGCTTTGTCTTGACCGAACACCACGCTCTTCAAATCGCGCTCCAGCGTTTGCAGCTTGCTGCGGTCGTCGTTGGACACGTTAGCGGGCGGGATACGGGCGATCTTGGCCACGATCTCTTCAATCTCGGCCTTACCAATGGTTTTCTTGCGCTTGGACGGCACCATGATGCGTTGTGCCGCACCGGCTTCGTCAATCACG
>CANBRM010000159.1 GCA_947371915.1 Comamonadaceae bacterium | reverse complement strand
CAAGTTCAGGGTGTAGTTCTTGATATCAGCCATGGTCAGTGCGTACCGCCGTAGTTGTCTTCACGAATGATGCGCGGCGTGATTTCGCGCGGCTCGATGGTGACGGGTTGGTACACCACGCGTTTTTGCTCGGCGTCGTAACGCATTTCGACGTAACCCGAGGTGGGGAAATCTTTGCGGAAAGGGTGACCAATGAAACCGTAATCGGTCAGCAGGCGACGCAAGTCCAAGTGACCTTCGAACACGATGCCAAACAAATCAAAGGCTTCGCGCTCAAACCAATTGGCAGAGCTCCACAGATCATTGATAGAGGCCACAACAGGCACGTCGTCGCTCACCGCGAACACGCGCACACGCAGACGCCAGTTGTGACTGATCGACAGCAAATGAATGGTTACGGCAAAACGGGGAGCATCGGTAAATTTCGAGTGCGCGCCGTCTTTGTAGCTGGAATAGTCCATGCCACACACATCGATCAACTGCTCAAAACCCAACTGCGCGTTATCGCGCAAGGTTTGGCAGACATCGTGGTAATCAGCGGCCGAAACTGTGAGCGTCAACTCGCCCAACGCCGAATCGAGTTGCTTGACTTGACCGCCGAGCACATCGTGCAAAGCCGCCTCAAGCGTTTGAATGGAATGACTCATCTTGAATTTCCTGCTCAGCGGGCAATGGTGTTTTCGCGGCGAATCTTGCTTTGCAACTGCAAGATGCCATACAGCAAAGCCTCAGCCGTGGGTGGGCAACCTGGCACATAAACATCCACAGGCACCACACGGTCACAACCGCGCACCACCGAGTAGCTGTAGTGGTAATAACCACCGCCGTTGGCGCACGAACCCATGGACAACACCCAACGTGGCTCAGACATTTGGTCGTACACCTTGCGCAAAGCAGGCGCCATCTTGTTGCACAAAGTACCCGCCACGATCATCAAATCGGACTGGCGCGGACTCGGACGGAAAAGCATACCGAAACGGTCAATGTCGTAACGGGCAGCGCCCGCATGCATCATCTCCACCGCACAGCAAGCCAAACCGAATGTCATGGGCCACAACGAGCCGGTTTTGGCCCAATTCACCACCGAGTCATACGACGTGGTGATGAAGCCTTCTTTGAAAACACCTTCAAGAGACATAGTTGATCCTTATTCCCAGTCGATGGCACCCTTGATCCACATGTAGGCGAAGCCTGCAACGAGGATGGCAAGGAAGATCATCATGTCGATGAAGCCAATGAAACCAATGTCCTTGAGCGCAACGGCCCAAGGGAACAAAAATGCGATTTCCAAATCAAACAAGATGAAGAGGATGGCGATCAAGTAGTAGCGCACGTCAAACTTCATGCGCGCATCTTCAAACGCTTCAAAACCACATTCGTAAGGGGAGTTTTTGGCCGGATCAGGACGATTCGGACCTAAGAGATAGCCCAGAACTTGAGGAGCAACCCCCACGCCAAGACCAACAAGAATAAAAAGAAGGACGGGGAGGTATTGTTCTAAGCTCATCTCAATCTCGCAGTATGACTATCTGTTTTAGTCAGCGAAGTTTGCCGTAACTGGTTGACACCAGAGTTACAGCAAACTTTTTTTGGATGGTGCCGTCGGCGAGACTCGAACTCGCACAGCTTTCGCCACTACCACCTCAAGATAGCGTGTCTACCAATTTCACCACGACGGCTTTGGGTTGATTGCTCAAGGAAAACGAAGAGGGATAACGTTTCCTGAACAGCTTTAGAGTTTACCCTGAAAAGGGCCCCAACCACTCTAAAACTAAAAGGTTTTTAGCTTACTTTGTTGGAATTTGTGCGGCACCGGAGGCGGGCACAACAGCCGGTGCAGGCACGGCACCGCTTGCCTCGGTTGTGACGGGCGCAGCAGCCGCACCTTCCAACACGCTGCCAGAACTGGCGGGACGCAAATTACCGAAATAAGCCAAACCTAAAGTACACACAAAGAACACAGCAGCCAACACACCGGTGGTGCGCGACAAAAAGTTAGCGCCACCACTTGCGCCAAACAAACTGCCAGAGCTGCCACTGCCAAACGCAGCACCCATGTCTGCACCTTTGCCGTGCTGAACCAAAATCAAGCCAATCATGCCCAAGGCAGCCAACAACTGAACCACTTGCACGATGTTAAGAATCAAACTCATAAAAACTCCGAAAAATATAGAGATCAGCGCGCCGCAGCGGCAATGATGGTGAGAAAGTCAGCCGACTTCAGAGCAGCGCCGCCGATCAAACCACCATCAATATCTGGCTGGCTCAACAGTTGGGCTGCATTGGCGGCATTCATGCTGCCGCCGTACAAAATTTGAACACGATCGGCATGCTCAGTGGCAGCGTTCAATTGCGCGCGCAACACCGCATGCACAGCTTGCGCCTCTTCTGGAGACGCCGTTTTACCGGTGCCGATGGCCCAAACAGGCTCATACGCCACCACAATTTCGCTGATGCAGTGACCATTGGCATGAATCACAGCGGCCAACTGACGCTTGACCACCTCTTCAGTCTTGCCAGCTTCACGCTCGGCCAACGTCTCGCCCACACACACGATAGGCGTGATACCCGCAGACAGTGCGCGTTGCGCTTTAGCCGCCACTTGCTCATCTGTTTCGCCATGGTATTGACGACGCTCCGAATGCCCAACGAGGCAATAACGCACGGCAAAGTCTTTGAGCATGTTGGCCGATGTTTCACCGGTATAGGCGCCCTGCTCGTGGGCGGACACATCTTGCGAACCCAATTCAATGCCCGAACCTTTGACGAGTTGCTGCACTTGCGACAGATAAACCGTCGGCACACACACCGCCACTTGCGCTTGCTTGCCATTCAATGCTTGCGCCAAACCCTGCTGCACGCCTTGCACCAAAGATTCGTTGGCAGCCAAGCTGCCGTTCATCTTCCAATTTCCTGCAATGAGTTTTTGTTTCATCACAAACTCCAAGTCAAAACGATTTTGCCCACATGCTGGTTGGACTCCATCAAACGGTGCGCATTGGCAGCACCATCAGCCGAGGCCGCATCGAAGGTCGAATGAATCACGGGACGAATATGACCCGCTTCAATCAAAGGCCACACATGCTCGCGCAAATTGCGCGCAATCGCCGTTTTGAACGCCACAGGGCGAGGACGCAAGGTCGAGCCTGTGATGGCCAAACGACGGCGCAACACCAAGCCCGCATTGAATTCACTCTTGATGCCGCCCTGCACCGCGATGATGACCAAGCGGCCATCTTCGGCCATGCAGGTCACTTCGCGCGCCACATAGTCGCCAGCAACCATGTCGAGCACCACATCCACACCTTTGCCATCGGTCAGGCGCAAGGCCTCGGCAGCAAAGTCATGGGTCTTGTAATTGATGGCGTGATCAGCGCCGAGGGCCACGCAGGCAGCGCACTTGTCGTCGCTCCCTGCGGTGACGATCACCTTGGCACCCAAGGCTTTGGCCATTTGAATGGCCGTCACCCCGATACCACTTGAACCACCCTGCACCAACAAGGTTTCGCCCGCTTGCAAACGCGCACGGTCAAACACATTGCTCCAAACGGTGAAGAAGGTCTCTGGCAATGACGCCGCTTCCACATCGCTCAAGCCTTGAGGCACAGGCAAACATTGACCCACGGGGGCCACGCAATACTGCGCATAGCCACCGCCGGCCACCAAAGCACACACACGATCCCCGATCTTCAAGCCCGCTTCAGCCAAGGCGGAAGCATCGCCGGACTCGATCACACCCGCCACCTCTAAACCCGGCACATCCGATGCGCCAGCGGGCACGGGGTAGTTACCGGTCCGTTGCAGCACGTCAGGGCGGTTAATACCACTGGCGCTGACACGGATCAGCAATTCACCCACACCGGCTTGCGGCACAGGACGCTGAGCAGGACGCAGCACCTCAGGGGCGCCAGGACTAGAGATTTCAACGATGTGCATCATGTGCGAACCTCGGAGCTTGGATTAAGACTGTGCGTCGTGACGATCGCCGTGATGTTGGTCGCCCGCAGGACGCTCCATCAAGGCTTTCATCGACAACTTCACGCGACCTTTTTCGTCGGTTTCGAGCACTTTCACGCGCACGATTTGACCTTCGGCCAACACGTCAGTCACCTTGGCGATGCGCTCGTGGCTGATCTGGCTGATGTGCAACAAACCGTCTTTGCCAGGCAACAAGTTGACCAAAGCACCGAAGTCCAAGATCTTGGTGATCGGGCCTTCGTAGACTTTGCCGATTTCGACTTCAGCCGTGATTTCGGTGATACGACGCTTGGCGATTTCAGCCTTCTCGCCATCGGTGGCAGCGATGGTGATCGTGCCGTCTTCTTCGATGTTGATCTGGCAACCGGTTTCTTCGGTCAGCGCACGGATGGTGGCGCCGCCTTTACCGATCACGTCACGAATCTTCTCTGGGTTGATCTTCATGGTGAACAACTTAGGTGCGAAGTCAGACACTTCGGTCTTGGCTTCGCCCATCGCTGCGTGCATTTTGTCCAAGATGTGCATGCGTGCTTCTTTGGCTTGAGCCAATGCCACTTGCATGATTTCTTTGGTAATACCTTGGATCTTGATGTCCATTTGCAAAGCAGTAATACCGTTGGTGGTACCGGCC
>CANBRM010000158.1 GCA_947371915.1 Comamonadaceae bacterium | reverse complement strand
AACGCGCTCAGCATCACCGATACGGCTGAGCTTGCCTGCGGAATCTAAGAACACCAGAATCAGCTTGCGCCCTGCGATTTTGGCCTGCATCACCAAGCACTGACCGGCTTCCGAGATGTAACCAGTTTTTTGTAAACCAATGTCCCAATTAGGGTTCTTCACCAATCGGTTGGTCGTGTTGTATTGCAAGGTGCGCTTGCCCACTTCCACTTGGTAGCTAGGTGATGTTGACAACTCACGCAACATGGCGTCGTGGTAAGCCATACCGACCAAAGTTGCCAAATCTTTGGCACTCGATTGGTTTTGGCTCGACAGTCCCGTTGGTTCGCTGTAGCGTGTGTCGCGCATGCCCAACTGAGCGGCCTTGTTGTTCATCAAGCCCACGAAAGCCGACAAACCACCTGGGTAGGTGCGGCCCAAAGCGTGAGCAGCACGGTTTTCGCTGGACATCAATGCCAAGTGCATCAGTTCACCCCGGGTCAAGGTGGTACCGACACGCAGACGAGAACTGCTGCCTTTTTCGGTATCCACATCGTCTTGGGTGATCGTGATGGACTCATCCATCGGCAACTTGGCTTCGCTCACGATCAAGCCCGTCATGAGCTTGGTAATGGAGGCGATGGGCAACACGGCACGGTCGTTTTTGCTGAGCAACACTTCATGCGTGTCTTGATCGATCACATAAGCCACGCTTGATTTCAAATCAAGGTCGTCTGCGGTGGCATGTAAACCGGCAATTTGGCCATAGGAGGGTTTAGCGGCAACGATTTTGCCCGCTTGGCTGCGAATGTGCGCCTTCACCACCGATTTCTTGGTTTTTTGAACCGTAGGCTTGTGGTTGGCGGCGGCTTGCACAGCGACCGAACACAAAGAGGTCAAACAACCCAAAGAAATGGCGAGTAGCAGTCGTTTCAAGATGAAATCCTTAAGCTTGAAAATCAGAATTGAACGTAGTCTAACAAAAATCAAAAAATCGCGCAAGATCAAAGACTTGCGCGATTTACGTGAGATAACTGATAAGAAGTTAAATTCCGTACAACTTAGCCTTGCGCAGCAACGCGGTCAGACTTACTTTGAAGCTTATTCAGCGCACTTAAGTATGCCTTAGCCGAAGCCACCACAATATCAGGATCAGAACCCACACCGTTCACCACGCGGCCACTATTTTGCAAACGCACCGTCACTTCGCCCTGACTTTCGGTGGAGCCGCTGATGGCATTGACCGAATACAAGACCATTTCAGCGCCACTCTTAACATGCGACTCAATCGCTTTGAGTGAGGCATCGACAGGACCATTGCCATCGGCATCGCCGCGAACCTCTTTGCCTGCAACGGTAAAGACCACGCTGGCATGCGGGCGCTCGCCGGTTTCGCTGTGCTGCGACAAAGACACAAATGCAAATTGCTCCTTATCCGCAATCACGCTTTCTTCGCTCACCAAAGCCAAGATGTCTTCGTCAAAAATTTCGCTCTTACGGTCTGCCAACTCTTTAAATTTGGCAAAGGCGGTGTTGATGTCAGCTTCGCTTTCCATCTGCACGCCTAAGTCTTCTAAGCGTTGTTTGAAGGCATTGCGGCCGCTGAGCTTACCCAACACAATTTTGTTGGCAGACCAGCCCACGTCTTCCGCGCGCATGATTTCAGAGGTGTCACGCGCCTTGAGCACGCCGTCTTGATGAATACCTGACGCATGTGCGAAAGCATTAGCACCCACCACGGCCTTGTTAGGTTGAACCACAAAACCCGTGGTTTGGCTCACCATGCGGCTCGCGGCCACGATTTGCTTGGTGTCGATACCCATGGACAAGTCAAAATAGTCTTTGCGCGTTTTCACCGCCATGACAATTTCTTCTAACGAACAGTTGCCAGCGCGCTCGCCCAAGCCGTTGATCGTGCACTCCACTTGACGTGCGCCACCAATCTTCACGCCGGCCAACGAGTTGGCCACAGCCATGCCCAAATCGTTGTGGCAATGGACTGACCAAATGGCTTTGTCACTGTTAGGCACACGCTCGCGCAAGGTTTTGATGAAATTGCCGTACAACTCTGGCACCGCGTAACCCACGGTGTCGGGCACATTGATGGTGGTGGCACCTTCGGCAATCACCGCTTCAATCACACGGCAGAGAAAGTCCATTTCGCTGCGGTAGCCGTCTTCTGGACTGAACTCAATATCCCCCACCAAGTTACGTGCAAAACGCACCGATTGCTTGGCTTGTTCGAGCACTTGCTCGGGCGACATGCGCAATTTCTTCTCCATGTGCAAAGGAGACGTGGCGATGAAGGTATGAATACGGGCACGATTCGCCCCCTTCAATGCTTCAGCTGCACGGCTGATGTCACGGTCATTGGCGCGAGACAAAGAGCAAATGGTGGAATCTTTGATGGCGTTCGCGATGGCTTGCACAGCTTCAAAGTCACCGTTAGAACTGGCGGCAAAACCGGCTTCGATCACATCCACTTTCAGACGTTCCAACTGACGCGCAATACGTAATTTTTCGTCGCGCGTCATGGAGGCGCCTGGCGATTGCTCGCCATCGCGCAAGGTGGTGTCAAAAATGATGAGCTTGTCGGTCATGGTCAGAACTCCTAAAAACTTGAGAAAACTTGCAGCGTGTGGATTGACCCCAAAGCAAAAGGCCCGCTGCATGTGCATACGGGCCTTGTTTGGGATTGCGCGTGCGCTACCAACTCCGCCCGTTGGGGGATAGAAGCAGTAGTGTCAGCGAAAAATTTTGCATGGCTTGAATTTAGCACAAAGCCAAAGCCATTCCCTGTCTCATTTGTGCAAACCTTGTTCATCAGGTTCATCCGTCGACATGCTGATGACGCTGGTTTGCAAACCTTTGGCCCGACGCCACGCGTACAAGGCATAGCCACTCAAGCCGTAAAACATAAACAAAGCAAACAAAACAATAGGAGGGTGAATGTTGATGACGGCAATCACCAAAGCGAGCATCACAATGACAGTGAATGGCACGCTCTTTTTCATTTGCACATCTTTGAAGCTATAAAAAGGCACATTCGTGACCATGGTCAAGCCGGAATACAAGCACATGGCGAACATCGGCCACATCACTTCTTCGCCCTTGTAGCCCATGTCGTTCATCACCCAGATGAAGCCCATCACCAACGCCGCAGCCGCGGGCGATGGCAGACCTTGAAAAAAGCGACGATCCACGACCGCGGTGTTCACGTTAAATCGCGCCAAGCGCAAAGCCGCACATGAGATGTACACAAAGGCAGCCATCCAACCCCAGCGCCCTGCCCCTTTCAAGGCCCATTCGTAAGAAATCAAAGCAGGCGCAGCACCAAACGACACCATGTCGGCCAAGGAGTCCATTTGCTCGCCGAAGGCGCTTTGGGTGTTGGTCATGCGGGCAACACGGCCATCCAAGCTGTCCAGCACCATGGCGCAAAAGACGCCAATCGCGGCCATTTCAAAGCGGTCATTCATAGCCATCACGATGGCATAAAAGCCACCAAACAATGCAGCCAAGGTAAATAAATTGGGCAACACATAAATGCCCTTGCGCGGTTTGCGAGGCACGTATTCCTCAGCGCTATCGTGTAAATCTGACATGAGTCTTGCTCCGAAAAGTAGACGTTGAGTGTAAGGGCTAGCACGCTCGAGATTGAGCTGCGGCCATGAATGACAAAGGCCACCGAAGTGGCCTTTGTTCATGCAAAAAAGCGAGTCTTAGTTGCGAGTTTGGTCAACCAATTTGTTCTTGGCGATCCAAGGCATCATGGCGCGCAGTTGGCCGCCCACCACTTCGATCTGGTGATCGGCGGTGTTGCGACGGCGTGCGGTCATGCTTGGGTAGTTCAAGCGACCTTCTTGGATGAACATCTTGGCGTATTCGCCGTCTTGAATGCGCTTCAAAGCGTTGCGCATGGCTTCACGGCTTTGTGCGTTGATCACTTCAGGACCGGTCACGTACTCGCCGTATTCGGCGTTGTTCGAGATCGAGTAGTTCATGTTGGCGATGCCGCCTTCATAGATCAAGTCAACGATCAGCTTCAACTCGTGCAAGCACTCGAAGTAAGCCATTTCTGGGGCGTAGCCAGCTTCGACCAAAGTCTCAAAGCCCATCTTCACCAATTCAACCGCGCCACCGCACAACACGGCTTGCTCGCCGAACAAGTCGGTTTCGGTTTCTTCTTTGAAGTTGGTTTCAATGATGCCGGCCTTGCCGCCACCGTTGGCCATGGCGTAAGACAAAGCCAAAGCGCGGGCTTTGCCGCTCTTGTCTTGGTGGATCGCCACCAGGTGGGGCACGCCGCCACCTTGGGTGTAGGTGTTGCGCACGGTGTGGCCAGGGGCCTTCGGTGCGACCATCCACACGTCCAAATCTGCACGTGGCACGACTTGGTTGTAATGAACGTTGAAGCCGTGGGCAAACGCCAATGAAGCGCCTTGCTTGATGTGAGGGGCCACGTTGTTGGCGTACACCTCAGAGATCATTTCGTCAGGCAACAAAATCATGACCACGTCAGCGGCTTTCACTGCGTCGTTCACTTCCATCACGGTCAAGCCGGCTTTGCCGACTTTGTCCCAAGATGCGCCACCTTTGCGCAGACCGACCACGACTTTGACGCCGCTGTCGTTCAAGTTTTGTGCATGGGCGTGCCCTTGCGAACCGTAGCCGATGATGGC
>CANBRM010000157.1 GCA_947371915.1 Comamonadaceae bacterium | reverse complement strand
TGCCTTGTGCGCGCAAGGTTTGGATGGTTTTGAACACCACAGGCAGTGCAGTTGCGTCTGGCACGATGGCGTACACATCAGGCCCCACAGCCTCAGGCAATGTGCCCTGCTCTTTGAGCAATTCCAGCACACGCTCCACACCCAAAGCCCAGCCCACGGCGGGCGCAGGCTTGCCGCCCACTTGCTCAATCAGATAGTCGTAACGGCCACCGCCGCAAATGGTGCCTTGCGAGCCCAAGCGATCGGTCACAAACTCAAACACGGTGAGGTTGTAGTAGTCCATGCCACGCACCAAGCGTGGGTTGATGCGATAACTCACGCCGCTGGCATCCAAAATGGCGCGCACCGCATTGAAGTGGGCCAGCGAGGCTTCGCCCAAAAAGTCCATCAACTTTGGCGCGGCTTCGACCACGGCTTGCATGGCTGGGTTTTTGGTGTCCAAGATGCGCAGCGGGTTGCTGTGCAGCCGGCGCTTGGCTTCTTCGTCCAGCACGTCGAGGTGTTGTTCCAAATGCGTGATCAAGGCGGCACGGTGCGCCGCACGCTCGTTGGGCTGGCCCAAGCTGTTGAGCTCCAAGCGCACGTCTTGCAAACCCAGTTCTTGCCAGAGCGTGGCAGCCAACAAAATGAGCTCGGCATCCACCTCAGCACCAGGAAAGCCCAAAGCCTCCGCGCCAATTTGGTGAAACTGGCGATAGCGGCCGCGTTGTGGGCGCTCGTGGCGAAACATCGGGCCCATGTAATAAAGACGCTGACCACCGTTGTAAAGCATGTTGTGCTCAACCACCGCACGCACTACCCCCGCAGTAGCCTCGGGGCGTAAGGTGAGTTGCTCGCCATTCAGGCGGTCTTCAAAGGAGTACATCTCCTTTTCCACAATGTCGGTCACCTCGCCCAAGCCACGCACAAACAAGGCGGTGGGTTCAACGATGGGCGTGCGCAAGTTGCGGTACGCGTGGCGAGCCATCAAACCGCGCACCTTCTCTTCCAACCATTCCCATTGGGCTGAGGCGGGAGGAAGCAAGTCGTTCATGCCTTTGACGGCCGTGAGCGCTTGGGCCTTGGCGGGCTTGCTTGATTTCACGGACTCGGCCGCATTGCTTGGAGTGAGTTCAGAAGTCACGTTTAGGTCCAGAAGTCTTCATCACGCTTGCGGCTTAGCCGAAGCGTTTTTCAATATAAGTTTCAACAATGTGGTGGAACTCTTGCGCGATGTTGTCGCCGCGCAAGGTCATGGCTTTTTCACCGTCGATGAACACGGGCGCTGCAGGCGCTTCGCCGCTGCCGGGCAGGCTGATGCCGATGTCAGCATGCTTGCTCTCGCCAGGGCCATTCACGATGCAGCCCATCACCGCCACTTTGAGGTTTTCCACACCAGGGTATTTCGTGCGCCACACAGGCATTTGCGCGCGTAAAAAGTCGTCAATCGACTTGGCCATTTCTTGGAAGGTGGTGCTGGTCGTGCGACCACAACCCGGACATGCGGTGACGCTAGGCACAAAGGTGCGCAGACCCAAGGCTTGCAAAATTTCAGAGGCAATCACCACCTCTTGTGTGCGGGCTTCGCCGGGCTGGGGTGTGAGTGAAACACGGATGGTGTCGCCGATTCCTTCTTGCAAAAGAATAGACAAAGCCGTGGCCGAAGCCACTGTACCCTTGGTGCCCATGCCCGCTTCGGTCAGGCCCAAATGCAGGGGATAGTTACAACGCTGGGCCAGTTCGCGGTAAACCGCAATCAGGTCTTGCACACCGCTGACTTTGCAGCTGAGCAAAATTTGGTTAGCCGACATGCCCATGCTCTGCGCCAACTTGGCGGAGTCGATGGCCGAGGTGATGAGCGCTTCGTACATCACTTGCTTGGCCTCGAAGGGCTGGCCACGCAATGCATTTTCATCCATCAACTTCGCCAGCAGTTCTTGGTCAAGGCTGCCCCAGTTCACGCCAATGCGCACCGCCTTGTTGTAGCGCATCGCCGCTTCAATCATTTGGCCAAATTGCTTGTCGTGCTTGTCGCCCTTGCCCACGTTGCCGGGGTTGATCCGGTACTTGGACAAGGCCTGCGCACAGTCTGGAAACTCAGTCAGCAAGCGGTGACCGTTGTAGTGAAAGTCGCCAATCAGCGGCACGTTGATGCCCATCTTGTCGAGTTGCTCACGCACGTACGGCACAGCAGCCGCGGCTTCGGGTGTGTTGACGGTGATGCGTACCAACTCAGAGCCGGCCAAGGCCAACTCTTTGATTTGAATGGCGGTACCAATCGCGTCGACCGTGTCGGTGTTGGTCATGGACTGCACACGCACGGGCGCATCGCCACCGACGGTCACCACATGGTCACCCCAAGCTACGCGGGCTTGCAAGCTTTGGCGCGCTTTGGGCTGCGACATGGCGATGCCGCCAGGAACAGCCATCTCAGCGGACATTGGCAGCTCCTGAGCCACTGGCTGGCAACTGCGTTACGGCAGGTGTGGCAGCGGGTACCGCCATGGACTGAACGGGCGTAACCACCATGTTGGCCGTTGGCGACTCTGTAGCAACGGCGGGCTTCACGGGCAATGCGGGCTCTGAGGGGGTTGTAGGCAGCGTCGGCTCAACTGGGCTCACCACAGGCGCCACTTCAGCGGTCGCTGGCGTGTCTTTGCTGGCGAACAAGCCTTGCAAATCGGGCAGAAAAGCCAAAGCTAAGGCCACAAGCAGTGCCAAGATGGCACCACCGCGCATGGGGGTGAACAGGCCAGCCGTGGTCATCAACTTGGACTGCGGTAAAAACGAGGGACGCTGCAAGGGGAAATCGATGCCACGCTCGTCTTTGGGTGCCAAACGAGACACATCCTGACCGGGCAGCAACGCCAGCACAGGCGCCGCATCGGCCTTGAGCAAACGGCAAACTGCCAAGGCCAAAGCACGGGCAAACATGGTGTCGGGCAGCTCATCCAAACGGTCGTGTTCCAGCGATTCCAGCTTGCTCACAGGCACTTTCAACAAACTCGCCAAGCTGTCGATCTTGAGATCTTGCGCTTCGCGATAGGCGCGCAGCAATGCGCCTGCGGTGGCCTGTGACGACGGAGAAACATCCACAGCAATATCGGTTGCTTGTGAATCAGAAGAGGTCGAAATGTCTTGGGTCATTGGTCTTGAAATTTACCCTGAGCCAGCGCAAGCGCTTGGGTTGAGTTGGGAAAAAATTGGTTCAATTGTTGCGCGAGGCGTCGCTGTTCCTGGGGTTGCGACAAAGCGCGGGCCAACTGGATGCCCAGCCAAAGGCTTTCTGCACTAGCTTGAGGGGAACTGTTGAGTGAAGTCAATGTTGCTTGGGCACGCAGCGCATCGCCATTTTGCCAATCGAGCACCGCCAATTGGTAGCGTGCCACAGGATTGGCAGGTTCGAGCGTCAAAGCCGCGTCAAAACTGCGGCGAGCCTGTGTTTTTTGACCGGCACGAAGCTGGCACACGCCCAGCGCCATCCAGCTTTTGCCCCCCTGCTGGTAGCCGGGTTGGGCGACAGCTTGCATCAGCTGCGTTTGAGCAAGTTCGAACCGGTCTTGTTGGCACAAAAACCAACCATAGTTGTGCTGCACCTCGGCCAAATCTGCAGGCGTCGCGGGGGCTCGGGCCGCAAGCTCCAAGGCTTGCTCAAAACTCTGCTGGGCCAAAAGGGGCGCGTTGGCACGCTGGTGAATCAAGCCAATCAGGCTAAAGGCTTGCGGGTAAGTGGCGTCAATCTGCAGTGCGGCGCGTGCCTCTTGCAGAGCAGCCGTCGATTGATTTTGCTCAAAGTACGCCGAGGCCAATGCCAAGCGACGCATCGCGCGCTCACGCTGTGCATCGGGCTCAGGTGCGGTCAGGGCATCCAGCTGCGCAGTGCGTGCGTCACGAATGGGCGAAAGGCAAGCTTGAAGGCTCAACACGACAAAAACCAAGGCGAACAGCGCCACAGTTTGAATGAATTGCTGCGCGCCCAAGCGCCCGTTCATGAGGGCACCTGTTTGAGCGCAATCACGCGCTGCTTGGCCATGCGCGAGTCGACATCCGTGCGGTCTTTGACATCACCGGCCAACTGACCGCAAGCGGCATCAATGTCGTCACCTCGGGTTTTACGCACCGTGGTGATGATGCCGGCTTCGCTGAGCTGCGCCGCAAACGCTTTGACGGTTGCAGCGCTGGAACGCGTCAAGCCAGAGGCTGGGAAAGGGTTAAAAGGAATCAGGTTGAACTTGCACGACACACCCTCACCCGCCCCGCGCTTCGGTTTGACCAAGTCGATCAACGCTTGCGCATGCTCAGGCTGGTCGTTCACGCCGTCCAACATGCAGTATTCGAAGGTGATGAAGTCGCGTGGCGCATGGGCCAAATAGCGGCGGCACGCGTCCATCAACTCGTGCAACGGGTATTTACGGTTGAGTGGCACCAAGTTGTCGCGCAAGGCATCGGTGGGCGCATGCAGCGACACAGCCAAAGCCACAGGGCAATCTTCACCCAAGCGGTCCATCATCGGGACGACGCCAGAGGTAGACACGGTCACACGGCGGCGCGACAGGCCGTAGCCATGGTCGTCCAACATCGCACGCAATGCGGGCACCAGAGCACTGTAGTTTTGCAGCGGCTCGCCCATGCCCATCATCACCACATTCGAAATGACGCGATCGGTGGTGTTGAACTGCTTGCG
>CANBRM010000156.1 GCA_947371915.1 Comamonadaceae bacterium | reverse complement strand
GCATCATTGACGGCCGCGAAGCTGTCTTGGGCCTGGTGGCGATGAAAGAAGCGCTGGAAGATCCAGCACGTCTGTTGTTTGATATCTGATTGAAGGATTCACATGTCTAAACAATTCGACGTCGTCGTCATCGGCGGTGGCCCTGGTGGCTACATCGCAGCCATTCGTGCTGCACAACTCGGTTTCCAAGTCGCCTGTATCGACGAATGGAAAAACGCAGCTGGTGGCCCAGCCCCAGGCGGCACTTGTACCAACGTGGGTTGCATCCCGTCCAAGGCCTTGTTGCAATCCAGCGAGCACTTTGACCATGCCAACCACCACTTCGCAGAACACGGCATTTCCGCCACAGGCGTGAAGATGGACGTGGCCAAGATGATTGCTCGCAAAGACACCGTGGTGAAGCAAAACAACGATGGCATCTTGTACCTGTTGAAGAAAAACAAGGTCACCTTCTTCCACGGTCGCGGCTCGTTCGTTAAAACCACCGAAGCCGGTCACGAAATCAATGTGGCAGGCAAGGCTGAAGAAGTCATCACCGGCAAGCACATCATCATCGCCACAGGCTCGAACGCGCGTGCGTTGCCCGGCACACCGTTTGACGAAGTCAATGTGTTGTCCAACGACGGCGCCTTGCGTTTGGGTGCTGTGCCTAAGAAGCTCGCCCTGATCGGCTCCGGCGTGATTGGCTTGGAGATGGGTTCTGTGTGGCGTCGTCTGGGCGCTGATGTGACCATCCTCGAAGGCCTGCCGACATTCCTCGGCGCTGTGGACGAGCAAATCGCCAAAGAAGCCAAGAAGGCTTTTGACAAGCAAGGCTTGAAGATCGAACTCGGCGTGAAAGTCGGCGAGATCGTCAACGGCAAGAAGGGCGTCACCGTCAACTACACCAACGCCAAAGGCGAAGCCATTGCCTTGGACGCTGACAAGCTCATCATCTCCATCGGTCGCGTGGCCAACACGATTGGTTTGAACCCCGAAGCCATTGGCCTGCAGCTCGACGAGCGCGGTGCCATTGTGGTGGACGGTGATTGCAAAACCAACGTGCCTGGCGTTTGGGCTGTGGGTGACGTGGTGCGTGGCCCCATGCTCGCGCACAAGGCCGAAGAAGAGGGCGTTGCTGTGGCAGAGCGCATCGCTGGCCAACACGGCCATGTCAACTTCAACACCATTCCATGGGTCATCTACACCAGCCCCGAAATCGCTTGGGTGGGCCGTACTGAGCAGCAGCTCAAAGCCGACGGCGTGGCCTACAAAGCCGGCACATTCCCGTTCCTCGCGAATGGCCGTGCACGCGCTTTGGGCGACACCACAGGCATGGTGAAGTTCTTGGCCGATGCCACGACCGACGAAATCTTGGGCGTGCACATGGTGGGCCCACAGGTGTCCGAGCTGATCTCTGAAGCCGTGGTGGCGATGGAGTTCAAGGCTTCGGCCGAAGACATTGCCCGCATTTGCCACGCCCATCCTTCTTTGTCAGAAGCGACGAAAGAAGCGGCTTTGGCGGTGGACAAGCGCACGTTGAACTTCTAAACAAGTTGCACCGCTTTGCGTGTCAAAGCCCGCTGGCGACAGCGGGCTTTTTGCATGGGCAAGGCACAATAGGGCCCTTATGTCAGTCAAAAATCCAGTCCATCAAAACTACCTCAAAGAACTCGAAATTCGTGGCTTCCAAAGCGACCCCGCCCAGCTGCGCGCCATTGACGCGCTAGAACGCTGTGCGACCGAGTGGGCCGCTTACAAAGAGAAGCGTTCGAGCCCGCTGAAAAAACTGGTCAACCGTCCTGCTATTCCGCGTGGCGTTTACATGTTTGGTGGGGTGGGGCGTGGCAAGAGCTTTTTGATGGATTGCTTCTACGACGCGGTGCCGATCAAGCGCAAAACGCGTTTGCATTTTCATGAGTTCATGCGTGAGGTGCACCGCGAGTTGCGTGAGTTGCAAGGCACGGTGAACCCCTTGGATGTGCTGGGCAAACGCATGTCCAAGCGCTACAAATTGATTTGCTTCGATGAGTTTCATGTGGCCGACATCACTGACGCCATGATCTTGCACCGCTTGCTCGACGCGTTGTTTCAAAACGGCGTGGGTTTTGTGACCACGTCCAATTTCAAGCCCGACGATCTGTACCCCGGTGGCATGCACCGCGATCGCATCATGCCGGCCATCGACTTGCTCAATAAATCGCTGGACGTGATCAACGTGGACAACGGCACCGATTACCGCCGTCGCACCTTGGAGCAGGTAGAGCTGTATTTGCGCCCCTTGGGCGAAAAAGCCGATACGGCCATGACAGACGCGTTCAAGCGTTTGGCCGAATGTGCCGACGAAGACCCGGTGTTGCACATTGAAGCCCGTGAAATCAAAGCACGGCGTCGTGCGGGCGGGTTGGTGTGGTTTGACTTCAAAGAGCTGTGTGGTGGCCCGCGTTCGCAAAATGATTACTTAGAGATCGCCAGCCAATTTCACACAGTACTGCTCAGCGATGTGCCGCACATGCCTGTGAACAAAGCTGCGGAAGCGCGCCGCTTCACCTGGTTGATTGACGTGTTGTACGACCGTCGCGTAAAGCTGATGATGTCGGCGGCTGTGCCCCCCGAAGAGCTTTACACGCAAGGCCCGATGGCGCACGAATTTCCGCGCACAGTGTCACGTTTGAACGAGATGCAGTCGGCCGAGTTCTTGGCGCTGGAGCGACGCATGGTGGACACGTCCCTCACATGAAAACAAAGGCCATCGCGCTTTGGGCGCTGCTGTGCTTTGTGGGTGCCTTGGCGCAGGATGTTTCAGTGCCAGTTCCTTCTGCGGACGAACGCTCAGCGATGAGCCAGCAACTTGCTGCACGTCGTCAGCAGCTGGAGACGGACTTCAACCAAGCCATGACGTTTTGCTATCAAAAGTTTGATGTCACCAGTTGCCGCTTGGAGGCGCGTGAGCGTCGCTTGCAGGCACATGCCGTTTTGCGAAAAGAAGAGATTGCCTTCAACACCATGGAGCGCCGCCTCAAAGCCGAAGAGGCGGAGCGGCGTTTGGCCGAAACCAATGCCTTGGCGCGTGAGCGAGAGCAAACGCGACAAACCGATGCCGCTGACAACGCCAAAGCCGCAGCGGATCGAGCTGCACAAAAACAGGCCGACCATGCGGCCCAAGGTCAGCAGCGCGAAGCCTATGACCAAAAGCAGCGCGATGCGGCCCAACGTCGCGTGGACTTAGAGCAAAAACGCCGTGAGCGGACCAAGCCGCCTTCCGCCGCTTTGCCGCCTGTGCCTGGGGCTAGTCAATGACCGACTCGGCCATGAGCCACCCACTTCGCGACATGGTGCAAGAGGCCTTTGCGCCCTTGGGCGTGTTGGCGCGCAGCACCGACCATTTTCAGCCGCGTCAAGGCCAGACCGACATGGCTTTGGCTGTGGCCGATGTGGTGGCCTTAGGCGGTAGTTTGGTGGTCGAAGCGGGTACGGGCGTGGGCAAGACTTTTGCGTACTTGGTGCCAGCTTTGTTGAGCGGCGAACGCGTGTTGCTGTCGACCGCCACCAAAGCGCTGCAAGACCAGTTGTACGCCCGAGACTTGCCGCGTTTGGTGAAGGCTTTGAATTTGCCTGTGCGTTTGGCTTTGCTCAAAGGCCGATCCAGTTATTTGTGTACCCACCGCATGGAGTTGGCGCGCCAAGACCACAGCGCTACCGACCGCCACACGGCGCATTTGCTGTCCCGCGTTGAGACCTGGTCCATGGCCACCCGCAGTGGCGATTTGGCCGAGTTGCCGGGCTTGGACGAGCGCTCGCCGCTGATCCCGCTGATCACCTCGAACCGTGACAACTGTTTGGGCTCGCAGTGCCCGAAGTTCAAAACCTGTTTTGTGAATGCGGCGCGTCGCGAGGCTTTGGGCGCAGACGTGGTGGTCATCAACCACCATTTGTTTTTTGCCGACATGGCGGTGCGCGAGTCGGGCATGGCCGAGTTGCTGCCCAGCGTGCGCGTGGTGATTTTTGATGAAGCGCACCAACTCAACGAAACAGGCGTGAACTTTTTGGGCAACCAAATTGGCACGGCGCAATTGCTGGACATCACCCGCGATGTGTTGGCCACGGGCTTGCAGTTGGCGCGTGGTTTGGCCGATTGGCAGGGTACGGCATCGGCGCTTGAGCGTTCGGCGCGCGAGCTGCGTTTGGTGGTGGGCAAGCGCCAAGGCGCCCTCAAGTTACGTTGGGTGGGCGAAGCGCCCGAAGACATTCACCCTGCGGCCTGGCAGCAATCGCTGCATGACGTGGGCGCGGCCTGTTTGCAGGCTTTGCGCGCACTGGAAACGGTCAGTGAAATTGCCCCCGACTTCATGCGCTTGTTTGAGCGCGTGGCCGAAATCGCCAAACGTGTGCAGGCATTTTTAGAGCCTTGTGCACACGACGCTGTGCGCTGGGTGGACGTGAGTGCCTCGCAAATTCGCCTCATGGAAGCGCCGCTGGACATTGCAGCGACGGTGCGCGACCGGCTGCTGACGCAAGGCGTGGGTGCCAAAGAAATTGGCCAAGACGATGAAGCGCCTTGGCAGGACGAGCCCGAAGCGTTGGCCGATGGCCACGGGTTTTTTGCCGAACCTGACGACGCGCAAGATTTGAACGCCGATGCGTACGTAGCGCGCGCACGACCCGACGAAGACACGCGCCCCCGCAGCTGGATTTTTACCTCCGCTACCTTGG
>CANBRM010000155.1 GCA_947371915.1 Comamonadaceae bacterium | reverse complement strand
TTTCGCCAGGGCCACCGCGCATACCGATGCCGCCGCTTTGTCGTTCCAAGTGCGACCAGCGACGCACCAAGCGCGTACTGAGGTATTGCAGTTTGGCCAACTCCACCTGCAATTTGCCTTCGTGGCTGCGGGCGCGCTGCGCGAAGATTTCCAAAATCAAGAAAGTGCGGTCGTTCACCGGCATGCCCATGTGTCGCTCTAAATTGCGCTGCTGGGCGGGGCTCAAGGGTTGTTCAAACAAAATCTCAACCGCGCCATGCAATGTGGCGAGTTCTTTGATTTCGTCGGCCTTGCCAGTGCCCACGAACAAGGCTGCATCGGGGGCTTTGCGTTTGCAGGTCAGGCGCGCCACGGGTTGCAAGCCCGCAGTTTGGGCCAGCAAACCCAGCTCTTCGAGTTCGGTGTCGAAATGGGGCAAACCAAAATCGACCCCAACCAACAAAGTGGGGGCGGTATTTTTGCGGTCAGAGTCGTTCAAGCGGTCAGTCTAAAAAATGAAGGCGTAAAAAAAGGGCTGTGATCAGCCCTTTTTGCAGAGCTACCCAGCTCAAACTTCGGGCGAACTGCCCGTACCGTCGGTGGGGTTGAAGTTCACAGCACGGCCCGGCACGATGGTCGAGATGGCGTGTTTGTAAACCATTTGCGTCACGGTGTTGCGCAACAAAACCACGTATTGGTCAAAGGATTCAATTTGGCCTTGCAACTTGATGCCGTTGACCAAGTAAATGGACACGGGCACATGCTCGCGGCGGAGGATATTAAGGAAAGGATCTTGCAACAGCTGGCCTTTGTTTTTTGAGTTGTCGGTGTTCACGATATTCTCCGTGTTTCAGTAGTTGAGAAGAGTTTGGACCTTACCACAGCAGCGAGAAGCGCAAGACCTCAAGCTTCCTTGTCCTTGTAGGGATTCTGGGATGTTTTCATCTCAATGCGCAACGGCGTGCCTTCAAGCGAGAACGCCTTGCGAAATCGCCCTTCTAAGAAACGTTTGTAGGTGTCGGTGACGTGCTCGAGCGAGTTGCCGTGAATCACGATCACAGGTGGGTTCATGCCGCCTTGGTGGGCGTAACGCAGCTTGGGGCGGAACATGCCGCCACGTTGCGGGCTTTGGAACTGCACCGCCTCGAGCAACAAACGCGTGAGCACGGGCGTGGACATCTTGCAGTTGGCGGCGCGATGCGCTTGTGCAATGGCACCCCACAACGGGCCTAAGCCTTGGCGCTTCTTGGCTGAAATGAAATGCAGAGCGGCAAACTTCAAGAAGGGCAAACGCGTCTCAATGGAGCGCATCAGCATTTCTCGCTGGTACGAGTCCACCGCGTCCCATTTGTTTACAGCCACCACCACGGCACGACCGCTTTCCAAGATGTAACCCGCAATGTGGGCATCTTGGTCGGTCACGCCTTGGGTGGCGTCAAGCAAGAGCAGCACCACGTTGGACGACTCAATGGCTTGTAAGGTCTTGACCACCGAGAACTTCTCGATGGCTTCAAACACTTTACCTTTGCGGCGCAAGCCTGCCGTGTCGATCAGCTCAAACTTTTGACCGTCACGCTCAAACGGCACGCTGATGGCGTCACGCGTGGTGCCGGGCATGTCAAAAGCCACCAATCGTTCTTCGCCCAGCCACGTATTAATCAGGGTCGACTTGCCGACGTTGGGACGACCCGCTACGGCCAACTTGATGGAGCCGTCGTCCACCACTTCGGCGTCTTCGTCGACCTCGGGCAAGTTCAAGGTGGCCAACGCCAGCTCGACCAAGTCGCGCACACCTTGGCCATGCGAGGCCGACACAGGCAACACGTCGCCCAAGCCCAGCTCGTAAAACTCCACCAGCTGTGCGCCCTCTTTCATGCCCTCGGCCTTGTTGGCCACCAGCAACGTGGGCTTGCCCAAGCGGCGCAGGTAATTGGCGATGTCGTGGTCTTGGGCAGAAATGCCACCACGCGCATCGACCACAAACACCACCACGTCAGCCTCAGCCACGGCTTGGCGGGTTTGACGGGCCATTTCTTTGTAGATGCCGTCGTGGGCATCGGGCTCAAAACCACCGGTGTCGATGACGATGTATTCGTGCTTGCCCAAGTGCCCGTTGCCATAGTGGCGGTCACGGGTCAGGCCTGCGTAGTCGGCCACGATCGCATCACGCGACTTGGTCAAACGATTAAACAACGTGGACTTGCCAACGTTGGGGCGGCCCACCAGGGCCAATACGGGTTTCAAAACTTATTCCTTAAACATTCCCAATTACGGGATTTGCAGGCCGGACACGCGACCTTCGCGTGTGACCAACACATAACGCTCACCAGCCAAAACAGGCGCAGCAGCGAGTTCGCTGCCCTCCAGCTTGACGCGGTTGAGCAAGGCGCCATCGGCCAATGACAAAACGTACAACCAGCCGCCGTCATCTGCCACCAAGACGCCACGAGGCGTGACCAAGGGCGCGCTGAGCACGCGGTATTTGAGGCGTTCGGTTTCCCAAAGGCGCTCACCGTTGTTGCGGTTCCAGGCTTGAACCACCCCGTTTGCGAGGCCAGCGATGACCAAGGTGTCGTTGCCGCTCACCCCTCGCGCACCTGCGGCAGCACGGGTCCACACGCCCTGCCCGCTTTGGGCATTGACGCAACCGATTTGTGACTGAAAGGCACGCACGCACACGCTGTCGCCCAAGCGGTCGACAGGGCTGAGCAAGTCCACCAAGCGCTCGACGTCATTCGTACCACGGGGCGAGGCAATGGCCGACTCCCAGCGGATCACGCCGGTGTTGGGGTTCAAGCCCACCAAGCGACCGGCAAAACCGGTGATCAAGGTGTCTTTGAACGCCACCAACACGCCTGCTTGTTTGAGCACCAAAGGCTCACCGGCGCGTTGCTGGGTCCACAACTTGGCACCTGAAGTTCCGTCAAACGCCAAGACCGAGCGATCGGCCGTGAGCACAAACACACGCGCGCCTGCCACCAAAGGCGCAGTGAACGACTGAGCGGGCAAGGTCTGACGCCATTGCACTTGGCCATCACGCATGACCACCAATTGGTTGTCGCGGGTGATGACAGCGACTTGCTGACCATCGCTGCCCACCCCGGCAGCAATAGACTGCTTCAAATTCAAACGCCACACGTCTTTGCCGCTGGCAGCATCCAGCACCGCCACGGTGCCTTCACTGTTGGCCAGCGCGACACGACCCTCACGTGTCGACACCACGAGTGGGAAATTGACGTCGCCCACAGCGGCTGTCCAGCTGGTGCGCACGTCTTGCAGCACCGACACGACCGGAATATCGGCCGGTTTAGGTCGGGACGACGAACACGCCGCCAGTGCCAAACACACAGCGGCATAAGCCAGACGTGACATCACAAGCGCGGCGTTGAATTTCACTTCTTAGACTCCACAGCAGCTTTTTCTTCGGGGTCAGCCCCCAAAGCTGCGAGTTTGACCGCGACCAAACGGCGGTATTCGGCGTTGGGCTCCAAGCCTTTCCACGCCTCTTGGTAGTGCTTGACCGCTTCTTTGGGCTTGGCTTCGAGCATGTCGAGGTCGCCCAAACGGTCGGCCATTAAGGGGGCGAAAGCAGCGGGCACTTTGGCGCTGAGCTGTTTGCGGGCTTCGTCGAACGCTTTTTCTTCGATTTGCAAGGCAGCCAAACGCAAACGGGCCAAGGCTTGGTAGCCTTCGTCGCTGGCTTTTTCGCTCACCCATATCAGTTGGGCTTTGGCATCTTTGGCGCGGTCTTTGTCTTGGTACACGCGTGCCGCCAACAAAGCAGCTTGTTGGGCATAAGTCGTGCTGGCAAATTTGTCTTTGATGTCGGCCAATGAGCGGTCCAACAAAGGCATATCCGCGCTCATGGCGGCGCGCTCAACGGTGTCGTACAAGGCGGCAGATTGCGCGGCTTGCTTGATCGAGTACGACTGCCAGCCCATCCACGCGGCGTAGCTGCCCAAGACGGCAATCAGCACCCACGTGATGAGGTCGCCCCAGCGCTTCCAAAAGTGCTTGAGTTCATCGAGTTGTTCTTGTTCTTCGAGGTCGAGGTGCGAGGCCATAGTGATCAATGCTTACAAAAAGTTACGCGAATTGTAGGGGCCCAGCTCAGGCGGCCGTACTTTGAGGCTGGGCAAGGCTTTGCGCCACTGAAGCAGCTACAGATGCCGAAACTTGCAGCGCCACGTCCGCAAGTGACACCGCTTGTTGGGCACCCACGCCGTCACGCAACGACTTGAGGGTGACTTCGCCCCGGGCCAACTCGTCGCCGCCAAAAATCAGGGCAAAACGAGCGCCACTGCCATCGGCTTTTTTGAACTGCGATTTCATGCTGCCCATGCCCTCGCCTGCCCCTGCGTGCATTTGCACGGACATGCCTTGCGCGCGCAGGGTTTGGATGGTTTTGAACACGACGGGTAAAGCAGATGCATCAGGCACGATGGCGTACACATCAGGCCCCACAGCCTCAGGCAATGTACCCTGCTCTTTGAGCAACTCGAGCACACGCTCCACGCCCAAAGCCCAACCCACGGCAGGTGCAGGCTTGCCGCCCACTTGCTCAATCAAATAGTCATAGCGGCCACCGCCACAGATGGTGCCTTGCGAGCCCAAACGGTCGGTCACAAACTCGAACACCGTGAGGTTGTAGTAGTCCATGCCACGCACCAAGCGTGGGTTGATGCGGTAAGCGACACCGCTGGCATCCAAAATTG
>CANBRM010000154.1 GCA_947371915.1 Comamonadaceae bacterium | reverse complement strand
CATTGGCGCCACTGAAATGCTGGGCGTGGTGGTGACCGGTGAGATTTGGGTGCAAGTGCCGCGCACCTTGCGCATGCTTTGGAATGGCCAACTGGCAGCCGGTGTGTGCGCCAAAGACATGATGCTGCACATGATTGCGCGCTTTGGCATGAACGGTGGTCAATACCAAGCGGTGGAGTTTGCCGGTGAGGCGGTGATGGCCTTGGGCATGCAAGAGCGCATGACGCTGTCCAACATGAGTGCCGAGATGGGTGCGCAAGCGGGACTGATTGCAGCGGACGACACCACTTGTGATTACTTGCACAGCGTGGGCGTATCCGAAGACGCCTTGGCGCACGCACACAGCTGGCACACCGATGCCGGCGCTGACTGCGAAGACTTTGTTTTTGACGCTTCCACTTTGAGCCCCCAAGTGGCGGCCCCCCACAGCCCAGCCAACACCCGCGCCGTGGGCGACTATGCCGACGTGGCCTTGGATGTGGCCTACATCGGCGCTTGCACCGGTGCCAAGCTCGAAGACTTGCGTGCGGCGGCCCATGTGCTGCGTGGTCACCATGTGGCGCAAGGCGTGCGCCTGCTGGTCGCCCCTGCCAGTGCCCGCGACCAAGCACAAGCCGAACGCGAAGGCGTGATGCAGATTCTTCGTGATGCGGGCGCTCAGGTGCTGCCTAACAGCTGTGGTGCCTGCGCGGGTTATGGCGGGACTTTTGAAGAAGGCGCGCGCGTCATCTCCAGCACCGCACGCAATTTCAAAGGCCGTATGGGCCCTGCCAGTGTTCAGGTTTATTTGGCATCGCCTTGGACTGTGGCCGCCTCGGCCTTGCGCGGCCGCATCAGCGATGTGCGGGAGTTGCTATGACGGCCTCACGTGTGTGGAAACTCGGTGCCGACGTGGACACCGATGCGCTGGCCCCCGGGGCCTACATGAAAAACGGCATTGACGTGATTGCCCAGCATTGCCTCGAAGCCTTGCGCCCCGACTTTGCCGCGGGTGTGCAACCCGGTGATGTGATCGTGGCAGGCCCCAACTTTGGTATTGGCTCCTCGCGCGAGCAGGCTGCTGGCGCGCTGGTGCACTTAGGCGTGCGCGCCGTCATTGCCCCGTCGTTCAGCGGTTTGTTTTTTCGCAACGCGTTCAACCTCGGGCTGCTGTTGCTGACCTGCGCTGAGGCGGAGCAGTTGCAAGAGGGCGATGCCGTCACCCCCGTTCCTGCAGGTGTGCAAGGCCCTGATGGCCGCGTGTTGCCGTGCCAACCGATTCCCGATTTTTTGATGGACATGGTCCATGCTGGAGGTTTGATGAATGTCTTGAAACAACGCAGCCAAGGAAAAAAGCCATGAGTGCACACACTGCCGCTGCCACCCTAAATCCCGTCACCCTTGACCCAGTCACGCTCGCCGTGCTCAAAGGGCGTCTGGAACAAATCGCCGACGAGATGGACGCCACGCTGTACCGCAGCGCGTTCAACCCCATCATTGCCGAGGCTCACGACGCCTGCCACGGTTTGTACGATGCCCAAAGTGGTGATACCTTGGTACAAGGCAAATCAGGGTTGCCCGTGTTTGTGGGTGCCATGGCGTTTGCTGTGCGCGCCGCAGCGCGTGTGGCGCAGGAGCGCGGCGGTATGGTCGACGGCGACACCTGGTTGTTCAACGACCCCTACGAAGGCGGCACCCACGCCAACGACTTCAAGCTGGTGCGTCCCTTCTTTCGCAACGGCCAGCTGTTTTGTTACTTGGCCTCTGCCGCGCATTGGCACGACGTGGGCGGTGCCGTACCCGGCAACTACAACCCCGCCGCTACTGAGTGCTGGCAAGAAGCGGTGCAAATCCCGCCAGTGCGCATCGTGCGTCAAGGCCAATTGGATGGCGACGTGCTGGCCATCTTGCGAGCCAACACACGTTTGCCCGACAGCTTGTGGGGCGACTTGAACGGCCAACTTGCCGCCTTGGAATTGGGCGTGAAACGGCTGGACGGCCTACTCGACGAATACGGCGATGCCGTGGTGTTGCAAGCCATGGGCGAGTTGCGCAAACGCGCGTTGGTGTTGATGCGTGCCCACATTCAGAACCTGCCCGATGGCTGCTACAGCTTTGACGACGTGCTCGACAACGACGGCGTGAAAGACGAGTTGCTGACCATCGCCTTGGACATGACGGTGCACGGCGACCGCATGACGCTCGACTTTTCTCGCACCTCGCCGCAGTGTGCGGGCCCTGTGAATATCTCGCGTGCCACAGCCGTTGCCGCTTGCTATGTGGCCCTCAAACATGTGTTCCCCGATGTGCCAGCCAACGCCGGTGTGTTGGATGCGGTGGACTTTGTGTTGCCCGAGGGCTTGGTCATCACCGCCGAGCGACCACGTCCGGTGGGGGGCTATACCGAAACTATTTTGCGCATGATCGATGTGATCTTCAGCGCCACGGCCTTGGCCGACCCGAACCGTGCTGTGGCCCATGCCTACGGCACCATCAACGCCCTGTCCATTGCGGGGCATCGAACCGATGCCGCGCGCAAAGGTCAGCGCTGGGTGATGTTCAGCTTTTTTGGCGGTGGTCATGGCGGTCACAGCACAGGCGACGGTTTGAGCCACAGCAATGCGCCCATTTCAACGGCCACCATTCCCCCTTTGGAAATTTTGGAAGCTGCCTATCCGGTGCGTTTCACCGAATGGACCTTGCGCCCCAACTCGGGCGGAGATGGCACACACCGAGGTGGCTTAGGTGCGGTGTATGAAATTGAGCTGCTGGAAGACAGTGCCGAAGCCTTCATCTTTGGTGAGCGTGGCAAAGCCGCACCCAAGGGCATTGCGGGCGGCAGCGAGGCGTTGCCCAACGTGTTCTCTTATCAGCAGAACGGCCAATGGCACAAGCCTCCGATGGTGTCCAAGATGCTGGGCATCCGTCTGAAAAAAGGCGAACGGGTGCGTTTAGAAACACCTGGCGGCGGCGGCTGGGGCCCTGCGGCAGGTCGTGACGACCAAGCGCGTCAACATGACGTGACCTTGGGCTACGTCAGCGATGCGATCACCACTTCTTCAAAGGTCAAACCATGAGTACGCAACTCCCTGTGAAGCCACATCTGGTGGTGGGCGTCGACGTGGGCGGTACGTTCACCGACTTGTTTGTGCTGGACGAGCGCGATGGCTCGGTACGCATTGTCAAAGTGCCGTCCACCCGTGGCGAAGAAGCCCGCGGCTTCATGAACGGCGTGGTGCGGGTCAGCGAAGGTCAGGCCTCTGACGCCAGTTCAAGCACAACCCCAGCCCAAGGTGTGGCGGCGACGTTGGCCACCATCGTGCATGGCACCACCGTGGGCACCAATGCTTTGTTAGAGCGCAAGGTGGCACGCACCGGCATCATCACCACGCGTGGTTTTCGCGATGTGCTGGAAATGCGCCGTCGCGACCGTCCGCAAACCTGGGGCTTGCGTGGCAGCTTCACCCCTGTGGTGTCGCGTGACCTGCGCCTCGAAGTCGACGAGCGTGTGCTGGCCGATGGCAGTTTGCATACGGCAGTGGACTTGGACCAAGTACGCGCCCAAACCCAAGCGCTGTTGGACGTGGGTTGCGAAGCGGTGTGTGTGTTTTTCATCAACGCCTATGCCAACCCTGTGAACGAGCAACAGGCCGTTGCCGCCGTGCGCGCTCTATGGCCGAACCCTTATGTGACCTCGGCCTGCGAGGTGCTGCCCGAGATTCGTGAATTCGAGCGTTGCTCCACCGCCACCTTGAACGCGGCCCTGCAACCCGTGGTGGGCAGCTACTTGGCCAAGTTGGAAAACGACTTGCGCAGCCAAGGCTTCGGTGGTGAGCTGTTGATTGTGCAAAGCAATGGCGGCGTGATGTCACGCGAAACCGCGTGTGATGTGCCGGTGCGCACCGCGCTCTCGGGCCCCGCCGCTGGCGTGATCGCCTGTGCTGCGGTGGCGCGTGCGTCGGGTTACCCCAACGTCATCACGGGTGATATGGGCGGCACCTCGTTTGACGTGTCGCTGGTGGCCGAGGGCAAGGCGTCGCTGGCCGCCCAAACCTCGATCGAGTTTGGGTTGGTGGTGCGCTCGCCCATGATTCAAATTGAAACCATCGGTGCCGGTGGCGGCTCAATTGCCTCGGTGGATGCCAGTGGCATGTTGCAAGTTGGCCCTGAGTCGGCTGGCAGCAATCCGGGCCCCGTGTGTTACGGCCGTGGCAACACCCGTCCCACGGTGACCGATGCGAATGTGGTGCTGGGTCGCATTGCCGCAGACCGTCCTTTGGGTGGCGGCTTGTTGCAAGCGCTGGACGCCAAGGCCGCAGAGCTGGCCATTCAAACCCATGTGGCCACACCCTTGGGCCTCACTGCATTGGCCGCTGCCGAGGCGATTTTGACGGTGGCCAACGCCAAGATGGCGGGTGCCATTCGTGTGGTGTCGATCGAGCGCGGCCATGACCCACGCCAGTTTGCCTACATGCCTTTTGGTGGCGGTGGTGCCTTGCATGTGTGCGCCATGATGCGTGAAGTGGGCGTGACCACCGGCATCGTGCCGCGTTACCCCGGCGTCACCTCGGCTTTGGGCTGCGTGATGGCCGACATGCGCCACGACGCGGTTCAGACTTTGAACAAATCGTTGATGGATTTGGACTTGGCGCAGCTCAAGGCCCGTTTGGTCGACTTGGCTGAAGCCTGTCAAAAACGCCTAGATTCTGCTGGCGTGCGTTT
>CANBRM010000153.1 GCA_947371915.1 Comamonadaceae bacterium | reverse complement strand
ACGAACTCTTTGCCGTCTGGGTCTTTCAGGTTCATCAAATCTTTGCCGACTTGTTTGGGGTTTTGTCCGTGGGCCAGACATTTGCCGGTCAGGTCGTAAACCGTTAAGTACAAGTCGCGATCGACGAAGGTTTTGCTGGGCGCGGTGAGGTCCACATAAGCGCCATCGCCTTTGGCTTTGATGGCGGCAACACCCTTGGCCACCATGGCTTCGGCTTCTGCCTTGGTGGCGCGTTCGCCTGCGGCAAAGCTCATGCTGGGCGTGAAGGTGAGTGCAGACAGCATCAGTGCTGCGATTAAGCTTACTTTTTTGATCATTTTGTCGTCCTTGTTGAAAAAATAGAATTAGTTATATTTCCATCAACTTTAACTTAAGTTGAGAATTTTTCGACTTCGCGTCGTGTGGCGTCTGCAATTTTTGACAGTTCCACCACACTGGCCGTCATTTGTTCAGAGGCTGAGGCGTTGCTGCTGGCAATGCGGTCCAAATTGAACACGTTGGCGTTGATCTCTTCGGTGGCGCTGCTTTGTTGTTCGAGTGCGGCCGAGATGCGTTGCAGCATTTGGTCGGTTTCGCGGGAAGCGAGTTCGATGCGCACCATGTCTTGGCTGACTTCTTTCACGGTGGCGACGGCTTTGGCGGTTTCGGTGACCGCTTGCTGCACCAATTGCGCGATCTCTTGCGAGCTCTCCGCGCTGTTGGCCGCTAATTTGCCCACTTCTTCCGCCACCACGGAGAAGCCCTTGCCGTGTTCACCTGCACGGGCGGCTTCGATGGCGGCGTTGAGTGACAGCAAGTTGGTTTTGTTGGCGATCTTTTCAATCACTTCTGTGATTTTGTTGATCTTGTCCGAGTTGGCCGCAATGCTGTTGACCACGTCCACCATGTCGTCCATTTTGCGCATGCCCTCGCGCATGATGGCCATCGATTCTTGCGATTTCTGGCTAGCCACACTGGTGTTGCGTGAAACATCGGCCACCGAGCTGGCCGTTTGTTTGACGGCGGTACTCACTTGCGAAATTGCATGCGTTTGGTTTTGCGCACCATCTGAAATTTGGCCAATGGCCATGCTGGTTTCGTTGGCTGCCGTGGCCACCTGCCGGCTGTTGACGTGGATGGCGCGCAGCGCCGAGCTCATCGAGTCCAGCGAGGTGTTGATGTTGTTTTTGAGGGTGAGCAAATCGCCACGACCTTCTGCAGTCACACGTTGTGTCAAATCGCCCTGAGCCATGCGGCCCATCACGTGGCCCACGCCACCAATCATGGCTTCGAGGGTCACCATCGCGAAGGTGGCTTGTTCCACGGCTTGTTTGAACTCACCGTGCACTTGTGCGGTGGAGCGTGCAGCGAAGTCACCTTGCGAGAGGGCGTGCAAGACTTTACTCAGGTCTTGGATCGTGGCTTGAATGCTGTCCACAGACGCATTGATGGCTTGTTTCATGGTTTTTAGGTCACCATGCAAATCGGCATTCACGCGTTGGCTGAAGTCACCCTCGGCCATCGCGGTGACGGTGCGGTTGACTTCACCGATGGCGGTTTGCTGGGCTTCTAACAAGGCATTGAAGGCTTGTGCGGTTTGGCCCACTTCGTCATTGCTGCTGACTGCCACGCGCTTCGAAAAGTCAGAACTCTTCGCCACTTCGCGCACCATCTGGCGCACTTTTTCAAGGGGGCCGCTGACGGAGCGAACGATCCACAACGCAAACACGGCGCCCAGTCCGAGGCCCACCAAAATCAAGCCAATGCTGAACACGCGGTTGAAGTCATAGCTGCTTTGCGATGCGTCGTATTCGCGTTTGGCAACTTTCAGTTGGACTTCAATCAAGTCAGAAAACTTGCCGCTGATGGGGTCGATGGCGGGGTAGAGCGGTCCTGCCGTGAATTCGGCAATGCCTTGTTTGTCTTGGCGCTTCATGATGTCGCGCAAGTGGTCCAACTCAACCTGCGTGCTTTTGAACATGGGCTCGATCTCGGCGACCAAAGCTTCTTCTTCAGGGACCAAGACGGTGTTTTTGTACTGCTTCCACTTGTCGGCAATCTGCAACTCGGCATCGTCCAAATTTTTCAGACCTTCTTCCCAAGAGATATTGCCGTTGCGCACTTTGTGGGAGGTGTCCACGATGTTGACCGCATACATGTCGGCGATCACCTTGAGGTCGCGCAAAGGCACCACACGGTCGTCATACACCGTCTGCAAGCCTGCCACACACATTGCCATGCCACGCAGCCCGTTCACGCCAATCGTGACCGAGAGCAGCCCTAGTAGGGCGACCAGCAACATCAATCGTGTTCCGACGTTCAAATTTTTTAACACGGGTGTCTTCCTTTTTGTCTTTGGTTGTATCGGTTCTAGTGGCTGAATCTGAAGGGTTCAGTGCACGGCAAAGGGTTGCCGCTCGATCAAGTCGAAGGCCTGCATGGGGTTGACGGCTCGCGAGTAGCAAAAGCCTTGGATGGACAGGTGGCCTAGGCTTTGGGCAATCAACAGTTGTTGGGGCGACTCAACGCCCTCGATCACCACTTCAAGGCCCAAGCTTTTGGCCAAATTCACAATGCCACGCAGCAGTTCGAGGTCGCGGCTGGAGCTGGTGACATCGGTGATGAACGAGCGATCCACCTTGATTTCGCGCAACGGAATGCTGCTCAGGCGCGACAGCGAGGAGGTGCCCACGCCAAAGTCGTCCACGCTGAGTCGAAAACCGGCTTCTTGCAATTCGGTAAAGATGTCTTCGCCCGTTCGCCCCAAGTTGGCCAACACGGTTTCTGTGATTTCCAAATAAATCTGGTCTGTCGACACGCCCGCTTCACGCGCTAAGCGGCTCAGACTGGCGCGGAAATGTTCGGACATTAACTCGCCGTTGGACACGTTGAACGACACGGGCAGGCAGACGCCCTTGGCTTGCCATTGCGCCATCGTGGCCACGACTTGTTCGAAGATTTGCAAGCCCACGTCCAGCATCAGGCTGGAGCTTTCCAACACGGGTAAAAACTCGCCCAATGGAATGAGTCCGCGCTCAGGGTGTTGCCAGCGCAACAAGGCTTCAAAGCCCAAAATCTGCCCTGTGTCTGAGCACACTTTGGGCTGAAAAAACGGCTGAAACTGTTTGCGTTCCATGCCCAAAATCACGTTGTGCTCTGTCGAGCGGGGGCGCAGGCTTTGGCCCACATGGGCGGCATAAATCAGGCAATCGTTGCCGCCGCGCATTTTGACGGTCCGCATCGACATTTCGGAGTCGGTCAGCAAGGTTTCGAATTGCGAGTCCACCAGCGCGCCAGAGGCCACGCCCGCGCTGAGTGAAAACACAAAGCGTTGGTCGTGTGTTTCAAGCGGTTCGCCCAAGCAGCTTTGCAGTCGTTTGCACCAATCGGCCAAACCGATAAACGCGTGTTCAGAAATCAACACCAACGCAAACTCATCGCCCGACATGCGGCACATGCCCACGTCCCAGCCATTGGCATCGCTCTCTTGGCGCAAGAACGCATCAATGCGCTGGCCAATGGCGGTGATGGCGTGGTCACCGGCGTCATAGCCCAGCAAGTCGTTGACCCGTTTGAAGCGGTCGATGTTGATGCAAGACACCGCCACACACGCTTGAGGTGCACTGGCCAAGGCCAAGGCTTTGACTTCGTTGAAACGTGCTTTGAGGTAGTTTCGGGTGTGAAAAACCGTGGCTGAATCTGATGGGCTCAAGTTCGAGCCTTGCAGCGCATGGCGAAGCTGTTCTTGCAACGCCAGTTCTCGGCTGCGGTCGGTCAGCAGCGCTGCAAAGTGTGATGCCGTTGTGTCGTGTGCTGGCAGCAAACGCAACGTCAACCGCACGGGCAAGGCCTGCGCATTCGCTGTGTGAATGAACGTGTCCATACTCAGGATTTGGTTGTTGGCCTTGTGCTGATGGATTTGATCGATGAAATAGGGCAGGTCGTCGCGCAAGTCGGTGATCAGATTGACCACGCGCGCGCCTTTGAGCTCTAAATGGCCAAAACGAAACAAGCGCTCAGCCGCTGCGTTGGCGTCCAACACAAAGCCTTGCGCGTCAAACGTCAGGATGGCCTCTTGCGAGGCATCCAACATGGCGCGGAGCTGTAGTTCTTGAACGGTAGACGACTGCATCAGTGAAAAGTGGTTTCTGTACCTGGATTATTGAATCAAAGTTGTTTCTGTAGATTAATTGCTAATTTCAAAAAAATCATCAACAGCATTATGAATCAGTCGCCCTAGAAAGTGCATCACCGGAAAAACGGCAGCGTCACGATGAAGCTCGTGCCCACGCCTATTGTGGATTTGCATTCAATCGTGCCGCCCATGCGGGTCACGATGCTGCGCACCATGGCGAGGCCCAAGCCCGTGCCTTTGCCCACTTCTTTGGTGGTAAAGAAGGGTTCGAAGATGCGCGACAAGATCTCGGGCGGAATGCCGCTGCCGTTGTCGATCACCGCCACCGCCACCGTGTTTTCGGTGGGGCGTGAGGCCGTAATGACGATGCGACCATCGCGTCGCTCGCCAATCGCGTGGCTGGCGTTCACGCACAGGTTGACCAGCACCTGCTGCAAGCTGCCGCTTTGGCCTTTGAGTTGCACGTTGGCCGCGTCAGGCGTGACGGGCTCAATGGCGATGTCGATGCCTTTCAAGCTGGCTTCCAAGAGCGACTTGGTTTCGTCAATGACAGGGGACAGCTCAAACAGGGTGATGTTTTCTTCCTCTT
>CANBRM010000152.1 GCA_947371915.1 Comamonadaceae bacterium | reverse complement strand
GCCGCTGATGCCCAAATGGCCATCGATGTCGCCACCGCCGAGTCGGCCGCTGCCCAAGCCAGTGCCAAAATGGCCAAGGAAGCCCACGAAGCCGAAATTGCACGACTCGCTGCAGAGGCTGAAAAAGCCGCCGAAGTTGCTCGAGTGGCTGCTGAAGAAAAGGCTGTGGCAGACGCTGCTGCTGCCGAGCAAGAGCGCATCAAACAAGAGACACAAGCCGCCTTGGGCCCTGAAGGCGAGACGGCCGAGATTGAAATTCAAGAAGGCGAAACGCTGGAAGAAGTCAAAGCGCGCATGGCAAGCTTGAAACCTAAGAAACAATCGATTTCTGCAGACTTGTTGAACACAGCCAACTCGTATGATGACAAAGTGGCGTTGATTCGCATGATCGTGGCAGAAGACTCCACCCGTGTGGCGGGTGTGCTCAAGGCGCTGATTCGCCCAACTGCCTAAAAGAACAAGACTGAGGAAAAACCATGGCTGATAACGACAACGCGATTGTGATGACCGAGGCGCTGCGCGCAGAACTCGCCAACATCACGTCGACCCAACGTGCAGCAGTGTTGATGCTGCTGTTGGGCGAAGAGCAAGCGGCAGACATCATCAAGTTTTTGAATCCCAAAGAAGTGCAAGCCTTGGGCGGCGCCATGGTTTCAGTGGCCGATTTTTCACAAGATGCTGTCAACGTGGTGCTCGATGAATTTGTGGAGCATTTGAAAAAGCAATCCACCTTGAGCATGGGCAACACCGATTACGTGGAAAACGTGATGCGTCGCGCTTTAGGCGACGACAAAGCGGCCTCCGTGCTGGGCCGCATCATGCCCGACCAAGGCACCAAAGGTTTGGACATCTTGAGCTGGATGGACGCACGCGGCATCGCCGACATGATCCGTGGCGAGCACCCGCAAGTGGTGGCCATCATCTTGTCGCTGTTGGAGAGCGAAGTGGCCGCCGATGTGCTGAACTACTTGCCACCCGACACCCGTGCAGAAGTGATTCAGCGTGTGGCCAGTTTGGACACGGTTCAGCCTTCGGCCATGGCTGAGCTGGAGTCGATCATGAAGCAGCAATTCTCCAAGAGCGCGTCCGCCCAGTCGTCGAGCTTTGGAGGCGTGCAAGCTGCGGCCAAGATCATGAACTTGACCAAGACGGCACTGGAAGCCAGCATCATGAACGGCTTGAACGAAATCGATCCCGACTTGATGCTCAAGATCCAAGACAACATGTTCACGTTCGAGAACTTGATGAGCGTGGACAACAAAGGCATTCAGGTGCTCATGCGCAACGTCGAGCCCGACATGTTGATGATGGCCCTCAAAGGTGCCAGCGACGGCGTGAAAGACCGCTTCTTCGACAACATGTCTGAGCGTGCCCGTGGCATGTTCCGTGACGATATGGAAGCCAAAGGCCCCCAGCGTATGGCGGACGTGGAAGAAGCGCAGAAGAAGATCATGCGCATGGCGCGCAAGCTGTCGGATTCCGGCGAGCTGGTTTTGGGAGGCGCGGACTTTGTTTAATCGACCCAGTACCGCACGCGCCACCCAGGTGTGGCATCCCAACCCGGGCGCTTTGTCTGTGGAAGCTGGTCGTGGTTTTACCACCAGCCGCTGGCAGGGTTCCGAGGTGAAAGGCTTCGCCAACGACGACTTTGGCCTGGACGGCTCAGGCTTCGTTTTGGACGATCGGCCAGTTGCGCACGACGCGATGTCAGAGAGCGCCCAGCGTGCGTTCAGCTTGCTGGACGACGTGAAAAAACAGCACGCACTCGCTAAAAAAGCGTTAGAAGAACAAGAGGCTGCTAGCGCCAACGCACATTTGCCTTTTGTGTTGGATGTGTACGAAGCGCCTGAGGTGAAGCGCGCTGTCAAGGCCGCGCCAACTTTGCAACAGGATGCAGGTGATGCAGGTGATGCACATGAGGCGTCTGCTGACGCAGATCCTGCTGCGAACGCAGAGCCCGACCTGGCCGATCAAAACGCAGCGTCTGAATTGACGTCCGATGTATGGGCTGATGAAGTTGCCAGTGACGATGTGACGCAGGCTGCGTCGGCTGCTGAGCCGCAGGAGCTCAGCCACGACGATGCGTCCGATGACGCCGCACATTCGGCCCCAGTGCAAACAGAGGCACCGGTAGCGTCGACAAAACCCACACCTACAGGCATTCCGGCTGACGAAGTTTCTCAGCGCGAGGCTCAGCATTTCGAACAAGGCTTGGCCCAAGGCGTAGAGCAGGGCATGGCGCAAGGCCTTGAGCAAGGTTTGGCCCAAGGCATCGAACAAGGACTGGCACAAGGCTTAGAACAGGGCTTGGCCGAAGGTCGTGAGCAAGGCATGAAAGAGGGCTTGGCTTTGGCCGAAGAGCAAGCGCGTGAGTTGCAAGCCTTGGCCGAGCAAGAAGTGACCGCCAAAAACGACGTGATGGCCGAGGTCTCTGCCAAGCTCAATGCGTTGCTGGAAGACCCCACCCAATTCTTTGAACCCCTCAAACGCTTGGCCCTACATTTGGCCGAGCAAGTGGTGAAGTGCGAGCTGCGCACTTCTAGCCATGCCATTGAGCAGTTGATTCAGCGTTGCTTGGACGACTTGGACCATCCTGCCAAAGTCGCTGTGGTGGTCGAGCTGAACCCACAAGACAAGACACGTCTGCAAGCAGAAGGCGGTGCTTTTATTCAAGGCATGCGACTCGATGCCGTGCATGACATGAAGCCGGGCAGTGTGCGCGTCTTTGCGAACGACATGATTGTGGAAGACTTGGTGGAGCATCGCTTAGAAGCGCTGGCGCGCACCCTGTTGATCGACGTGGACAGCTGGCGCAAACAATCGGCCTTGGCGAAGCCTGACGCTCCAGAAGTCGCAGAAGAAGATACTGAAGATGTGATCGAGGAGGCTGCGGATGTACATCCCTGACGTGCTCAATACCCTGTTGATGGGGCTGATTTTCATGGTCATTGTGGTGACCGTGGTGCGCCCCATCATGCTCAACATGTTGACGGGCAATGCCAATCCGCAAGACATGCAGCGCGCTGCTCTGGAGGCCGTGCAGGCGCATGTGCAACGCGCAACGCAAGAAGCCGCTTCTCGTCGAACCGGAAAAATTCGTTACCAACAGTTGTTGTTGGAATTGCCGGAACGCCGCAAACCTTTGGCACTGCCTGCGCCTCCTGTGGCGGCAGATGAGGGGGCTGACCCTACAGCTTCGTCTGACGCGCAAGGTGCGGGGGTGACCGCTGCCACTTCGGGTGACTTGGCCAATGGCGCTGCGGCTGCCAGTGCGGATGGCATAGCAACGGGCACGGCCAGCTCGGGCGATGTCTCGACGGCTTCAACTTCGGAAGCGAGCGCTGAAGCGCCTTCGGCTGAGCTGGCGCCGGGCGAGATTGAAATTGGCGAAGGCGAGTCGTTGCACGACATCAAAGAGCGCATCAAGCGCGAGAAAAAGAACTCGGCCAAGCCTACCATTCCGCCTGAGTTGCTCAACAGCGCGAAGAGCTATGAAGACAAAGTGGGCGTGGTGCGCATGGTGGTGCACCAAGACCAAAGCCGTGTGGCTGCCGTGATTCGCGGCATGATTGAAGTGAAATAAACATGCTCGACTTTGGCAAAGAAGTCGCCGCCACGTTACCCAAGCTGCGTGTGCCTGACCCTAAGCGCAGCGGCACGCTGGTGCGCTTGGTCGGCTTGACGCTGGAGACGCGCGGCATCATGGCACCCTTAGGGGCTTGCTGCGAAGTGCTGGGTCAGCACGGCCACCGCGTAGAAGCCGAGGTGGTGGGCTTCAATGACAAAACCTTGTACCTGATGCCGTTCACCGATCCCGTCGGTGTGGGCCCCGGTGACACTGTTCGGGTGATGACCAATTCAGGCCAAGTGCGTTTGGGTGCTGGTTTGTTGGGGCGGGTGATTGATGGCCGAGGCCAGCCTTTGGATGGCCGTCCCTTGCCGCATTTGCCCGATCAACTGAGTTTGTTGGGGTGTCCGCTGAACCCGATGGAGCGTGGCCCCATCGACACGATTTTGGATGTGGGCGTGAAGGCCATCAACAGCGTATTGACGATTGGCCGTGGCCAGCGCATTGGCTTGGTAGCTGGCTCTGGTGTGGGTAAAAGCGTGCTTTTGGGCATGTTGACCCGCTTCACCAAAGCCGATGTGGTGGTGATTGGTTTGATCGGTGAACGTGGCCGCGAAGTGCAGGCGTTCATTGCCGAGTCGTTGGGTGATGAGGGTTTGGCCAAGTCGGTGGTGATTGCTGCGCCTGCCAACGTGTCGCCCGTGCTGCGCCTCAAAGCCACGCACATGACGCATGTGATTGCGGAGTATTTCCGCGACCAAGGTAAAAACGTCTTGATGCTGTGCGACAGCTTGACCCGTGTGGCCCACGCGCAGCGCGAGATTGGCTTGGCCATTGGTGAGCCGCCCACGGCCAAAGGTTACCCACCCTCCGTTTTTGCGTTGTTGCCTAACTTGATTGAGCGTGGTGGCGTGGGCCGTCATGGCTTTGGTTCCATCACATCGATTTACACGGTGTTGGCCGAAGGTGACGATGCCTCAGACCCAATTGTGGACATCGCACGGGCCTCCTTGGATGGCCAGGTGATGCTGTCGCGCCGTTTGGCCGACCAAGCGCATTACCCCGCGATTGATTTGAATGGTTCGATTTCTCGCGTGATGCAGGTTTTGGTCAGCCCAGAAGACTTGCGTCAGTCCAACAAGTTCCGTCGCTTGTGGTCGGTCTATCAACAAAACGCCGATTTGGTGCAGGTGGGCGCGTATGAACACGGCTCCAATCCCGAACTTGATGAAGCCATTCGCCTGCGCGATCACATGGTGGCGTTTTTGCGTCAA
>CANBRM010000151.1 GCA_947371915.1 Comamonadaceae bacterium | reverse complement strand
TATTTAATGATTTTCTTTTGACTAGCCTGGGCCTCCACCTGGGCTGTCTTTTTTATAATTAAATCTCTAAAGTGCTTTTCTAGCGTCATTCATTTCTTTTCTAAGCTGCTTACTTAATTCAGGAGTTAAACCATTCGCAAATGCATTTGCTTTAGACAATGGGCTATCGCCATGCTGCGGGTTCACTGATGCTAAAGGCTTAGGTTTATTAGCATTTTGTTGAGCTCTAGCAATATCAGCTTTATACGTTTCATCAGGAATAATTCCAAATTTTTTAATCATAGTATATGCCGCTACCGCTTTCTTATATAAATCCTGATGCGCATTTATTGAATCTGCTACTTCAGGATACATTTGACTTAGACCTCAAAGATCACCTCGACCCAGAAGCCCGCGAATCCTTGGTGACCGGCCCATCGATCGAAAAAAGCATTGCCCCCTTGCGCAGCTTTGTCGCAGAACCCATGCGGTTTGGTCGCCTGTTCTTAGCCGGTGACGCCGCTCACATCGTGCCGCCCACAGGGGCTAAAGGTTTGAACTTGGCCGCCACCGACGTGAAGTATTTGAGCGATGCCATCACCGAGTACTACGCCGAAAAGAGCCCCGCCGGCATCGACCACTATTCACAACGCTGCCTGCGCCGCATTTGGCGCGCCGAGCGCTTTTCGTGGTGGTTCACCTCCCTTATGCACCAGTTTCCAGAAACAGCTGGCTTTGGTCAAAAAATCCAAGAAGCAGAGCTGGACTACCTGATCCACAGCGAATCAGCCTCTCGCGCATTGGCCGAAAACTATGTGGGCCTGCCCCTGAACTTCGGGGAATAAGCCGCGCGTGAAAATAGACTTTGATGGCATTCAAGCCTTTGTGGTGATTGCAGACTTGGGCGGCTTCAACAAAGCGGCCGACCAACTGCACATCACCCAAACGGCGCTGACACGGCGCATTCAAAAATTAGAAGCCTATTTGGGCCTGAAACTGATTGATCGAACCACCCGCCAAGTCGCGCTCTCAGCCGTGGGGCGCGACTTTTTGCCGCAAGCGCGCAGCATCGTCAACGACATGACCTCGGCGGTCGAACGCCTCAAAGACATGTCGCAGCACGCCAAAGGCAACTTCACCTTGGCCTGCGTGCCCAGCATGGCCGCGCACATGCTGCCCGACTTGATCAAACGCTACGCCGACGTCTGCCCAGACAACCGCATTCGGTTGCTCGATGCTGCGTCGTACGAGGTCCGCGAAGCGGTGTTGCACGGGCAAGCCGAAATTGGCATCGCCATCAGCGGCGAAGATCACCCCGAGTTGATCGAAACACCGCTGTTTGACGACCCGCTGATGTTCATTTGCCGCGACACACACCCGCTGCACAGCCAAGCCTCCGTGACGTGGGCTGACATGCGCGATGCCGATTTGATCGTGGTCAGCAACTTCATGGCCACACGCGTGTTCATGAATTACCAACTGGCCAAACACGGCATTCGCTTGACTGGCAACTACGAGGTACAACACCATGCCACTGCCATCAATTTGGTAGCAGCTGGCGTAGGCTGCGCCATCTTGCCCTCCTCAACCCTGAACAAAGGGGACCGCCCGCATGTGCGAAAGATTGCGCTGACCGGTCCGGTGGTGAAACGCAAGATCGCCTTGTTACGCCGGAAAAACAGCAGCCTGTCACCCGCTGCACAGGCCTTTTACGCCCTGATTCACAAAGAGCACCTCAGTTCCCCCAAGTCATTGTTGCGAAAATCAAAATAAAGCTCGCCTATATTGCACTTCTCAGGGATGCGCTTCGAAGAGAAAATAGCAGGTGAAACTTAAAGGAAGAGCAATGCACCCTGATGTGCTGGTGATTGGTGGCGGCAATGCCGCGTTGTGCGCGGCACTGATGGCAGCAGAGGCTGGCGCCAGTGTCTTGATGTTGGAGTCGGCCCCGCGTGAATGGCGTGGCGGCAATTCGGGTCACACCCGCAATTTGCGGTGTATGCACGATGCCCCCCAAGACGTGCTGATCGACGCCTACCCCGAAGAAGAATATTGGCAAGACTTGCTCAAGGTCACAGGCGGCTTAACGGACGAAAAGCTGGCTCGCTTGACCATTCGGGCCTCGTCAACCTGCCGCGACTGGATGCGCAGCCACGGTGTTCACTTTCAACCCCCGCTCTCTGGCGCGTTGCATGTGGCACGCACCAACGCGTTTTTCATGGGCGGCGGCAAAGCCTTGGTCAACGCCTACTACCGCAGTGCTGAAAAGCTGGGTGTGCAAATTCGTTACAACGCAACGGTCAATCGCTTGGACATTGAAGACGGGCGCTTTGTGGCGGCCTACATCGGCAATGAACGCATCACCGCCAAAACCTGTGTCTTGGCCGCGGGCGGCTTTGAGTCCAACCGCGAATGGCTACGCGAGGCCTGGGGACAAAACGCGCAAGGCGAATGGCCTGCCGACAACTTCCTCATCCGAGGCACGCAATACAACCAAGGCGTGTTGCTCAAACACATGCTGGACCACGGTGCTGACCGCATTGGCGACCCCACGCAAGCCCACATGGTGGCCATTGATGCCCGCGCACCGCTGTATGACGGTGGCATTTGTACCCGCATCGATTGCGTGTCGCTGGGCGTCGTAGTCAACCGCAATGGCGAACGCTTTTACGATGAAGGCGAAGACTTCTGGCCCAAACGCTATGCCATTTGGGGCCGTTTGGTAGCGCAGCAACCGGGCCAAATTGGCTATTCCATCATCGACGCCAAGGCCATTGGCCGTTTCATGCCCCCTGTTTTCCCAGGCATTCAAGCGGACACCTTGCCAGAGTTGGCGACCAAGCTCAACTTGCCCGTCGACACCTTCATGCACACCCTGAACGACTACAACCAAGCCTGCCAAGCCGGCACGTTTGACCACACCACCTTGGACGATTGCCACACCGAAGGCGTGACACCGGCCAAAACGCATTGGGCGCGCACCATCGACACGGGGCCGTTCTATGGCTACGCCGTTCGCCCTGGCATCACCTTCACCTACCTAGGCCTCAAAACCGATGAAACCACAGCCGTTCGCTTCAACGATGTGCCCAGCGACAACATGTTTGTGGCGGGCGAAATGATGTCTGGCAACGTCTTGGGCAAGGGCTATACCGCGGGCGTGGGCATGTCGATTGGCACCGCCTTTGGCCGCATCGCAGGCACACAGGCCGCACACGCGGCTGCCCGTTTGTCAACAGTAGGAGGCGCACATGCAAACGCTTGAAGCCCTCACCCGCGACGCCCGCGCCTTGGCCAATGGCGATGTGGTGTTGTCACCCGCAGAAACCGAGGTGGCGCGCCAACTGCAAATTTGCAACGCCTGTCGCTACTGTGAAGGTTTTTGCGCCATGTTTCCGGCCATGACGCGTCGACTGGCATTTGACAAAGCAGACATCCATTACCTCGCCAATTTGTGCCACAACTGCGGTGCGTGTTTGCATGCCTGCCAATACGCGCCCCCTCACGAATTTGCCGTGAATGTGCCGCAAGCGATGGCCCAAGTGCGTGGCCAAACCTATGCCGATTACGCTTGGCCTGCCGCGTTGGGAGGTCTGTACAAACGCAATGGCTTGTTTGTCGCGCTGGCGCTGGCCGCGGCGCTGTCGGCGTTTTTGCTGCTGGCACTGCACATGAATGGCACCTTGTTTGCCGCGCAGGTGGGTGCCAATTTTTACAGCGTGTTTCCGCACAATCTGCTAGTGAGCCTGTTTGCACCCGTCTTTTTGTTTGCAGCGTTGGCGCTGGGCATGGGCGTGCGACGCTTTTGGCGTGACATCACCCCTGCCACCAGCGGTGCGCCACTCACTTACCCTGCAGGCGAAGAGGCCACGCAAGCTGTGCTCACCATGAAGTATTTGGACGGCGGTCACGGCGAAGGTTGCAACAACGAAGACGACGCCTTCAGCCTGTCTCGCCAACGCGCGCACCACCTCACCTTCTATGGGTTCATGCTGTGCTTTGCGGCCACCAGTGTGGCGACGGTCTATCACTATGCCTTCGGCTGGCAAGCGCCTTACGACTTGCACAGCTTGCCCAAAATTTTGGGCGCAGTGGGCGGCGTGAGTTTGCTGCTGGGCACTTTGGGCTTGTTCAAACTCAAACTGCAACGCCACCCATTGCACGGCGATGCGGCACAAAAGCCGATGGACTTAGGCTTTATCGCCTTGCTCTTTTTGACCAGTCTCACGGGCTTGGCCCTCTGGTTGGCAAGAGGCCACAACGCAATGCCAGCCCTCTTGGCGCTGCACTTGGGCGTGGTGATGGCGCTGTTTGCTACCCTGCCCTACGGCAAATTTGCCCACGGTATTTTCAGAACAGCCGCCTTGCTGCGGTTCGCCGTGGAGAAACGACAACCCAACCGAATCGGGCTGGGCGAAGAGTAATTCAACAGGACATCCGATCATGAACACACGTCACTTCATCCATACCTGCGCCGCCTTGGCATTGAGCCTCACTGCCGTTTGCGGTCATGCCCAAGAATTTCCACCGAAGAAAACCATCACCCTGGTGGTCGGTTTTGCAGCGGGCGGCGCGGCAGACACGGCCGCGCGCATCATTGCCAAAAAACTGGGCGACAACATCGGCGCGTCAGTGGTCATTGACAACCGTGGTGGCGCAGGTGGCAACATCGCGCACCAATTCGCGGCCAATGGTCCAACCGATGGCAGCACCATTTTGTTTGGCTCTGTGGGTCCACTGACCATTGCGCCGCACATGATGAAGTTGCCCTACGACCCCGTGAAAGACCTTTCTCCGATCACGATGGGCGTGAACTTTCCCAATGTGTTGGTGGTGCATTCAGGCACAGGCATCAAAACATTTGCTGAGTACATCGCCTACGCCAAAAAGAACCCCAACAA
>CANBRM010000150.1 GCA_947371915.1 Comamonadaceae bacterium | reverse complement strand
AGGCTTCCCACAAGCCAACATCACGCCCGCCCTCATGCACGGCATGGTGGATGCAGGCGCTGACATCATCGAACTGGGCGTGCCGTTTAGCGACCCCATGGCCGACGGCGCAGTGATTCAAAAAGCAGGCGAAACCGCGCTGCGTTTTGGCATTGGCACAGCCCAAGTGCTGGACATGGTGCGTGAGTTCCGCAAGACCGACCACACCACCCCCGTGGTGCTGATGGGCTATGCCAACCCCGTGGAGTGCTACAACCTCAAGCACAGCAAAGATTCGTTTGTGAAAGACGCATCAGCCGCAGGCGTGGACGGCGTGCTCATCGTCGACTACCCACCCGAAGAATGCGAAGAGTTCGCCGCCCCCCTGCGCGCGCACAGCATGGACTTGATCTTCTTGCTCGCGCCCACCAGCACCGACAAACGCATGGACCAAGTGGCACGCGTTGCCAGCGGCTATGTGTATTACGTCTCGCTCAAAGGCGTGACGGGTGCTGGCAACCTCGACACCGATGCGGTGGAAGCCATGCTGCCGCGCATTCGCCAGCATGTGCACATTCCCGTAGGTGTGGGCTTTGGCATTCGCGATGCCGCCACCGCCGCCGCTGTGGGCCGCGTGGCCGATGCCGTGGTGATTGGCAGCCGCATCATTCAGCTGCTCGAAGCCGCGCCAGCAGGCCAAGAAGTAGCTGCTGCGCATGAGTTTTTGGCGGGTATTCGCAAGGCTTTGGACGCTTAACTCACAAGCTGCCCCGCCCGTTAAAATCAATCAATTCCAAAAGAACTGACGAAAGGCTCACCATGAGTTGGCTCGAAAAACTGCTTCCCCCAAAAATTCAACACACCGACCCCTCGGACCGCCGCAGCGTTCCCGAAGGTGTGTGGGTCAAGTGCCCCAGCTGCGAAACCGTGCTCTACAAGAGCGACTTGCAAGCCAACCACAACGTTTGTCCTACTTGCAGCCACCACCACCGCATGAGCGCCCGCGATCGTTTGGACATGTTCCTCGACGCCGAAGGCCGCTACGAAATCGGTCAAGAAGTGCTGCCTGTGGACGCCTTGAAGTTCAAGGACAGCCGCAAGTACCCAGAGCGCCTCAAAGAAGCCATGCAAAACACCGGCGAAACAGACGCCTTGGTGGTCATGGGCGGTGCGGTGCACAACATCAATGTGGTCGTGGCCTGTTTTGAATTCGACTTCATGGGCGGCTCGATGGGCTCGGTCGTGGGCGAGCGCTTTGTGCGCGGCGTGCATGCCGCCATTGAGCAAAAAGTACCGTTCATTTGCTTCACCGCCACCGGTGGCGCGCGTATGCAAGAGGGCTTGCTCTCGCTCATGCAAATGGCCAAGACCAACGCCTCGCTCACCCGCTAGGCCAAAAAAGGTTTGCCTTACATCGCCGTGTTGACCGACCCCACCATGGGCGGCGTGTCAGCAGGCTTTGCGTTTGTGGGTGACGTGGTCATCGCCGAACCCAACGCCTTGATTGGCTTTGCCGGCCCCCGAGTGATTGAAAGCACCGTGCGCGTGACCTTGCCAGCGGGCTTCCAGCGTGCCGAATTCTTGCAAGAAAAGGGCGCCATCGACATGATTTGCGACCGCCGTGAACTGCGTAAAACCATTGCAAGTACCTTGGCCATGTTGCAGCGCCAGCCAGCTGACGCTGTGGCTTAACGTTTAGGATTCGTCCGCTCCTCTACCCCCGTGCGCACTCAGGAGCTCAATTACTACCCCATGCTTGATGAAGTAGCTTCGCAAGCTTGGGCGAAATTGGTGCTCTCCGTCCCATCACAATGGACGCAGCGCCATCCCTCCGTGCCGTTCTTTACACTCGGTATGGCAGCGTACCTAGATGCCAGATCTACGGCTGCAATGCCATCAAGTATTTATGCGCAGCGTAGCGTTCGTGATGCATCAAACGCCATTCTGATGGCACATTTCGAGCCCTTGTACGATCAGCTTTGCCATGCAATAGGTCAATACTTTGGCGTGGATGCTCATCTCATTGCTGACCAAGCAGCCCTCCCAGGGTTTCACATTCACCTGCCCCATACCGTATTTGCTAATGAGGTGGCGAGCGTGCATCGTGACCTGCAATTTCAACAGGTGTTCCCACTTGAATCGTTCGAACCTCATGAGGTCTTCACTTTCACATTGCCTATTTCTATTCCGCCAGGCGCTGGATTGAACCTGTGGATTGAGGGTGAAAAACAGTTCCATCCGTACCGAACGGGTGAACTCGTGATCCACTCCGGCCTGAAAACGCACCAAGCAGCCTTGTGTTGCGCCGGCAATGTGGTGCCACGAATCGCGCTACAAGGACATGGTGTGCTTCGAAAAAATACTGTGGCGCTATATTGGTAGTTGCCAAAACTTGTCAAAGAATCGCACCATGACGCTCCCATCCGAGCCAGCTTTTTGGAACGACCACCTGCACCAGGTTCCTTTGTGCGCTGAACTTCGGCATCACTTTTCAACGATTCAAAGTGAAATTAGAAGTTTCATAGATGCAGCGCATCCATTTATGGCTTATCCCAAATATGCCAACCTTTATACAAACACTTGGGATGCATTTCCACTTTCTAAATTTCAAAATGAATTTGCAGAGCTTTCTCAAAAAAATCTCAACTTCAACTTAGATCGAATCGTTGCTTTTACGCGGAATCGATTGCCCACGCTTTCTGGTTTGATCACTGCTTTGGAACAAGAGGGACATTTAAGCAATGTGTTTGTGAGCCGTTTATTACCCGGCTCCGTGATCAACCCGCACAGAGGTTGGACGCCAGATTTCTTGCGGATTCATCTGGCTTTGTACGCCGATCCTTATTGCCGAATCACCGTTGGCAACGAAACCCAAACTTGGGTTGAAGGGGAGTTACTGGCGTTCAAAGATGGAGGACCCTATCTGCACCAAGTTCGTCATGACGGAACATCAGAACGGATTATCTTGTCGCTCGATCTGTCACTCAACTATCTCGAACAATTCATCCCCGGAATTTCTCGCTCGTTGATCGGGGCCAATGGCGTCGGGTCGTGAGAAAGTCACCCCTCGCTTCGCGTCCGATATATCGTTGAATAAAACGCCCTGCCAAAAATTCTTCGTAGAGCAACGATATCTGTATGAGGTCTAAGTAGCGCTGATCCGACTCACTCCAAACGGCCTGTCGGATAACCCCCTCACGTTGAAATCCAAACCGTTGCTGCAAATTAGCGGCGCTTTCGTTGGTGTCGTAAATCAAACCTTGAACTTTGTTTAGCCCGAGCGTGTTGAAGGCGAATGACAAGCTTGAAAAATAAGCATCCGCCACCAAGAAGGAACTGTCGAATTCAGGCAGGATTCCCATGATCTGCTCAGCCGTTCGGTTCTTAAAGTTGATATTCACAAACATGGACAAACCAATGGGCTGGTCGCCTTTGTAAATCACCCAAGTAATCGACCGTGATTCTGGAATGATTGCATTGGCCTCATTCGTCAAAATCAGCATCAGATCGCGCGGCGTCAAATTGGGCGGTAGATGTTTGAGTTGATATGCAAAATCTTTTTGCACGACCAAAGACCATAAAAACTCAAAATGGTCTGGATTTCGCCTCTCTAAGCGAATAGCACCAAACTCAATAGGTTTCCACCAGACTGCGTCATACCAGTCGCGCAAGGCCTGAAGTCCGGCCTCTTCTGGAAATCTATGCGTTAGGTTAATGATCGTTGATTGAGCTTGAGCCAAGCCTTGTTGAGAGCGAAGCCGAGACAACCAGTCTCGAATCGCATCGACATCCGGCGGCATCTGAGAGTTGAATGCGGGAATCATGCAGCGGATGCAGTTCCAGCTGGAGGTGCGGCAACGGGCACAGCGCCTTCAAACGGTGACTGATTCAGTGCATAACTGGTCATTGCCGAATCAAGCAAGCGACCCACATGGTCTCTCGACAATTGAAACGTCCCTAGCTGCATCTTCAACCGCTCGACCTCACTGTCAATGTAGGACAAGAACTTTAAGTGTGTCTTGATCTCCTCATTGAGTGCATCGAATTCATAAGTCACCCCATTAATTTTGACCAGTGGCATAAAAATATCCTTGAAAATTATTCAGAAAAAGAGAGCTGGCTTTCCACCCGTTGCTCTCGTTCAGCAAGTCGCTGGCGGGTTGCATAAGCCGACCGTTGCACCATGGACTGAGCCAACCAAATCATGGCTTTAGCCAAAAAAGCATGCGAAGTAATGTAGTGGCTGTGGCGAATGATCAGCTCATAAATAGGCCCAAAGGTCTTGGCCAATAATTCGTCGCGTAAGCATACGAAACCTAACGCAGTCCCCGGCGAACCTTGTCGCCCAGAACGTCCATAAAGCTGCCATTCAATTCGAGCAGCCTCGTGGGGCTCGAACATCAACACGCGTAAACCACCCCGCTCCAACACCCCACGACCCAATGCAATATCCGTCCCGCGCCCAGCCATGTTGGTCGAAATCGTGACGGCACCAATCTCCCCCGCACGCTCAACGATTTCTGACTCCCGCGCATGATGTTTGGCATTCAGCACCTGACACGGCACCAATAATGAACTCAATCGTTCGAACAAGGCCTCCGTATCTGCAATCTTGCGAGTCCCCACCAAAACCGGTGTACCTGCCTCATAAGCCTTGACCACCTCATCAATCACAGCTTCAAAACGCGGCACTGGATCGGAAAAGACCCGCACTTGCTCGACATGTAAACGGCTTGGAACTCGCGGCTCAATCTTGACGACTGGCAAACGGTAGGTTTTCCATAGCTCTGTCTCAATCCCTTGCAACGTGCCACTCGCGCCACTCAGGCGGTGATACCGCATGAAAAATATTTGAAAAGTCATGCGAGCAATTGTTTTCGGGGGGCTGCTCAGCTCCACCCCCTCCATGG
>CANBRM010000149.1 GCA_947371915.1 Comamonadaceae bacterium | reverse complement strand
GGCGGGGTGTTCACGCAGCAGGCGCGCAATGTCGGGCGAGGTGCCGTTGACCGTGACGCTGAGGTACTTGCCAAAGCGACAACGCGCTTGCTCGAGGCTCCACACTTGTTGGATCGACAAACGCAGCCCGCCCGAAAACCGATCAGGCTGCGCTTTGCCCATGATGATGACCAACTCGTCGTCCTTCAGGGTGTTGCGATAGGTGTTGATGGTGGCTTCATCGGCGGTGGCTTCGATCACCGCTGATTTGTCGTCGAGCTTGAAGATCGCAAGCTTGCCACGCTGGCCATTGATCACACGCATGTCGCTCACGATGCCCGACAGCAACTGCGGCTCGCGCGAGTCCATCAAATCTTCAATGCGGGTGCGGGCAAAGCGGCGCACCTCGCGCTCGACTTCGTCAAACAAGTGCCCCGAGAGATAGAAGCCAAGTGCTACCTTCTCATGCGTCAGGCGTTCTTTCACGCCCCAAGGCAGCATCTCCACATACTCGGGCTCTTGCGTGCTGGACCCGTGGGCGTCTTCGCCCATCATGTCAAACAAGCCGCCTTGATTGGCGTTGGCTTCGCTGGCAGACGCAAAGTCAAACGCGCGCTCCACGCTGGCCAACAACTCAGCACGGTTCAAGTGCAAGTTGTCAAACGCACCGGCTTTGATCAGCGCCTCGACGGTGCGCTTGTTCAAGCGACTGCGGTCCACACGGCGGCAGAAATCAAACAAACTGGAGAACGGGCCACCCGCTTCGCGCGCGGCCACGATGGCTTCAATGGCTTGCTGACCCGAACCTTTGATCGCGCCCAAGCCGTAGCGAATGACCTTGTCGGAAATGGGCTCAAAGCGGTAAAAACCACGGTTCACATCGGGCGACTCAAAGGTCAAACCCATCTTTTGGGCGTCTTCGTACAAGACCTTGAGTTTGTCGGTGTTGTCCATCTCCACCGTCATGTTGGCGCAGAAGAACTCGGCCGTGTAGTGCACCTTAAGCCAACCCGTGTGATAGGCCAGCAGTGAGTAAGCGGCCGCGTGCGACTTGTTGAAGCCATAGCCCGCGAACTTTTCCATCAAGTCAAAGATCTCGTCGGCTTTGTCTTGATCGATGCTGTTTTTGGCTGCACCCTCGCGGAAGATGGCGCGGTGTTCGGCCATCTCTTCGGCTTTCTTTTTACCCATAGCGCGGCGCAACATGTCGGCGCCACCGAGCGAGTAGCCGCCCAAAATCTGCGCGGTCTGCATCACTTGCTCTTGGTACACCATGATGCCGTAGGTCTCGGACAGCATCTCGGCCACCATCGGGTGGGGGTACTCAATGGTTTCACGCCCGTGCTTACGCGCCACAAAACTCGGGATCAGGTCCATCGGGCCGGGGCGGTACAAAGCGTTCAGCGCGATCAAGTCTTCCAAACGCGTGGGCTTGGCGTCGCGCAACATGCCCTGCATGCCACGACTTTCAAACTGGAACACGGCTTCGGTTTTGCCGTCTTGGAACAAGCGGTAAGTCGGGCCATCGTCCAGCGGGATGTTTTCAAAGGCGAAGTTCTCTTGGCCCTTGTGGCGCTTCATGATGAACTCGCGCGCGATCTCCAAAATCGTCAGCGTGGCCAAGCCCAAAAAGTCGAACTTCACCAAGCCTGCAGCTTCCACGTCGTCTTTGTCAAACTGGCTCACCGCCGATTCGCTGCCGGGCTGTTGGTACAACGGGCAGAAGTCGGTCAACTTGCCTGGGGCAATCAAAACACCACCCGCGTGCATGCCCACGTTACGCGTCATGCCTTCGAGCTTTTGCGCCAGCTCCAACAAGGTTTTGACTTCGTCTTCTTTGGCCAAACGCTCGGCCAAGATGGGCTCGACCTCGATCGCGCCTGCGATAGTGATGTGCTGGCCTGGCTTGTTGGGAATCAGGCCGCTGATGCCTTTGCAAAACGTATAGCTCATGTCCAGCACACGCCCCACATCACCAATCGCGGCACGCGCTGCCATGGTGCCGAAGGTGGCAATTTGCGACACCGCCGCACGGCCGTATTTGTCTTTCACGTAGTCAATCACGCGGTCGCGGTTGGTTTGGCAAAAGTCAATGTCAAAGTCGGGCATGGATACCCGCTCTGGGTTTAAGAAACGCTCGAACAGCAAGTTGTATTGCAGCGGGTCCAGGTCGGTGATCTTCAGCGCATACGCCACCAGCGAGCCCGCGCCTGAGCCACGGCCTGGGCCCACGGGGCAACCATTGGCCTTGGCCCATTGAATGAAGTCACCCACGATCAAGAAGTAGCCGGGAAAGCCCATCTTCAAAATCGTGTTCAGCTCAAACTCCAAGCGGTCGACGTAGCGCGGGCGCTCTTCATTGCGTTTGGCCTCGACGGGATACAAGTGCAACAAGCGCGCTTCTAAGCCCTCATGCGACACATGGCGGAAGTAATCTTCCACCGACATGATCACGCCGTTCACCGGAGGGATGGGAAAGTTCGGCAGCTGCGGCTTGCCCAACACCAAGGTCAGGTTGCAGCGTTTGGCAATTTCTAAGGTGTTGGCAATGGCGCTGGGCACATCGGCAAACAAGGCCCCCATTTGCTCGGACGACTTGAAATACTGCTCGCGGGTGAAACGGCGCACACGGCGCTGGTTGCCCAAAATTTCACCCTCAGCAATACATACGCGGGCCTCATGGGCCTCGTAGTCGTCGGGCAAGGTGAACTGAATCGGATGGGTCGCCACCACCGGCAAATTCAAACGCGCGGCCAATTGCACAGCAGCCGTGACATGTGTCTCGTCGTCCGCGCGCCCTGCGCGCTGCAGCTCCATGTAGAAGCGATGCGGAAAAATACCAGCCAATTGCAAGGCCACTTCACTGGCACGTGTTGTATCACCCTGCACCAACGCTTGGCCCACTGCGCCAGCTTGCGCACCGGCTAAGGCAATCAAGCCTTGCGACAGTTCTTGCAGCCACGCCAACTTGATGACACCCACGGCCCGGATGACGTTTTGCGTCCAGCCCCGGCTGATCAGCTCGCACAAATTCAAATAACCTTGGTGGCTCTGCACCAACAAAATCATGCGCGAAGTTTGGGCAGGGTCTTGGGTCAGGCTTTCAAGATAAATTTCTGCGCCAATGACCGGCTTGACGCCCTTGCCACGCGTTTCTTTGTAGAACTTGATGGCACCGTACATGTTGTTGATGTCGGTGATGGCCATCGCGGGCTGCTGGTCAGCGGCCGCCGCTTTCACGACCTCGTCGATGCGGTTGGTTCCATCGACGACAGAAAACTCGGTGTGAAGGCGCAGGTGAACAAACATGCAACAGATTGTAGAGATGACAGGTGGGCACTTGCCGCCTTCAAGGCCTTATGCCTGGGAATATTTCAGGCCAACTCTGACCTGTTTTTGAGTACTCTTGCCTACTCTTGAAGAAGCGCCAGCACTTCAGATTTAAATTCGCGGGTGTACAAAACACCCGCCACCAGCATGGTGGCTAGGACAAACATCGTGGGTGAAAAAAACCAGCCCAGTGCAGCGAACGAAAAGTAGTAAGCCCGCAAGCCACCGTTAAAGGTCTCGGCGGCCAAGCCCGTCATGGCTGCCGCACGGTCTGCGCAGTGCTGGCGGTTGGCAACGCCTTCACTTTCAAAACTTGCTGGCGGCGGCATCGCGCCAATTAACAAGGCCACAAAGGTGTACTGGCGCATCGACCAAGAAAACCGAAAAAACGAATACACAAAAATTACCACCAACACCAAGATCTTGAACTCAAACACCAGCATCGGTGTTTGCTCGGCAAACGGTATTTCCCGCACCAACTCTGCGGCCTTGTCGGTGGTGCCCAATAGGGCGAACAAGCCGCCCAAAATCAAAATGGTGGTGGAACAAAAAAACGCGGGAGTGGCAGACAAGGTTTGCGTGATGATGCCGTCCAGCATGCGCGGGTCACGCGCCGTGGTCTGCAACATCCACAAATGGCGGTAACGGTTGGTCATCGCCAAGATAGAGTGTTGGCCATCGCTCCAATGCTTGGCAAACAAGGCGTAGCACACCCAGACCAACAGAAAAAATCCGAGCGCGATCCAGTCGGCCCAGGGTAGCAGTTGAAAAATTTTCATAGTCAACATGCTACCCAAAGAAAGCGCTTAACTGCGCAATTTCGCCGCCACAACTGCCACGCGCTCGCCGTAGGCTTTGGCGGTGTCCAAGTCGCCTTGCGGAATGTCAGCCGCTGGGCTGGTCGGGCCCACTTGGGCCATCAGGCCGGAGTTAGAACCCAAACGGTTGATGGTGCCGTCGTTCATGGCGGGCTGACCCACCCACACCATGCCTTGTTGCATGGCCAAGGTGATGAAGTATTGGATGGTCGACAGCTTGTCGCCGCTGGGGCTGGCCGAAATGGTGAAGCCGCCAGCCACTTTGTCTTTCCAAGCGCTGCCGAACCACTGCTTCGAAGTGGCGTCAGCAAATTTCTTGAACTGCCAAGACACGGTGCCCATGTAAGTGGGTGAGCCAAAGATGATGGCGTCAGCTGCATTGAGAGCTTCCCAATCCGCATCGGTGATGTTGCCATCTGCGTCAATGGCGACGACGGTGGCTTTCGCGCCTTCGGCCACGAATTGGGCCACGCGTTGGGTGTGGCCGTAGCCTGAGTGGTAAACAACGACGGTTTTGGTCATGAGGAACTCCTGTGAGTGGTTTAAAAAATCTAAAAATGAATACCTGCGATCAGGCTGCTAAATCAAACACCAACACCTCGGCGTCTTCGCCGTGGGTCAAGTGGATGGTTGGCTCGTTGTCCAACAGTGCGGCGTCACCTGTGACCAAGGCCACGCCGTTGACTTGCAAGGCGCCGCGAATGAGGTGCACATAGGCTTTGCGGCCAGCGGCAATGTTCAAAGTGGCGGCTTCGTCACCGTCAAACAAGCCTGCATACAAAGCT
>CANBRM010000148.1 GCA_947371915.1 Comamonadaceae bacterium | reverse complement strand
AACTGCACCGCCAACTCGCGCAGGCCCTCTAGCTGGTTGCTATGAAGCACCATAAAACCGGTGGCGTGGGGGCTAGACATGTGGGGCAGAACGGGCGAAAAAAGGGGCTAAATATTTGCGTGAGCCAGTGAGCATACTGGATGGCTGGGTGCAAACCATGAGCCTGTGAAGTGTCAAAAAATTAACACAATAGAATTGTTTACAGTTTAAAAATAGAAACATGACGATTAATTGACATGCATCCAGTGCAAATTGCCACCCTATTCACCACCGCTATCGCCATCGCCCTAGCCACCAGCGCCTGCACCCCGTCTGAACCAGCCACCAAGCCCGCTACTGAAATGGCCACTCACCCACCCCCGCAGGTGACCAACCTGCCTTCGAGGCATTGAAGCCCAGCTTCTCGTATGCGCCGACAGGTTTCCTTTCACATTCACGGAGTCCTTTATGACCACCGCACGTCGCACCCTCATCAAGGGCGCGGCAGCATTGGGCGCGCTGTCTGCTGCGTCTAGTTATGTCATCGCTCAGCCTTTTCTTTTTTCTCCCTCCACCGAGTTGTTGCCTAAGGGCAAAAAGCGCCGCGTGGTGGTGTTGGGTGGTGGCTGGGGTGGCCTAGCTACTGCGCGCCATTTGCGCGAAGACGCGCCCGACCTCGAAGTGGTGTTGCTAGAGAAGAACCCCATCTTCTGGTCATGCCCTTTAAGCAACAAGTGGTTGGTGGATGTGGTGGACACCTCTTTCCTCGTGCACTCGTACACCGCCGCTGCCGAGCGTATGGGCTACACGTTTGTGCAAACCGAAATCACCGACATTGACCGCGACAAAAAGCGCGTGCACACGGCGCAGGGCTTTGTGGACTACGACTGGCTGGTGGTGTCTGCCGGTATTCGCGTGACGTACGAGCCTTGGTTTGGCAACGACCGCGCCGCAGCGGCCTATACGCAAAAGCATTTCTCTAGCGCGTATGTGCCCAGTTCTGAGCACTTGGCGCTGAAGCAAAAAATCAAAGGCTTCAAAGGCGGCACGTTTGTGATGACGCTGCCTCCACCGCCACACCGCTGCCCACCGTCGCCTTACGAGCGTGCGTGTTTGATGGCGAGCTATTTCCAGAAGAACAAAATCCCCGCGAAGATTTTGATCCTCGATCCCAAGCCGCGCATCATGCCCATTGGCGGCGGCTACCGCATGGCGTTTGACGAGCTGTATCACGACGTCATCACCTACGTGCCCAACGCGGGCGTGAAAGAGCTAGACCCGTACAACAAGGTGGTGAAGACGATGGCGGGCGACTTTAAGTTTGACGACGCCATCTTCATGGGCCACCACCAAGCGGCCGACCTTGTGTGGAAGATGGGTGCGATTGGCAAGAACGCCGAAGGCAAGCCCACCACTTGGGCGGCGGTGCATCCCGAGTTTTACAACTTGAAGGACGACCCGAATGTGTTTGTGATTGGCGACAGCGTGGGCGCTGTGTCACCGCAGTTTGGCCATTACCCCAAGAGCGGCCACATTGCCAACCGCATGGGCCGCAGCGTGTCGACGTACATTGCGCAGCAGTCCAAAGGCCAGCCGATGAAGCCCGTCATCATCGACAACCTTTGCTACATGTTGGTCAACACCGAACCGCTCGAAGCCATCAACGTGAAGTTTGATTACAAGATGGGCGAAGAAGGCCACTTGCTGCAAACCGTGACGGACGACAACTTCCGCCGCCCAGAGCTGTGGCAAGCCGACTTGCAGTGGTACGGCAATATGGTGAAAGACTTCACGGGTGGTTAAAACCACGCAGACGCAGCGCTATGAACCCTGAAGATTTACAAAAACTTGTCACCATGACCATGCCTTTTGGCAAGCACCAAGGCACGCTGTTGGCTGACTTGCCTGGCAACTACCTCAACTGGTTTGCGCGTGAGGGCTTTCCCAAAGGGGAGATTGGGCGCTTGTTGCAGTTAATGCAGGAGATTGACCACAACGGTTTGAGTGATCTGCTCAAACCCTTGCGTTGTTTTTAAGCGCGGGGCGAGAACACCGTCTTAAGCCTTAGGCCGCCACATACGAAACAGCTGCTCTGGCCCGACCGTGAAGTAATCGGCGGGGCCGCCGCCTCGCAGCACATGGTTGGCGCTGGCGGTGTCGTACACGCCATCTTTGAGCAAGTGCTGCGCAATGTGGACGCCCACCACTTCGCCCAGCACCAGCCAGGTTTCAACCTTCTGTTTGTCGATGCCTTCGAGTTGCACGATCTGGGTGCAGCGGCACTCGAACGACACGGGGCTCTCAGCAACGCGCGGAACATCCACCACGCGTGACGGGGCAGGGGTGAGGCCCGCCAATTCAAATTCGTTCACTTCGGGGCCGACGGGGGCGCAGGTTTGGTTCATGGCGTCAGCCAAGGGGCGCGTGACCAAGTTCCACACAAAGCTGCCTGTTTCTTGCACGTTGCGCAGCGAGTCTTTGGCCCCAATGCTTGAAAACCCCACGATGGGCGGGATGTAGTTGAAGGCCGTGAAAAAGCTGTACGGGGCCAAGTTCAACACGCCTTGAGCGCTTTGGGTGGACACCCAGCCAATGGGGCGTGGACCCACGATGGCGTTGAAGGGGTCGTGGGGCAGGCCGTGGCCTAGGCGTGGTTCGTAGAAATGTGTCATGGCGTAACGATAAATCCAAATGCTTGGAAAGCCTGTCGCAGAAAATTAGAAACCTTTAAATTAATAAGAGCTACAAAGTACTAAAATAAACCATAAATTGATTCTTAATGATGGTTTTATGTCAATCCAATCTTCATGCGCTTATCTGTGCTTAGTGGCTTTCAGCTTCGGCTTCAGTGCGTTGGAGGTGCATGCCAGCTCGTCACTCAACCCCGCCTCGCAAAGTTGTTTGGATGCAGGCGGCTCCTTGCGTATGGGCGGCAGCAGCCATTCCAATCGACTGTTATGCAAACTGCCTTCAGGACTCGTGTGCGAGCGCTGGGCACTGCGCCGTGGCGAGTGCGGCAGCAAAATAGCGCAAGCCGCACCGTCGATCGATGCGACTTTCAAGCCTGCGTCTTTGCGCACGCAATAAGCGGCTGGCTTAAAACGAACGTCCCAGCCCAATCGACAGGGCGCTTGGGTTGATCGTGGCATCCAAAGTTTGCCCCGTAGACAGTTTGTTTTGCGTGTCAAAGTAGGTTTTGACGTAGTTCACATCCAAATGCCAAATCTCGGTGAGGGTAAATTTAGCCCCCACTTGAATGCTGGGCGCCCAACGTGATTCGATGCGCGGGGTGGTGGGGTTGGAGGGCGTCCCTCCCGTGATGCTGGTCAACACAGCCGTGCCTGTTTCACCAAAAAACTTGGCATAGGTCAAGCCCGCACCGACATAAGGTTTGATCGCGGCTTTGCCTTCGCTCAGTTGGTATTGCATCAAGGCTGTGAATGGCAAGGCTTTGGTGGCACCAAGTTTGCCCACGCCTTGAATGGCACCTGCGCCATAAAGTGCGTGTTCAAACGGCAAGGCCAAAGGAATATCGACAGACCAACGTTCGTCGAGTTTGTAGTTGATGCCGCCAGACAGTTGGGTGTTGGCCCCAATGTCGGCTTTGGTTCCAGCAAAACTAGGTGCAGTCAAATCACCACTCACCACGTGCGGCGTGATTTGTGTGGCGCCAATGCGAAAGCTCCACGGCGATGTGTCTGCGGCCAAAACGGCGCATGTGGAGGTGATGAGCAAAGCGCTGATGAGTAATTTTTTCATGTCTATTCCTTCGCTGATTTACTGGATCCAACCCGCTTGCGCAAGCGAGCGAGAGACCAATTGGCTCATCAACTGATAACCGTAAGGGGTGGGGTGGAAGCCGTCTGAGAACGCATAGGTTTTCCACCAATCAGGTCCGGACTGGCCGGCGGGTGGGTTGGCCGAGAGGTAGGCGGCCGTGCAGGATTCAAAGTTGTACTTGGGCAAGCCAGATGTCTCTAAGCCGGTAACGGGGCAAGCAGGCGTGGTGACATTGGTCAAACCATATTGGCTGGGGTGAGCAACTTGGTCCAAGAAGGCGCTGTAAAAATCAACCACGACGACTTTTGAGTTGTCTGCAAATTTGCTGGCCAAACGGGTGTTGAAGGCTTGAATCCAAGCATTGCCGAGAAGTTCTACGCCTGCTCGAGCCTGTGCCCCTGCCCGTTGCTCAACACCGGCCAGCACCATTTGGAATCGTGGTGTTTTGGTCACAGCGGGTATGTTCAGCACAGCGACATGCGTGGCTCCTTTGTCCAGCGCATTGGTTTTGATGCTGTTGTAAAACTCATCGGCCAAGGTTTGCATGTACAGCGTACCTGCCGTGGCGAGGTCGGCCGTGCCTAAGGCGGTGCCGATGGCAGCCACAGGTGTCAAGGTGCTGGTCACCATACCGGCAAAAGAAGCGCCGCCATCTGTAGGTGCCGTCAAATAAGCGCCAATCAAATCAGCTGCGTCATTGCCACCACCGTCGATCAACAGCAAATCACTGGACTTGAAATCGCCCAAAGAAACAGCTGTTGCGATTTGTGTGGGTATCGAAAAGGGTGCCGCGTTGTAAGGCGCGGCTTGGTAGCGGTTGTTGATGCGGCCACTGCCAACAGCAAAGCTGCCGCAAGTCGGTGAGGCTGTGAAGGTCGTGCCAGTGAAGGTGTAAAAGTTACACAGTTGGGGCGCACCCACCAACGCGGTCAAGCGCTCTGTCCAAATGGAATGGCTGGTACCGGTACTGGCTTGTACAGAAAAGATACGACCGAAACCTGAGCCTGCGCCCAAGCTGCCAAACACGCCGCTGTCTGACAGGCTATCGCCCATGACTTTGACCGCGGTCAGACCCGTACGACTTGTGCCTTCGCCCCCACCGCCGCCACACCCGGCAAGAACCGCGAGGCTGATGGTCGCGACGTAGGTGGATAGATTGTTAAATT
>CANBRM010000147.1 GCA_947371915.1 Comamonadaceae bacterium | reverse complement strand
GCTGACCGGCAGTGTGAGTCGCATGAACGATGGCCGCTTTGATGTACGCATTCGTCTCTGGGACGCTGTGCGTAACCAAGACCTCGGTGCCATGAGCTATGCCGTACCACCCGCCGATTTGCGTTTGGCCGCGCACCGCATTGCAGACTTTGTGTACGAAAAACTCACCGGTGATCGTGGTGTGTTTTCCACCCGCATTGCGTACGTGACCAAAGCGTCTGGTCGCTACAACCTGTGGGTCGCTGATGCCGATGGCGAAAACGCGCAATCGGCCTTAGCCAGCCCTGAACCCATCATTTCGCCCAGCTGGTCACCGCAAGGCGGACAGTTGGCCTATGTGTCTTTTGAGTCGCGCAAACCTGTGGTCTATGTGCACGATGTGTCGAGTGGCAAGCGCCATGTCGCGGCCAACTTCCGTGGCTCCAACAGCGCGCCCACGTGGTCGCCCGATGGCCGAAGCTTGGCAGTGACCTTGAGCCGAGATGGGGGATCCCAACTTTTTGTGATGGACGCCAAAGGTGGTGAACCTCGCCGCTTGACCCAATCTGCAGGCATTGACACCGAGCCCGTGTTTTCGCCCGATGGCACGGCTATTTACTTTGTCAGCGACCGTGGCGGCGCGCCTCAGATTTACCGCATGCCCGCCCAAGGTGGCCCCGCCAACCGTGTGACCTTCAACGGCTCGTACAACATTTCACCGGCGCTGAGCCCAGATGGGCGTTGGTTAGCCTATGTCTCGCGCATTGGCGGCGCCTTTAGATTGCATGTGATGGACATTGCCAGCGGCAACGTGAGCGCTATCACTGACACCTCGGCCGACGAGCGTCCTAGCTTTGCGCCCAACAGCCGTTTGATCACTTACGCCACCCACCAAGATGGCCGTGAAGCTTTGATGACCACCACCCTCGACGGCCGCATCAAAGCGCGTTTGTCGGGCAAAGGTGGCGATTTGCGCGAGCCACATTGGGGCCCTTTCATCAAAGCCCAACCTTAATTTCTTCTTTTCTTTTTTGAGCACTGACCTTCATGAAAAAATTCCTTTTGCTTCTTTCCTTTATCGCTGTTTTGTCGGGCTGTGCATCGGGCGTCAAGCTTGATGAGGTGCCTGTGGACGAGCGCTCGGGCTCGGCCGCCAATTTGCCTGGCAGCGGTGCCGCTGGCTCTAACCTTGATGGCCGCGGCTTGAACGGGTTGAACGGCATGCGCCCCGGCCCTGCAGGCGTGGACAACGTGATCTTGTTTGATTACGACAGCTTCACCGTGCGCGCCGATTACCAAACCACCTTGGCCGCACACGCCCGTTACTTGCGCGGCGACAAGACCTTGCGCGCCAACATTGAAGGCCACACAGACGACCGTGGTGGCCGCGAGTACAACTTGGGCCTGGGCCAAAAGCGTTCCGAAGCTGTGCGCCGCGCGCTGAGCGTGTTGGGCGTGCCAGACAGCCAACTTGAAGCGGTGAGCTATGGCAAAGAAAAGCCAGCTGTGCAGGGCAGCGATGAAGCGGCTTTCGCTAAAAACCGTCGTGCTGAGATCACTTACCGATGAAAACGCCTGTCGCTCTGACCTTGCGCGTGGTGGCCCTGGCCGTGGGCCTCTGGCTCACGCCTGTGGCGCATGCCGCGATCTTCGCTGACGATGAAGCCCGTCGCGCCATCATTGATTTGCGCGAGCGGGTGGAGCGTCAAGGCGAAGAAATCAAACAATTCCAACGCAGCTTGCTCGATCAGCAGGACCAATTTGAGTCACTTCGCAAAGAAGCGGCGCAATTGCGTGGCGAAAAAGAAGAGCTGACGCAAGAGCTGCGCAAGCAGCAAAACTTGGCCAAAGATTTGGCACAAGGCGTGGACGAGCGTTTGCGCAAGTTCGAGCCAGTCAAAGTCAAGGCGGATGGCGTGGAGTTTTTGGCTGAGCCTGCAGAAGTTCGTGCGTATGACGAGGCTGTGGCCGTGTTTCGCAAAGGCGACTTCACAGCGGCCAGCGCCAGTTTGGGCGACTTCATTCGTCGTTACCCCAAAAGCGGCTATGCCAACACCGCGCTGTTTTGGTTAGGCAATGCGCAATATGCCAACCGTGAGTACAAAGAAGCGATCCGCAACTTTTCGGTGCTCTTGGTCGGCTCGCCCAACCACTTGCGCGCGCCCGAAGCCATGTTGTCGGTGGCGAACTGTCAATTGGAGTTGAAAGACATCAAGGCGGCTCGTAAAACCTTCGAAGACGTCATCAAGACCTACCCACAATCTGAGGCTGCCAACGCTGCCCGTGAACGCTTGAGCAAACTCAAATGACCGACATTCAGACACTCACCCAACAGGTCCTTGGGGCCTTTTTTTTGATGTCATTTGTGTTGGGCGTGATCAGCCAACGCACACACTTTTGCACCATGGGTGCCGTGTCTGATGTGGTGAATATGGGCGATTGGACGCGCGCGCGCCAATGGATGGCGGCTGTGGGCGTGGTCATGATTGGTTTTGCTGCGTTGTCGGGATCAGGCCAAATTGACGCCAGCAAAACCTTGTATGCCGGTTCACGCTTCATATGGTTGTCGACCTTGGTGGGCGGCTTCATGTTTGGTTATGGCATGGTCATTTCATCGGGGTGCGGCAACAAAACTTTGGTGCGTATTGGCGGCGGTAACCTCAAATCGGTGGTGGTGTTTGTCGTCATGGGCGTGAGTGCCTTTGCCACACTCAAAGGCATCACGGCCGTGGTGCGTGTGAACACGGTCGATGCCGTGGCATTAGATATGCCTGCCGGCGCGCATCTGGGCACACTGTTGGGTTCGCTCTTGGGCATCAACCCCGATGTGGCTGCTGTGTATGCCGGTTTTGTACTGGGCGCAGTGTTCTTGGGATTGGCCTTACGTCACAAAGATTTTTGGCGCGTTGACAACCTGTTCGCCAGCGTAGGCGTGGGGGGCATCGTGGTGGGCTTGTGGTGGATCAGCGGGCATTTCGGATTCGTCGCTGAGCACCCTGAAACCCTAGAGCCCGTGTACCTGGGCACCAACTCAGGACGCATTGAAGCGCTGACTTTTGTTGCGCCCGTGGCGCAAGCCTTGGATTGGTTGATGTTCTTCAGTGACAAATCAAAAGTTTTGACCGTGGGTGTGGTGTCCGTGGTGGGCATCATTTGCGGCGCAGCTGTGTCAGCGTTGCTAACCAAGACGTTTCGATGGGAAGGCTTTGCCAACCAACGTGATCTAGCCAACCATTTGATGGGCAGCGTGCTCATGGGTGTGGGCGGTGTGACGGCCATGGGATGCACGTTTGGCCAAGGTTTGAGTGGCATATCAACCCTCAGTCTGAACGCCTTTGTGGCGGTGGCTGCTATTTTGGTGGGGGCGGTGGTGGCTTTGCGTCAGCAAGCGGCACGCATGGAAGCCAGCTACTGTGGTTGATGCGGCTCTGCAGCAGCGTCGCTTTGGTGGTTTAGAACGGCTTTACGGCGTCACCGGTGCGCAACGCATTCGCGCCGCGCATGTGGTGGTGGTCGGCATTGGCGGTGTGGGTTCTTGGACTGCAGAAGCCTTGGCCCGCAGCGGGGTAGGGCGCTTGACCTTGATTGACCTCGATCATGTGGCCGAATCCAACATCAACCGACAAATTCACGCGCTCGACACCACGGTCGGCATGGCCAAAGTGGAGGCTATGCGTGAGCGCATTGCCCATATCAACCCAGATTGTGTGGTGACTTGCGTTGATGATTTCGTAGAGCCTTCGAATTGGCCAAGTCTTTTGGGTGACGCGATCGACACGGTGGATGGCGTGGTTGATGCGTGCGACCAAGTCAAAGCTAAAACGGCGATGGCAGCCTGGGCAATCAAACACAAACGCTTGTTCATCAGCGTAGGTGCCGCCGGGGGTAAACGTTTGGCGCACAAAGTGGACATCGACGACTTGTCGCTCACCACGCATGACCCGTTGTTGGCGCAGCTGCGCTATCGGTTGCGCAAAGAACATGGCGCGCCGCGTGAAGGTAAAAAAATCGGTGTGACTTGTGTGTTTAGCCGTGAAGCTGTTGCACCGCCGGACGCCAGTTGCGCCGTGGAGGGTGATGGCACATTGAACTGTCACGGTTATGGCTCGGTGGTTAGCGTGACCGCCACGTTTGGTCAATGCGCAGCGGGTTGGATAATTGATGAAATTTCTTCGCCCCCATTGGCAAAACAGTCAAAATAGCGTTATACTTTATGTCTTCGCAGGGTACACAGTAAATACTGTTTGCAAGGCGTGATGGGACCATAGCTCAGTTGGTAGAGCAGCGGACTTTTAATCCGTTTGTCGTGGGTTCGACCCCCGCTGGTCCCACCAAGTATTTAAGGGTTAGCAAAGAAATTTGCTAACCCTTTTTGCTTTTTTAAAGCCTGATCATCGCACGGAGCAGGCATCAGATATTTCTGCATCTGAGCGCGCATATGACAGAACTTTTATTTGTCTTCTATTTTTTGGTGCTGCTGGCCACCTTGCTGCTGAAGAGTCCGATTATCAAAGGACCTTGGCTGTTTTTATTGCGGGCGTTTTTCCCAAACTGGAAGTTTTTTCACGCCGTAGGCCATGTGCCTCACCTGTACGCACGTTCTGCGGTGTCGTCACCATCCGGCGAATTGCAGTGGTCGGATTGGCTGCTGATTTACCCCCGCCGCATCAGGCGCTTGCCCGATCTGGTGCACAACCCTGATACCAACTTAGGGCTGGCCCAACAAAATTTAGTCGATCACTTTTGGGCCGATTTGTATGACTTGCCTGAGGGCGCAGATCCACGCGAGTTGGTGACATTTGCCATGGTGTCGCGATTGGCCGATCAGGTGCTGCGTGCGCTTGACCCCAACTTCACCCACAGTCAGTTTGAACTGCGCATGGTGCGCGATGCGCGCGCGGGAACTGAAGATACACAAGTGATGATGACGTCTCCGGTGGTCGCATGCTGATCGCCATTCGCGCCACTGAAATTTTGT
>CANBRM010000146.1 GCA_947371915.1 Comamonadaceae bacterium | reverse complement strand
TTGGCCGATGCGCCCACCAAAATTTCGCCGTCTTCTTGATACGCAATGATCGACGGGGTGGTGCGAGCGCCTTCGGCGTTCTCGATCACTTTGGTCGTGTTGCCTTCCATGATGGCCACGCACGAGTTGGTGGTGCCCAAGTCAATACCGATGATTCTTCCCATGTTCTTACTCCAGTGATTTTAAAAAATTCAGATGGGCAGTAGTTAAGGCTAACTCTGCCGATTTCAAGTGTTTGATTTCGGTGCGGTCACGGTGACCAAGGCTGGGCGCAACACGCGCTCGGCAATCAAGTAGCCTTTTTGCAACACTGCGACGATGGTGTTGGCTTCTTGGTCGGCAGGCACCACGCTGATGGCTTGGTGTTGTGCAGGGTCAAACTTGACGCCCGCAGCAGGGTCGATCGCGATGATCTTGTTGCGCTCCATGGCGCTCTTCAATTGGCGCAAGGTGGCTTCTGCGCCTTCGCGGATTTGCTCAGGCGTGGCAGTTTGCACAGCCAGGCCAGCTTCAAGGCTGTCGAGCACGGGCAACAAACTATCGGCAAAGCTCTCGAGGGCAAACTTGCGGGCTTTGGAGACTTCTTCGTCCGCACGGCGACGGGCGTTTTGTACATCGGCTTGGCCGCGCACATATTGGTCTTGCAACTCGGCCGCTTTGGCTTGCAACGCCGCGATTTCAGCTTGGGCCGCAGCCAACGGGTCAAGGGGCGCAGCAGGGTCAGCGGCTTGGGCCAAGGTTTGGGCGGCGGCTTGCAAGGCAGCTTCTTGCGCTGCGGCGTCGAGGGTGTGTGTAGGTTCAGACATGCTTGAAAGACTTGTTGAAAGCTGGTTTACGTGAAGTGATGGTGCAGAGGTGGGGATGGCAGACCCTAATTCAAGAGGGGTCTTACAAATAAAAGTGGTCCCCAGACGGTCCGCTACAAAAAGCAACAGGGCCCCAAGGGGCCCCGTGAGGTCCGCGCAAGTTGCGCGGTCGGCGCAGGTTTTACTCGATGCCGAGCAATTCGACGTCAAATTTGAGGGTGGCGTTGGCCGGAATCACACCGCCAGCGCCGCGAGCTCCGTAGCCCAGCTCGGCGGGGATGATCAAGGTGCGTTGGCCACCGATCTTCATGCCTTGCACGCCTTCGTCCCAACCTTTGATGACCATGCCGGCACCCAAGCCGAATTCAAACGGGTCGTTGCGGTCGCGGCTGGAGTCAAACTTGGCACCTTGCTCGCCGTCTTTGTACAGCCAGCCGGTGTAGTGCACGCTGACGTATTGGCCAGCAGCGGCTGTAGCGCCGTCGCCTTCCACGGTGTCGATGTATTGCAGGCCGGAAGGGGTGGTGATCATGGGGAGTCCTTGAGGGTCAGAAATCGAAGCTGTAGAGTGTAACGAGCCCCGCTGGCTCAGCTTTGCAGGTAAATCTTTTGTAGCAAGCGGGTGAGCGTTTTACGCTCCGTGGCGGTGAGGAATGTGGCGGTGCTCAGGTCTGACTCGTTCGCCGTGGTTTCGGCTTGCCGCATCAGTGCGTTTCCTGCTTCAGTCAAAAACAAGCCCACCGCGCGTCCATCGGTCGGATGGGGTTTGCGTTCAATCAACTGGCGTTTTTCAAAGGCTTTGAGAAACCCCACCAAATTGGGCGGCAAGATGTTGAGTGCGCTGCACAGCTGGCGCGAGGTGATGCCGGGGTTGTGCCCAATCAGCGATAAAACCGAGAAGTCGACAGGCCGCAACTCGTAAACCGCCATGCGCTCCATGAAGCGGTTGATGATGGTCAGCGAGGCTCGGCGGGTGTTGTAGCCCAGCAGCGTTTCGAGATAGCGGGTGTCGATGTCGTCGTTCATGTCGCGGTGAATTGTCCGCGAATCATGGCTGCACGCATGCCGAACTCGGGCAGCACCCACGCGCGCAACGCGGTGGCAGGGGCTTGCCATCGCGCAGCGTCTGGGGCGTGTGCGGCGGCGGCTTGGTCAATTTGGGTCCAACTCCAAGCCAGCAAGGCCAAGGCGGATAACCGCAGGTAGTCGCCCGCGATCCAACTCAAAGCGATGGCACCTTGGGACTGGCCGTTGACGGCGACTGCCTCGGCGGTGATGGCCCGCAATTGGGCAAACAGGTCGAGCACTTGGGCTTCATGGGGGTGGGCGCTCGACAGGGGCTGGGCCAATTCGTCGAGCAACGCGTTCAGGGCGCTGCCGCCGTCACTCAAGACCTTGCGCATCAGCAAGTCAATGGCTTGAATTTCGTTGGTGCCCTCGTAAATCATGGCGATGCGGGCGTCGCGCACGTTTTGCTCAATGCCCCATTCGCTGATATAGCCATGGCCACCAAAGACCTGCAAGCAGTCGCTCGCGCCATGAAAGCCTTGCTCGGTGCAGGCCGATTTCAAAATGGGCGTGATCAAGGCACACCAGCGCTGGGCTGATTCACGCTGGCCCGCATCGGGGTGGCGCTTTGCTTGGTCCAGCGCCAAGCCTGTTTTGTAGGCCAGCACGCGCGCGCCATCGACCCAAGCGCGTTGCGTGTCCAAGATACGGCGCATGGCCGGATGTTCAATGATTAAGTCAGCCGAGGCGGTGCCTTTGACACCCGCCGGTTTGGGGGCACGCATTTGGCGGCGCTCGTGGGCGTATGCGTCGGCCTTTTGCCACGCGGCGTCCAACAAACCCACGCCTTGCAAGGCAACGTGCAATCGGGCCGCGTTCATCATCACGAACATGGCGTTGAGGCCGCGCCCGACCTCGCCGATCAGCCAGCCTTGAGCCTCGTCAAAGCGCATCACGCAGGTGGGGCTGCCGTGGATACCCATCTTTTCTTCGATGCGCTCGCAATGCACCGCACTGCGCGTGCCATCGGCGTAGAACTTGGGCACCAAAAACAGCGACAAGCCTTTGGGGCCAGCGGGCGCATCGGGCAAGCGGGCCAACACCAAGTGCACGATGTTGTCGGTCAAGTCGTGCTCGCCGCCTGAGATGAAAATTTTGGTGCCGCGAATGGCAAAGCTGCCGTCCGCTTGCGGCGTGGCTCGGGTGTTGGCTAGCCCTAAATCGCTGCCCGCATGGGGCTCGGTCAAACACATGGTGGCCAGCCATTCACCGGTGCCCACCTTGGTTAAATACTGCGCTTTGAGCTCAGTGCTGGCGTGGTGCTTGATGCACTCGTACGCGCCGTGCAGCAAGCCCGGGGCCATGGTCCAGCCGTGGTTGGCAGCGGACAGCCATTCGTACAACACGCTTTCCAGCACCGCGGGCAAGGCTTGCCCGCCATCGTCGGTGGCGGTGGTGAGCGAGGCCCAACCCGACTGCCAAAACGCTTGGTACGCGTCTTTGAAACCAGGTGGCATGGTGACCACCCCGTTTTGAATATGGGCGCCGACTTCATCGCCGACGCGGTTGAGTGGGGCGATTTGCTCGCCCACAAATTTGCCAGCTTCTTTCAGCACCTGGTTCATGAGGTCGGCATCGACCTCGGCGAACGCAGGCATTTCGGCGATGCGTTGCGGCACATGAAGCACCTTCTCCAAGATGAATTGGATGTCTTCAAGACGGGGTTGGTAAGTCATGTGCTCAGCTCCGCAGGATCGATCAGGATTCAGCCGTGAAGCCGATGCGTTTGACGATGGGGCCCCACGCGTCGTATTGCTTCTTCATGTCGCGCGCCATGTCTTCGGGCGAACCGCCCACGGGCACCATGCCAGACAAAGCCAAGCTGTCGATCACGACTTTGTCTTTGATGGCCAGGTTAATGGCCGCGTTGGCGGCAGCTATCACGTTGGCAGGTGTCTTGGCAGGGGCGTAGAAGCCAAACCACTCTTCCACCACCAGGTCGGTGAAACCTTGTTCTGCAAAGGTCGCCACTTCAGGCACAAACGGTGAGCGTGTGCGGCCCGACGTGGCGATGATGCGCAGCTTGCCCGCTTTGTGGTTGGCGATGAAGTCGCCGTGGGGCGTGATCATGGAGGCCAATTGACCGCCAATCACATCGGCAATGCCGGGCACCGAGCCGCGGTAAGGGATGTGCTTGAGGTCGACGTTGTTGTTCAAGCCGAGCAAGGCGCCCAAAAAGTGGGGAGTTGAACCGGCAGCGGGTGAGCCGTAGCTGGCGTCGTTGGGGTTGGCTTTGGCCCAAGCCAAGAAGTCTTTCACGTTTTTCACGCTGGCGGGCACCATGGGGCCCACGGCCAAACCGTGCGACAACATCGAGCCCATGGCCACAGGCACGAGGTCTTTGAAGGGGTCGTAGCTCAGCTTGCTGTAGATGTGGGGGTAAATCGCCATCATGGAGTAGGGCGTCAACAACAGCACGGAACCGTCGGCGGGGGCTGCTTTCACCGTTTCCACGGCGATGCGACCGGCGGCACCGGTTTTGTTCTCCACCACGGCACCGTTCTTGGTGTAGCTGCTGTTGCCCAGTTTGTCGCCGATGCGGCGGCTGGTCACGTCGGCGCTGCCGCCTGCGGGGAAGCCGTTGATGATCTTGACCAACTCAAGCGGCAAGGCACCACTTTGTGCGAAAGCGCTGAAAGGCGCGAGGGCACCCAAGGCCACAGGGGCGAGGGCGGTTTGGATAAATTGACGGCGATTGCTCATGGTTTGTCTCCTGTTGAAAGGGGTTGGGTGAAAGGGTGGAAAAATCAGTGGCACGCAAAGTTCGAGGCATCTTCTAGAGAGCCCGAGCCTTTGTAGCGCGCGGTGGTGGGGTACGCACACAAGGGGCGTGAGCGGTTAGGGGCCCATGTGTTGGGCAGTTCTGCGTTGCCAGCAGCGGCTGTGCGGACAATTGCCGTTGGGGCTTGCGGTGCAATGCCTTGTTCCACCCATTTGACCAAGGGGGTCAGCAAATCAAACTGGTCGGTGGTTGCACCGCCGCTGCAATGGAGCATGCCCGGCACAGGAAAGTAGCGTGCAAAGTCAGCCGCTTTGCCGTCTTGTGCTTGGTTCACGCGCAACCACCATTGACGCGAGTCTTCGGCCGAGAAAATC
>CANBRM010000145.1 GCA_947371915.1 Comamonadaceae bacterium | reverse complement strand
TTTGCCGCAGCCGTTGGGGCCCACCACGCCGACCAATTGGCCAGGCAGCAGAAAATTGGTCGGTTCAGCGAAGGACTTGAAACCCGATAACTTGATTGAATTCAGACGCACCGAAAAACCTCTTGTTGGAGAGGGGCAATCATAAAGCGCCGAGCCAAGCGCGAACCTCGGTCAACAAGGTCAATAAATCAGGCACCAAGCGCGCATAGGAGGCTTGGGTCACGGCCAGCGGCTCTTCGCGGCTGGTTTGGTACAGATCGGTCATGGCTTGCGCCAAAGATTCGCCCGTGAACAAGGGCATGAACCCCTTCAAAGCGTGCAAAGCGTGCTCGACCTTCAACGCGTCTTGCGCGGCAATCGCGGTGTCAATAATGGCCATTTCTTGGCCCAGACTTTGTTCAAACGTCGCCATCAACTCACGGAGCTGTTCTGGGTCGAAGGCGAACTCTTTGGCACGGTTTAAATCGAGGAGCATGGCAAATATTGGAAGTGTTCAATTCAAAGGGGCGGGGCGTGCATCTAGCGCGGGGATAATAGCAGCCATGAACCCCTTGCTTTTGAGTCTACAGCCCTATCCTTTCGAGCGGCTGAAACAACTTTTTGCCTCTGTAACGCCTAACCTAGCCTTTGCGCCAATCAGTCTGGGCATTGGTGAGCCGCGTCACGCCACGCCGGCCTTGGTGCTAGAGGCTTTGTCCAAGGCCACAGGCCAGTTGGCCGCCTACCCCGCCACGGCAGGTCTGCCTGCCCTGCGCGCTTCGTGCGCGGCTTGGGTGCAACGCCGCTACGGTCTGACCATAGATGCCGCCACCCAAGTGCTGCCGGTCAACGGCTCCCGCGAGGCCTTGTTTGCTTTTGCCCAAACGGTGATTGACCCCACGCGTGAAGCCGTGGTGGTTTGTCCTAACCCGTTTTATCAAATCTACGAAGGTGCCGCATTGTTGGCGGGTGCCAAACCTTATTACGCCCCCAGCGACCCCGCACTGAACTTCAACGTCGATTGGGCTCAAGTGCCTGACTACGTGTGGGCCAAGACCCAATTGCTGTTTGTGTGCTCGCCCGGCAACCCCACGGGCGCCGTGATGCCGCTCAGCGATTGGGAAAAGCTGTTCGCCTTGAGCGACCAATACGGCTTCGTCATTGCCAGCGACGAGTGCTACAGCGAGATTTATTTCCGCGAAGAAGCGCCGTTGGGTGGCTTAGAAGCCGCCGCCAAATTGGGCCGCACCGACTTCAAAAACTTGGTGGCCTTCACCAGCTTGTCCAAGCGCAGCAATGTGCCGGGCATGCGCAGTGGTTTTGTCGCGGGTGACGCCAACATCCTCAAACAGTTCTTGCTCTACCGCACCTACCACGGCAGCGCCATGAGCGGCATGGTGCAAGAAGCCAGCATCGCGGCTTGGAACGATGAGACGCAGGTGGTGGCCAATCGTGAGCAATACCGCCAAAAGTTTGCGGCTGTAACCCCCCTGTTGGCCGAGGTGATGGATGTACGCTTGCCCGACGCCGGTTTTTACCTGTGGGCTGCAGTCCCAGGTGGGGACGACGTTGCTTTTGCCCGCGAATTGCTGGCTCAATACAATGTGACGGTTTTGCCCGGCAGCTACCTAGCGCGTGACGGTCACGGTTTAGGCAACGCCCAAGGGTTCAACCCCGGCGCAGGTCGTATTCGCATGGCCTTGGTGGCAGAAACTGCCGAATGTTTAGAAGCGGCGAAACGCATTGTGGCGTTCGTCAAACAACTCAATCCTTAATTGCAACGTAGAGAAGACAACCATGACTCAACACCAACTCCAACACGTCATCGACAACGCTTGGGACAACCGCGCCAACATCAATGCCACCAACGCCTCCGCCGAAGTGCGCGATGCCGTCGAGCATGTGATCGCCGAACTCAATGCGGGCCGCTTGCGCGTTGCCAGCCGTGAAGCCGTCGGCCAATGGACGGTGCACCAATGGCTGAAGAAGGCCGTGTTGTTGTCGTTCCGTTTGAAAGACAACCAAATCATCAAAGCCGGTGACTTGGGCTTCTACGACAAAGTGGAAACCAAATTCGCCCATTTGAGCGAAGAAGAAATGAAAGAAAGCGGCGTGCGTGTGGTGCCTCCTGCTGTGGCCCGTCGCGGCAGCTACATCGCACCCGGCGCGATTTTGATGCCCTCGTACGTGAACATCGGCGCTTATGTGGACAGCGGCACCATGGTCGACACATGGGCCACCGTGGGTTCATGCGCACAAGTGGGCAAAAACGTGCACTTGTCTGGCGGCGTGGGCTTGGGCGGTGTGTTGGAGCCTTTGCAAGCCAACCCCACCATCATTGAAGACAACTGCTTCATCGGCGCACGTTCTGAAGTGGTCGAAGGCGTCATCGTCGAAGAAAACTCGGTGTTGGGCATGGGCGTGTACATCGGCCAGAGCACGCCTCTGTTCGACCGTGCCACCGGTGAAATCAGCTACGGTCGCGTGCCGAGCGGCTCGGTGGTGGTGAGCGGCAACATTCCTAAAGTTGCGGCCAACGGCGCGCCTTACAGCATGTATGCCGCCATCATCGTCAAGCGTGTGGATGCACAAACCCGCTCCAAGACCAGCATCAACGACTTGTTGCGCGATTAATTCGTTTCAAAGCCAAAATTAGAAGTCTTTTCGATGTCTCGCACCCTCCAGCTCACCGAGCAACTCATCTCGCGCCCTTCGGTCACCCCCGAGGACGCGGGCTGTTTGGACATCATCACCGCGCGGCTTAAGCCACTCGGTTTTGAATGCGAGCGCATCGACAGCGGACCAGATACGTTTCGCGTGAGCAATCTGTGGGCTGTCAAACGCAGCGCGCAGGCAGGAGCCAAAACACTGGTGTTCGCAGGTCACACCGATGTGGTGCCCACCGGCCCCATCGACCAATGGACCAGCGACCCCTTCAGCCCCACCCACCGCGACGGCAAATTGTTTGGCCGGGGTGCCAGCGACATGAAAGCGTCGTTGGCAGCGATGGTGGTGGCGTGTGAAGAGTTTGCTGCCGCTCAAGCGGATGCCAACATCAACATCGCCTTCTTGCTCACCAGCGACGAAGAAGGCCCAGCACTTGACGGCACCGTCAAGCTCTGCGAAGCCTTGAAAGCCCGTGGCGAAAAGCTCGACTGGTGCATCGTGGGCGAACCCACCTCGGTGGAACGCACCGGCGACATGATCAAAAACGGCCGACGCGGCACGATGAGCGGCAAGCTCACCGTCAAAGGCGTACAAGGCCACATTGCCTACCCGCAACTCGCCAAAAACCCCATCCATTTGCTCAGCCCCGCATTGGCTGAGTTGGTGGCGATTGAATGGGACAAAGGCAACGACTTCTTCCCACCCACCAGCTGGCAAGTGAGCAACATCCACGCTGGCACGGGCGCGAGCAACGTGATTCCGGGCGAATGCGTGGTGGACTTTAACTTCCGCTTCTGCACAGAATCCACGCCTGAGCAATTGCAACAGCGCCTCACCGCTGTGCTGCACAAGCACCACTTAGAGTTCGACCTCAAATGGACCATAGGCGGCCTGCCCTTCCTCACCACACCGGGTGACTTGGTTGGCGCTGTGCAACGGGCCATCCACGACGAAACTGGCATTGACACCGAGCTGTCCACTACCGGTGGCACCAGCGACGGGCGCTTCATTGCGCAAGTCTGCCCACAAGTCATTGAGCTTGGCCCACCCAATGCCACCATTCACAAAATCAACGAGTTTGTGGCCGTGGCTGATTTGGATCCCCTGAAAAACATTTATCGCCGTGTGCTGGAACAGCTGCACGGCTTGGTCTCACAGGCCAACACATCCGCCCAATGAACCCATCCATGACACTCAGCGCGCTCATTGCACAGAGCGCGCAGCAGCTTGACGCTGCCCACACTGCAGGCAATTTAAGCTTTGGCCACGGCACCACCAACGCCGCCGACGAAGCTGCATGGCTGGTGCTGTGGAAGCTGGGTTTGCCGCTCGACACCGATGTGTCGGACGAAGTGCACAACCTCGAACTGCCCGCACCGCAAGTGGCCAGCGTGCAAGCCTTCATTGACCACCGCATTGCCAGCCGCAAACCTGCGGCTTACCTCACGCAAGAGGCGTGGCTGCAAGGCGTGTCGTTCTACATCGACGAACGCGCCATCGTGCCGCGCTCGCTCATTGCCGAAGTGTTGGCCGAAGGCAGCATTGACCCCTGGCTAGACCCCAACACCTCGCGCGTGCTCGACCTGTGCACGGGTAACGGCAGCCTCGGCATCTTGGCTGCACTCGCCTTCCCCGACATCACCGTGCAAGGCTTGGACTTGTCCAAAGACGCTTTGGCTGTTGCTCACACCAACATTGAACGTCACGCCCTTGAAGGCCGCATGACGCTGGCCGAATCGGATGGTTTGGCCAAGGCCGATGGTGCATTCGATCTGATACTGTGCAACCCACCGTATGTGAACGCACAAAGCATGTCCGAACTTCCCGCTGAATTCAAAGCCGAGCCCGCGCTTGCTTTGGCCGGTGGCGACGACGGCATGGACTTTATTCACCAAATGCTGCGCGACGCCCCAGCACACATGAGCGAAAACGCAGTTCTGGTCCTCGAGATTGGCCACGAACGCGATTACTTTGAAGAAGCCTTTCCTAACCTAGATGTCGTGTGGCTATCGACCAGTGCTGGTGACGACCAGGTCTTACTCCTCACACGCCAGGCAATAGTCGAAGGCGCAAATAACAAATGATCACGATTAAAAATGTCACATTGCGCCGCAGTGCCAAAGTGTTGCTCGAAGGCGCCACCGTCACCCTCAACCCCGGTGAAAAAGTAGGCTTGGTGGGCCGCAACGGTGCTGGTAAATCGTCGCTGTTTGCGTTGCTCAACGGCAACTTGCAAGAAGACACAGGCGAGTTTTACATCCCCACGCAGTGGCGCATGGGCCAAGTGTCTCAAGACATGCCCGAGACCGAGCAGAGCGCGACCGAGTTCGTGATTGAAGGCGACACCGTCTTGAACGACGCACGCGCAGAAGTGGCCGCAGCAGAAACGACCGA
>CANBRM010000144.1 GCA_947371915.1 Comamonadaceae bacterium | reverse complement strand
CGGCCTGCTTCGTCGTCTAAGATTTTTTTCTTCACGTAGTCCATGCCCACGCGGTTCACGTAGTGCACGGTGCGCTCTAAATACCAACCTTCTTCGCGGTAGAGCTGCATGAAGGCACCGGTGTACTCCATCACTTCTTCGGAGGTTTTGACCTTCACAAAGAACTCAGCCACTTCGGTTTTGATGCCGCCGTTGCCGGCGATGTACATCTCCCAGCCGCTGTCCACGCCGATGATGCCCACGTCTTTGATGCCGGCTTCTGCGCAGTTGCGCGGGCAGCCCGACACGGCGAACTTCACCTTGTGTGGGGCATACATGCGCCACATGGCTTTTTCAAGGTCCTTGCCCATTTGTGTGCTGTCTTGTGTGCCCATGCGGCACCACTCACTGCCCACGCAGGTTTTAACGGTGCGTAAAGCTTTGGCATAGGCGTGGCCGCTGGGCATGCCAATGTCTTTCCACACATTGACGAGGTCTTCTTTCTTCACGCCGAGCAAGTCAATCCGTTGACCACCCGTGACCTTGACGGTGGGGATCTTGTACTTGTCCACCACGTCGGCAATGCGGCGCAATTCGTCGGCGGTGGTCTCGCCGCCCCACATGCGTGGGATGACGCTGTAGGTGCCGTCCTTTTGGATGTTGGCGTGGCTGCGCTCGTTGATAAGTCGGCTTTGCGGGTCGTCCAAGGCTTCTTTGGGCCAGCTGCTCATGCGGTAATAGTTGATGGCAGGGCGGCAGGTGGCGCAGCCCGTGGCTTTAGCGTCTGAGCTTGGTTTTTTCCAATTCAAAAATTCAAACACTGCATCGTTGGTCAACAGCTTGTTCTGCGAAATCGCGTCGCGCACTTCTTGGTGGCTGTGCTCGGTGCAGCCGCAGATGGCTTTTTTCTTCGGTGTGGCCGAGTAGTCCCCGCCAGCGGTGAACATCAAAATTTGTTCGACCAAGCCTGTGCACGAGCCGCATGACGCGCTGGCCTTGGTGTGCTTGCGCACCTCATCCAAAGTGAACAAACCTTTGTCTTTGATGGCTTTGCAGATCGCGCCTTTTTTCACGCCGTTGCAACCGCACACCTCGGCATCGTCGGGCATGCTGGCGGCTTTGCTGTGGCCTTCATGGCCCACGTCACCGATGTTGGATTCGCCAAACATCAGCTTTTCGCGGATGTCGGCCACGCTGCGGCCATCGCGCAGCAGCTTGAAGTACCAGCTGCCGTCCACGGTGTCGCCGTACAAACACGCGCCCACCAATTGGTCGTTGCGGATGACGAGCTTTTTGTAAACGCCTTCGTGTGGGTCGCTGAGCACAATTTCTTCGGTGCTGCCGTCGTCACTGCCCATGAAGTCGCCCGCGCTGAACAAATCGATGCCAGTGACTTTAAGCTTGGTCGAGGTGAGCGAGCCGGTGTAGCGGCCAATGCCGAACTCGGCCAAATGGTTGGCCAATACCTTGCCTTGTTCAAACAAGGGCGCCACCAAACCGTAGGCAATGCCACGGTGTGCCGCACATTCGCCCACAGCATAAATGCGTGGGTCTGTCACGGTCTGCAGGGTGTCGCTGACCACAATGCCGCGCTCGCAATGCAGGTGCATTTTTTCGGCCAAAGCCGTGTTGGGGCGAATGCCCACGGCCATCACCACCAACTCAGCGGGGACGTGTGAGCCGTCTTTGAACAAGACAGACGCCACGCGCCCGTTTTTGTCGGCTTGCAATTCTTGCGTGTTTGCCTGCATGCGAAACTGCATGCCGCGCTCTTCGAGTGAGCGTTGCAACAAGCCGCCCGCCACTTTGTCGAGCTGACGCTCCATCAGCCATTCGCCGACGTGCACCACGGTCACGCTCATGCCGCGTTTCATCAAACCGTTGGCTGCTTCGAGGCCGAGCAAACCGCCGCCAATCACCACGGCGTTTTTGTATTTTGTGGCCGCATCAATCATGGCCTGTGTGTCGGCGATGTCGCGGTAGGCCAGCACGCCGTCTAACTCACGACCCGGCACGGGCAACATGAAGGGGTTGGATCCGGTGGCCAAAATCAAGCGGTCATACGGCGCGCTTTGAACGTCGCCTGCGGCGTTGGTGGCGTGCACCACGCGTTTGACGCGGTCCACCTCGGTCACGGTCCAGCTGGTGTGCAAGGTGATGTGGTTGTCGCTGTACCAGTCGCGTGGGTTGAGGATGATTTCATCCAAAGTTTGTTCACCCGCCAATACGGGCGATAACAAGATTCGGTTGTAGTTGGGGTGTGGCTCTGAGCCAAAGACCGTGATGTCGTACAGGTCGGGCGTGAGCTTGATCAGTTCTTCCAAGGTGCGCACACCGGCCATGCCGTTACCCACCATCACGAGTTTGAGTTTGTTCGTCATGTGAGTCTCCTCAGTGTTTTTCAACGTGCGCTTGGCGCGTGTACAAAAAGTCAATCACGGCTTTGCGGTAGTGCAAATAGGCAGGGTCGTCGGCCAGCGTCACGCGTGAGCGGGGGCGAGGCAGGTCCACATGTAGCACTTCGCCGATGGTGGCGGCGGGGCCGTTGGTCATCATCACAATCTTGTCGGACAGCAGCACAGCTTCGTCCACATCGTGCGTCACCATCACCACGGTGCTTTGGGTGTTGGCCACGATGGCCAGCAACTCGTCTTGCAGCTTGGCGCGAGTGAGGGCGTCGAGCGCACCAAAGGGCTCGTCCATCAACAACACTTGCGGCTCCATGGCCAAGGCACGTGCAATGCCCACGCGTTGTTTCATACCGCCCGAAATTTCGCCCGGGCGTTTGAAGGCCGCGTGGCTGAGGCTCACCATTTCTAGCGCGGCGTGTGTGCGTGCGGTGAGCTGTGCTTTGTCTTCTTTGGGTTTGCCGTCCACCACGCCGCTTTGGCCGAACACGCGCTCCACCCCGAGGTAGACGTTTTCAAAGCAGGTGAGCCAGGGCAGCAACGAGTGGTTTTGAAACACTACGGCACGCTCGGGGCCTGGGCCTGCGATTTCGCGGTTGGCACAAATCAAGGTGCCTTCCGTGGGCATGGTCAGGCCTGCAATGAGGTTGAGCAAGGTGGACTTGCCGCAGCCGGAGTGGCCAATGAGGGTGACGAACTCGCCTTTGCTCACCGTCAGTTCGATGTCGCGCAGGGCAGGGAAATTGCCTTTGGCTGTTTTGAAGGTTTGGGCCACGCCCTGAATTTGCAAATATTTGCTGGTCAACGATGCGTTCATGACTGCACCTCCTCAAAGGTGAATGCGGTGGCGAGTTTGATGAGGGCGTACTCCAACACCAAGCCCACGATGCCAATCACGAAGATGGCGATGATGATGTTTTTCACATTCAAGTTGTTCCACTCGTCCCACACCCAAAAGCCAATGCCCACACCACCGGTCAGCATCTCCGCGGCGACGATGACCAGCCAAGCTGTGCCCACGGCCAAGCGCACGCCGGTCAACATATAGGGCAGCACCGCAGGGAACAAAATCTTGGTGAGAATCTTCCACTCGGAGAGGTTGAGCACACGCGCCACGTTCATGTAGTCTTGCGGCACACGTTGCACGCCCACCGCGGTGTTGATGACCATGGGCCAAATGGAGCAAATGAAGATGGTCCAAATGGCCGCAGGGTTGGCGCCCTTGAACACCAACAAACCAATGGGCAACCAAGCCAGTGGTGACACGGGGCGTAACAAGCTGATGAGCGGGTTGAACATGCGCGACAAAAACTCGAAGCGCCCAATCAAGAAACCCAAAGGAATGCCCACTAACGCGGCCAAGCCAAAGCCCAGTGCCACGCGCTTGAGAGAACTCCACACGTTCCATCCCACGCCTTGGTCGTTGGGGCCGTTGCTGTAGAACGGGTTGCTGAACACATCCACGGCTTGCCAGAAGGTGTCGGTGGGGTTGGGAAAGTTGTTGGTGCTGGTGACGGACACCAGCGACCAAATGCCCACCAGCAGTGCCAAGCCCATGAAGGGCGGCACCACGCGTGACAACAGGTGTTTCAAAGTCATGAGATGTGTCCTTGTGCGAGAGCGTTCGTGGGTGCTTTAAGCGTGAACTTTGAAGCTGTCGGCGTACTTCTTAGGGTCAGAGCCGTCCCACACCACACCGTCCATGAACTTGCTGCTGCGCATCGCGCTCTTGGGCACGGGTGTGTTGCTGGCGGCTGCGGCTTGTTTGAAGATGTCGATCTGGTTGATCTCTTTGGCCACCTTCAAATAGTCAGGGTGGTCTTTGAGCAAGCCCCAACGCTTATGCTGCGTGAGGAACCACATGCCATCAGACAGGTAAGGGAAGTTGGCCGTGCCGTCGTTGAAGAACTTCATGTGGTTGGGGTCGTCCCAGGTTTTGCCCAAACCGTTTTGGTAGCGGCCCAAGATGCGTTGGTTGATCACGTCCACGCTGGTGTTGACATACGACTTGTCGGCGATGGTTTCGGCCATCTTCATTTTGTTTTGCAGGCCCGAGTCAATCCACTTGCCGGCTTCCAAGATGGCAGCGGTCACAGCGCGTGCGGTGTTGGGGTATTTCTTGACGAACTCGCCGGTGGTGCCCAACACTTTTTCGGGGTGGTCACGCCAGATGTCTTGTGTGGTGGCTGCGGTGATGCCAATGCCATCGGCAATGGCGCGGTGGCCCCAAGGCTCACCCACGCAGTAGCCATCCATGTTGCCCACGCGCATGTTGGCCACCATTTGAGGCGGTGGCACGGTGATGACCTTGGCGTCTTTGAGGGGGTTCACACCCACACTGGCCAACCAGTAATACAGCCACATGGCGTGTGTGCCCGTAGGGAAGGTTTGTGCGAAGGTGTATTCGCGTTTGTCAGTCGCCATCAGTTTGGCGAGGCTGGCGGCATCGACTGCGCCTTTGTCAGCGAGCTTTTTAGAGAGCGTGATGGCTTGGCCGTTTTGGTTCAAGTTCATTAGAACAGCCATGTCTTTTTTAGGGCCTGAGGTACCCATGTGCACGCCGTAGATCAGGCCGTACAAGGCGTGGGCAAAGTCGAGTTCGCCGTTGACCAATTTGGCGCGTACGCCTGCCCAGCTGGATTCTTGGGACGGGATGATCTTCACGCCATACTTTTTGTCGATGCCCAACACAGAGGCCATCACCACGCTCGCGCAGTCGGTCAACGGGATGAAACCGATTTTGACTTCGGTTTTCTCAGGTGCATCTGAGCCAGCGGCGTAGGCCAGAGAACGCAAGGCTGGACTGATAACCAAGGCGCTGGCGACTGCTGATTGCAAAACTGTGCGTCGGCTGAGTGCAGAAGTTTCAGTAGCTG
>CANBRM010000143.1 GCA_947371915.1 Comamonadaceae bacterium | reverse complement strand
TTAGACGCCACCAAGATGCGTTGTGCCGCACCGGCTTCGTCAATCACGTCAATAGCCTTGTCAGGCAACTGGCGGTCATTGATGTACTTGGCGCTCAACTCAGTAGCCGCTTGCAACGCAGCCACGGCGTACTTGACGTTGTGGTGCTCTTCAAAGCGCGACTTCAGGCCTTTGAGAATGTCCACGGTTTCCGACACGGTGGGCTCCACCACATCCACCTTTTGGAAACGACGGCTCAGGGCGGCGTCTTTTTCAAAAATGCCACGGTACTCGGTGAACGTCGTTGCGCCAATGCACTTGAGCTGACCGCTAGACAAAGCGGGCTTCAACAAGTTAGACGCATCCAGCGTGCCGCCCGAAGCTGCGCCCGCGCCAATGAGCGTGTGAATTTCGTCGATGAACAAAATCGCGTTGGGCTTGGCCTGCAAGTTCTTGATCACGCCTTTGAGGCGCTGCTCAAAGTCGCCACGGTATTTGGTGCCCGCCAGCAAAGCGCCCATGTCCAGCGAATACACGATGGCCTCGGCCAAGATTTCAGGCACATCGCCTTGGGTGATGCGCCATGCCAACCCCTCGGCAATCGCAGTTTTACCCACGCCAGCCTCGCCTACCAACAGGGGGTTGTTCTTGCGGCGGCGGCACAGGATTTGAATCGTGCGCTCCACCTCGTACTCGCGGCCAATCAGCGGGTCAATCTTGCCGTCTTTGGCTGCTTGGTTCAGGTTTTGTGTGAACTGCTCCAGCGGTGACGCCTTCTCGTTCTTGTCAGACTGCCCGCCGCCCTCTTCTTGCTCAGTGTGAGATGGCTCTGCGCTCTTGGACGCTTCAGGTGGATCGCTCTTTTTGATACCGTGGGCGATGAAGTTCACCACGTCCAAACGCGTCACACCTTGTTGGTGGAGGTAATACACCGCGTGCGAATCTTTCTCACCAAAAATGGCCACCAGCACGTTAGCGCCGGTCACTTCTTTTTTGCCATTGCCTGTGGACTGCACATGCATGATGGCGCGCTGAATCACACGCTGAAAACCCAAGGTGGGCTGTGTGTCCACCTCTTCGGTGCCCGACACCTGTGGGGTGTTGTCAGCGATGAAGTTGGAGAGCGACTTGCGCAAGTCGTCGATGTTGGCGGAGCAGGCGCGCAGCACCTCGGCAGCGCTGGGGTTGTCGAGCAGCGCCAAAAGCAAGTGCTCAACGGTGATGAATTCGTGTCGTTGTTGACGGGCCTCGACAAAGGCCATGTGCAAGCTGACTTCTAGTTCCTGGGCGATCATGTGTTTTTCCTTCGTGCTTGCAACTGAGATTCAACTGTATATGGAAACGAAACCCGTTTATTCAATGGGCCTGTTTGCTTGGTGCAAACGATAGGTATTGTTTTGGGTGGTGCTTATTCAATGGGCTCGGCCACGCACTGCAGCGGGTGGCCGGCCTTGCGGGCAGCGTCCATGACTTGGTCCACTTTGGTGGCGGCCACGTCTTTGCTGTAAACGCCGCACACGCCTTTGCCATCCAAATGGATCTGCAACATGATTTGCGTGGCGCTTTCGCGGTCTTTGCTGAAAAACTCTTGCAGCACCATCACCACAAACTCCATGGGCGTGAAGTCGTCGTTGAGCATCAGCACCTGAAACATCTGCGGCGGCTTGGTGCGCAGCGTTTTTCGTTCTAAAACGACCGAATTGCCATCGTCACGGTCGGGCAGATGGACTTTGGGGGTTGTTTTTTTAGTGGGCATTTTTCGATTCTATCGGCCCAGTCACTCTCACTCAAAGTCTGCGCAATGCCGCTCACAAAACAAGGTCCCCACCTTGGCGCGCACCTTCACGTCCATGGCTTTGGCCTCACGGGCGGTCAAACCGCTGCTGTAGGGGAAGGTGTCGAGCATTTCGGCGTGTTGGCCCAGCACCTGCAGCGCCTCGTGGTGGCTGCGGGGTATGACAAACTCCACCTCGGAGGCATCCAGATATGCCAGCACATGGTCGCGTGCTTGAACGTGTTGGAACTGTTGATGTACCAACACTTTTTTGCCCTTGATGGTTTGCAAATGCCGCAAAAATGCCCGCGACAACTTGGCGGGGTTGGCAAACACAACCGGCTCCATCCGACGCGTGGGCTGCGGGGGTGGCATGTAATCAGGCGGCGTGTAAATGGCGTAGCCACCAGGAATGTTGTGCAAGGGCTCCGTGTACAAGCTCTGCAGATGCGTGGGCGACTGCGCCTCGTCCCCAATCCAGCCATCAAAACTGTCCAGCCCCGTGGTGATGCTTTGCCCGCCCACCCACTTGAACATGTGCCGCGCAGGTTTGACCGACAGCGCTTTAAGACCCACGGGGTCCATCCAGCCGCCTAAGTCGTACAGCACATCAAGGTCGGCGGCTTGCAGGGTTTGCGCCAACCGCAGCGCGTCCATCTCTTGCACGTCGTGCCATTCGCTGGCCACGTCTTTGAAAGCTTGGGTCGCCCAGTCGGCCTTATGCCCACGGTTGAACACCACCACATCCCGCGCTTTCACCTCTTCCTGCCAAGCCGCCATGGTCAAAAAGTAAACCGGCGACACGCAAAACAAGGGCGAGATCAAACCCACCCGCTGCCGGCCAGTGTTGCGCTTAGGCGGCGCAGGCTGGTGTGGCAGAGGGTCCAAGCGCAACACGCGGCGAGAAAACGCGATCACGCGGTCGTTCAACTCTTGAGCCGACTCGTCGCGGTCGTACAAACTGGCCATCAGCGTGGTCAGCTCGGCATCGTCGCCATGCTCGGGCGTGCCCAGCAAGGGTTTGACCCATTCGACCGCCTGCAAGGGCGTGCCGAACACATTCATCGCCAAATAAGCGCGGGCAATGCGTGCCGTGCCGTTGGTCGGGTCCGCCTGCATGACAGCGGCAAAGCTTGCGTCCGCCTCTTGCACTTGGCCCAGCATCCTGTGGGCGCGGCCTTGCAGCAAACGGCTTTGCCACAACCGCGGGTTCAAACCATAAGCCCGCTGCAACGCCTTCAAGGCATGAGGTGCGTTGCCCAGCGCCAGCAAACTCAAGCCTAGGTTGTGCCATGCCCCTGCGTTATCGGCATGACGCTGCGTCGCCAATCCAAAAAAATGCGCCGACTCAGCCCAGCGCCCCTCATTCATGGCCTCTTGGGCCGACTGCAACACTGACAACGACTCGTGCGCGTTCATTGAAACATTCCCAACAACAAAGGCTCTCTCACCCGCCCATCAAACCCTTGCGCCACCCGCTCGCGGTACAACACACGGTCGGCGCGGTGCACCGCGGTGGCTTCTTTGCCCCAGTCGACCTCCATCAGCACACTGTCGGGGTTGTACACGTAGCCACTCGCTTGCAGCGCCAGCAAAGTCAACTCCACGTCGGCGTAATGGCGCGCATAGCCGGGGTAAAACACACCGCCGCCGCTCACGCCTGTCACCCACTCGCGCTTGGCCAAGCCAAACGAAGCCAACGCACCGTGCCACTTGCCGTCGTTGAACCCGAGCAACACAGCCGCCTCGCGATGCAGCGTTTGCAGGGCTTGGCCCATCCACTCCCGCCCCGCAAACGCATCTTGCGCCATATAGCCGACCCACGGACTTTGTGTGGCGGCACACGCCGCATTCACCGTCGCCACAAAACCTTGGCGCTGCGCGTCATGCACCGCCAGCACCAAGCCCTTGGCCCCTGCCCGCTTGCACGCAAACTCGCCAGCACGCACCGCCAAAACGGGATCGGTGTAGGGCATCACCATCACGGGGCCGTCCACTGTCCAGCGCTGTTTGGCCAACTCCGACGACTCAATGCAAATCAAATCCATCATGACCAGCCCCTTAGACGAAACGCACATCCGTGGGCGTGATCAGTCGCAAATACTGCGCGCACCAAGCCTCGGAATTCGTTTGGTTCAAATACAAATTGCGGTAATTCACCCAGCACGCTGCCAGCCAAGCCGACTTGGTGCTGTGCGCCACGTCCTTCATGTCGCGCAGCAACTTTTGGTGCACATTCAGCTCCACCTCGCGCGCCAGCAAAGGCACCTTGTGTGCCTTCAACCCTTTGCCCTCGGTGCGCATGAAATACCCAAACAAGCGCTCCACGATGAACGGCACATACGTGGCCCCGCCATGCAAACCCTTCGGGTCTGCCGCATTCGAGTGGAACGCGTTGCGCAAAGTGAGCGTCAAGTTTTCATCTGCCGCCTTCAACACGCGGCGAATGAACGGCACATACAAAGCCCAAAACTTCGGGCTTGCCACAAAATAATTGGCCGACGAGTAGCTGCTCGACGGGTGCAGCGCCCCAATCTCGCTCTCATCCAAACCTGCCGCCTGAAAGACCGCACGCGTCAACGCCACAAAATGCGGGTGGGCCGTCTCGCCCTGCATCCACATGTTGTGATAAATCGCTTCGTTTTGAATATGAGGGTTACAAAAGTACACATCGTTGCCGGGGTTCGCAGCGATCGCTTCAAGCAACTCCGCGCCCTTCATCCCCGTTTTCTCGCCAAAGCGCCAAGACAACGCGCCCCACAACTGCGCGCCTTGCGTGGCCTCGTGCGCTTGCAAACGCTCAAACACCGAAAACTCCAGCAACTCCGACTTCGCCCCCGCGTTGTCCAACGGCACAAACGCGGGATCGAGCAAATCGCGATGCCACGGCTCGTAATAGATTTGAAACACCCGAATCGGCGCTTGCAGCGCGGGGTGTGGCTTGGAAGTGGGCTTGGAAATAGGCTTTGGAACAGCCTTGGGTGTGGCCTTTGCAGAAACAGCCCCCTTAGCAGCTAAGGGGACTTTGGCCTTTACCTTGGCGGCTGGCTTGGCTACCGTTTTGACTGGTGCTTTGACGACTAGCTTTTGTGTATTTTTTGAAGCCATGTGTGTTTATTCTGTGAGACGACGCCTAGTCTAACTCTCAAAATAACACTAAAGAACTCAATTTATAGTAAAAAACCCGTACACACAGTGTCCAACTTATTCAATCCGCCCTAAACAAATCCCGCGTGTTAGCAACCCGTTTATATCGTGTTGCTCAACGCAACTTGCGCATGCAATTGCACACCTAAAGCGGACATCACTTTTAGAATTGTAGAAAAACTAGGGTTCAGATTGCTCATTTCGCCTCCTTTAGTTCGCGTGCTAGTTTTAGTGCAGTTTGTATGTCTTTAGCTTGCGTGCTTTTAGCCGCATGGTGGCGCTGATTGGCGTAGAAGACTTGGTGGTGGTCGAAACCTCAGACGCGGTGCTGGTGGCCCACAAAGACAAAGCGCAAGACGTGAAGAAGGTGGTGGACCGCCTGAAAGC
>CANBRM010000142.1 GCA_947371915.1 Comamonadaceae bacterium | reverse complement strand
GTGGTGGTTGGGGCGGCAACTGGGTTGCGCCCGCAGTGGGAGCCGCCTTGTTAGGCGGTGCCATTTATGCAGCCAGTACACCAAGCTATGCCGTGCAACCGCAAGTGGTGGTGGCGCCTCAGCCCTACGCTGCAGGCCCCCGCGTGGCGTACTTTTGCAGCACGGCGCAGGCTTATTACCCCCAAGTGCCCACCTGCCAAGTGCCTTGGCAAGTGGTGAGCTATTAAAGCGTGATCATCTCTTTGTGACCTTCGCGGTTCGAGTAACGCACTTGGCCGCCTTGGGTCTCAATCTCAACCCGCGCGCTGCGTTGGCCGTAGACGCGGCTTTTGAGCCAATCCAACTCTTGCTGTCTTTCTTGCGGACCCGCCACCACGCGGCTCCAGCAGCGCAACTCGGCGGACCAACGGTAGCCGCGTGTTTTGAGCATGTCTTTGGTCTCAAACGGTGAGTTGATGGCGTAGATTTTTTCTTGCGGCTTGTTCAGCGTTTCGAGCAAGGCCAGCATGGCGGTTTGTTGGCTTTGCGGCAGCACGCGGTTGAGCAACTCCAGCAAAGCCCAGCAATCGGCCTCGGCGCGGTGGGCTTCGTAAAAATAGCCTTGGGTGCCCACCAAATATTCCAGCTTGGCCGAGCCAAAGCCTTCATCGCGCCAGTTGATGTCGTTGATGCTGCAGGCCCAGTTCAGCTTCTGAAATAGGGGCCAGCGTGCTTCCACAAACGGGCGGTCAAACTTGGCATTGTGGGCAATCACCACTTGCACGTCTTTCATTAGCGCAGCCACTTGCGCGTCGTCAATGCGTTTGCCTTGCACCATGTCGTCGGTGATGTGGTGCACCGCGATGGTGGCGGGGGGAATGGCGAAGCCAGGGTCTTCCAGCTCGTCAAACACGTTCAGCACTTGGTAGACCACACCGGTTTCGGGGTCGAACTCAAACACCAGCATGCCCAATTCGATCACGCGGTCGTTGCTGGAATCAAGGCCGGTGGTTTCGGTGTCGAGCACCACGCCTTTGCACAAGCGTTGGCCGGGTTGTGCCTCGTTCATCGTGTGGCGTGGCACCAAGCGGCGCAGCACGCGGTAGTCAGGGTGCTGCTCCAGTTGTTGGGCAATTTGTTCAAGGGCTTGGGGGGTGAGCGTGTCGGTCATGCGAGAGAAAAACGGTGAAATGAGAAAAGTTTAAGCGCGGTCGGCTTCGGTGGCGTTGCGTCGTGCGGTGGCTCGCGAAAAAAACAAGCCCAAGGCCACCACGGCTACCGCATCACAGGCCATCACGGCGCTGGATGAAAAATGGCCCATCAAAGCAGCCAACGCCAACACGCCCAAAGACTGGCCCAGAAATAAAAAGCCTGCGAACAAAGTCACACCCGTGGCGCGTGCGGTGGGCACCATTTGTGTGGCTTTGGCCTGCATGGTGTTGTGAAACATGGCAAACCCAAAGCCCGCCACAAAACACGCCGGAATGGCCAAGGGCCACCAAGGGGTGAGGGCGATCACGCCAAAGGCCAGCCCCAAAGCCCAGCCGCCGTAGCGGGCCAAGCCCACCTCGCCAAAGCGCCGAATCGTCACTTTGGCTGAGGCCATATAAGCCATACCACCCAAGCCAAACAGCGCAGTGGTGGCACCTGACAAGGTCAGCGAAATGCCATGTGTGTGGTGCAAGTGCGAAGCCGTGACGGCCAATAAGCCAAACACGGTGGCCCCTTCCAGCAGTGCCGTGCCCAACAGCGTGCGCGCCCAAGGGTTGTGCGCCACTTGGGCGAGTTGTTTGAAAAAACCGGCAGGCGCGTGGTCGGCAGGGGGCGTGTGGTCAAGGTGTGTGCTGTGACGCCACAGCAGCCAAGTGACGCCGCAGAAAAATGCCGCCATCAACGCAAACGCCCAACGCCAGCCCAGCGTGTCGGTCAGCAAACCGCCAAACAACTGCCCAGCCGTGATGCCAAGCATGGTGCCCAGTCCCACACGGGCCAAGGTTTCTTGGCGCATTTCGTAATGCACCGTGTCACCCACCCAAGCCATGGTCAACGGAATGATGGCCGCTGCTGCCAGGGCTGTGACCACCCGTGCTGCCACGAGAAATTGCAAATCACCGCTCACCGCCGACAGCACGCAGCCCACGGTGCAGACCAAGGTGGCCAGCATCACCACGCGGTACTTGCCCAAACGGTCGCCCACGGGGCCGTAAAACAACTGCATCAAGCCATAGACGATGGCAAAGACCGAAATGACTTGGGCCACGTCGCCGATGGGCGCGTTGAACTCGCGTGACAACTCCGGCAGCATGGGGTCGCAAATGCGCTGCACCGCCATGCTCGAAAACGTGGCCAAGGACAACAGAAAAATCGCCCGACGGGTGGTGGGCGATAGGGCGTGAGAGGGGGGATGTGGGTGAGAGTTCAAAGCGCCGCCACTTTACTACGGGAGGGGTTTGGCGCTTGTCACACGGATTTGCACTTTGTATGTTTTGTTTTGAATTTATTAATAAATTGTTTAAATTAATTGCCATGTCATCGAATTGCTAACATTCGTACATGGTTTATCGAATGGTTGTTCGCGGCATGTTGCCGGTGTGCGTGCTGGCGCTCAGTGTGGGCTGCGCGTCGTTCGACAAAGCGCCGGTTTTATCCACGCCTTCTGCGACCACTGCCGAGGTCTTGGGGGTTTATTTCAGTCCACTCGCAGGCGCGGCGGCGGCGATTGTCAAAGCCATCGACGCCAGTGAGCGCGAGGTGCTGGTGCAGGCCTATGGCTTCACGCACCATGCCATTGCGCAAGCCTTGGTGCGTGCGCAGCAGCGTGGGGTGGCGGTGCGAGTTTTGTTGGACATGAAAACCGGCAAATCCAACCGCGATGTGGCCGAAATGTTGGAGGCCGGCCACGTTGCCGTGCGTGAAGACGGCAAGCACGCCATCGCACACAACAAAGTGATGGTGATTGACGGCACGGTGGTGATTACCGGTAGTTTTAATTTCACAAATTCGGCAGAAACGCGAAATGCCGAAAACACCTTGATTCTCAAATCTGCAGATTTGGCGCAAATTTACAAAAATCAATGGGCACAACACTGGGGGCACGGGCGAGAGTGACGAAACCCGCGCCCAGATTTAGTCTGCCGGCTCTAAACACCGCTTTGAGCGGGGTAAAACGCTTGTCAAGGCTGTCATTCTCTTTAGAATTCAATCCATGCTGCACTGCAACAAAAGGCAGCCCAGGTGGGCAAGTTCTGAGCAGTTGTCATCTTTTTATTAATTTTGGAGATTCAACATGAACCTGACCCCTGAACAAATCATCGCCGCCAACAAAGCCAATTTGGAAACTCTGATGGGTTTGACCAGCAAGGCTTTCTCTGGCGTGGAACAACTCATCGAGTTGAACTTGGCGGCTGCCAAGTCTGCGTTGTCTGACTCGCAACAACAAACCCAAGCTGCTTTGAGCGTGAAAGACGCCCAAGAGCTGTTGGCTTTGCAAGCCAGCTTGTTCCAGCCTTTGGCTGAAAAAGCCGTCGCTTACAACCGCCACTTGTACGAAATCGCAACGGGCACCGGCTCTGAGTTTCACGGTCACGTTGAAGGCAAAGTGGCTGAAGCCCAACAAGCTTTCCACGCCATGATCGACAACGCCACCAAAAACGCACCTGCCGGTTCTGAAGCCGCTGTGGCCGCTTTCAAAACTGCCGTTTCCGCTGGCAACAGCGCTTTGGAAACTGTGCAAAAAGCAGTGAAACAAGCCACCGAAGTGGCCGAGACCAACATGAAATCCATGACGGCCACCGCTTTGAACGCTGGCAAAACAGCGGCTAAAAAGCGTTGATCCAACGTTGACTCTTTCAGGTTTTCCAAGACCTTGAAACGGCACCTTCGGGTGCCGTTTTTTTTGGTTCTAATACAAGCCTGTTGAACAAGGAGTGCGACTTTGGACAAAGTGGATGGCGTCGTGATTGGCGCAGGGGTGGTTGGATTGGCTGTGGCGCGTGCGTTGACGCAGGCCGCCCCCGACAACTCCCGCGATTGGTTGGTGCTCGAAGCGGCGGACGCCATTGGCACGGGCACGAGTTCGCGCAACAGCGAAGTCATCCACGCCGGTATTTACTACCCACAAGGCTCCCTCAAAGCGCAGTTGTGTGTGCAAGGCCGAGAAATGTTGTACGCCTACGCGGCCGAGCGCGGCATTGGCCACCAGCGCTGTGGCAAGTTGATCGTGGCGACCCACGCCAGCCAAGTGCCCGCCTTAGAGGCGATTGTTCAAAAAGCCCATGCCAACGGCGTGACCGACTTGGTGCTGCTCGACGCTGCTGCTGCGAAGGCGATGGAGCCCGCCTTGTCGTGCGTCGCTGCGGTGCATTCACCCAGCACCGGCATTGTGGACAGCCATGGTTTGATGCTGAGTTTGCAGGGCGACTTTGAGAATGCAGGCGGTATCGTTGCCTTCAATTCGGCGGTGACCCACGCCGTTTGCACCCCTGAAGGCATGGTGTTGCGCATGGCTGATGGCTCAGAGTTGATGGCACAAACGGTGGTCAATGCGGCAGGTTTGACCGCGCCTTGGCTGGCGCGCAATTTTGCGGGCTTGGCCGCGCAGCATGTGCCACAGGCTTACTTTGCCAAGGGCAATTACTTCACGCTTTCTGGCAAATCACCATTTTCACGCTTGATCTACCCCGTGCCTGAAGCTGCTGGTTTGGGCGTGCATTTGACGCTCGACTTGGGCGGCCAAGCCAAATTTGGCCCCGATGTGCAGTGGGTCGACCGTCCCGACGATTTGGTCGTCTCGCCCGAGCACGAGCAACTGTTCTACACCGAGGTGCGCAAATATTGGCCCGCCTTGGCAGACGGGGCTCTACAAGCGGGCTATGCAGGCATTCGTCCCAAAATCTCAGGTCCACATGAAGCCTCGGCTGACTTTTGCATCCAAGGCCCCGCTGTGCACGGGCTGAAGGGCTTGGTGAATTTGTTCGGCATTGAGTCGCCGGGTTTGACCAGCTCGCTCGCCATTGGCGAAGCGGTGCGCCATGCGCTGCACTAAGCGCGCAAATCAGCCATGAACAAACGCGGTTTTTTGGCGGTTTGCCTCACGCCCTTGTTGTATGCGTGTGCGACCAAGCAACCCAAGTTGTTGTCCACCGCGCCGACCGCGCAAAGTTACCCCAACAACCCTGCCAAGCGCCAAGACATCGTCATGCAAGCCATCGCCATGTTGGACCGTGGCTACACCTATGGCGGCAAAAAACTGCACACGGGGTTTGATTGCTCGGGGCTGGTGACCTTTGTCTACAGAGAGTCGGCTGGTATTGCACTTAAGGGC
>CANBRM010000141.1 GCA_947371915.1 Comamonadaceae bacterium | reverse complement strand
AAGGGTTGTGAATAAGACCGCTATTTTAACCGGACGGACTGACCGTATTCATTCAGTTTAATTTTGTCAGCAACAGCGCGCTTAAGACATGAACATGCCGCCATTGACATGCAATTCTTGGCCAGTCACATAACTGGCTTTTGCGCCGGCCAAATAAGCCACGGCATGTGCGATGTCTGAGGGCTTGCCCAAGTGTCCCAACGGGATTTGACTGAGCAGTGCTTTTTGTTGCTCTTCGGGCAATGAGGCCGTCATGTCGGTCTCAATAAAACCAGGCGCGATGCAGTTGACGGTGATGTTGCGGCTGCCTAACTCACGCGCTAAAGCGCGAGTCATACCAGCCACACCGGCTTTGGCCGCAGCGTAATTGGCTTGACCTGGGTTGCCCGAAGCACCGACCACACTGGTGATGCTGATGATGCGGCCATAGCGCTGCTTCATCATGGGACGAATGACGGCGCGGGACAGACGGAACACGGCTTTGAGGTTGGTGTCGAGCACAGCATCCCAATCGTCGTCCTTCATGCGCATGGCCAAGGTGTCGCGGGTGATGCCCGCGTTGTTGACCAACACATGCAAAGCACCGTGATCTTTGGTGATGCTGTCGATGAGCGCGTCGACAGCTGCAGCGTCGTTCACATTCAAATTTGCGCCACGGCAACCGGCATGGGCCGACAGGGCTTGGCTGATTTTGGCAGCACCTTCATCCGAAGTTGCCGTGCCAATGACCAAGTAACCTTGGCTAGCCAATTCTTGCGCAATCGAAGCACCAATGCCGCGAGAGGCACCAGTCACCAAGGCGATGTGTTGTGTGTTTTGAGTCATACGAAAAATAAATTGAGGTTCAAGCGAGCGCCGTTTTGACATCGGCCAACGAAGCCGGGTCAAACAAAGGCAAGCCGGTCAACTCGGCATCAATGCGCTTGGTCATGCCAGCCAGCACTTTACCCGGACCACACTCGACCAAAGTGGTCACGCCACGCGCTTTGATCGCCGCCACGCACTCGACCCAACGAACCGGGCCAAACGCCTGACGGTACAAAGCATCGCGCATGCAATCGGCGTCGGTTTCAATGCTGACATCGATGTTGTTGACCAACGGGATTTGAGCAGTTGCAAAGGTCGTAGCCGCCAATTTTTCTTTCAAACGATCGGCAGCAGGCTTCATCAAGCTCGAGTGAAACGGTGCAGACACGGGCAGCGACAAGGCACGTTTCGCACCATTGGCTTTGAGCACTTCACAGGCTTTCTCAACCGCAGCTTTGCTGCCCGCGATCACGGTTTGGCCGGGGTCGTTGAAGTTCACCGCCTCCACCACTTCGGCAGAGCCGGCGCCAAAAGTGGCTTGCGCCTCAGCACAACCCGCGATCACTTGGTTTGCAGGCATGCCCAAAATAGCGGCCATGGCGCCTGTACCCACAGGCACCGCGTCTTGCATGGCTTGCGCACGGAAGCGCACCAAGGGTGCAGCTTGCGCCAGCGTCAATACGCCAGCAGCCACCAACGCGGAATATTCACCCAAAGAGTGACCGGCCACCACGCTGGGCACAGCACCACCTTCGGCCAGCCACACGCGGTAAGCGGCGACGGCTGACACCAACATGACCGGCTGGGTGTTGGTGGTCAAGCCCAAAGCTTCTTTGGGGCCCTCATGAATGAGCTTGGCGATGTTTTCGCCCATGGCGTCAGACGCCTCGGCCAAAGTTTGCGCCACCACAGGGTTGTCGCCCCAAGCGTCGAGCATGCCGACGGATTGAGAGCCTTGACCTGGAAATACAAAAGCAAATGAAGTCATAACGTGTCTTAAGAGTGTGTCACATCAAGTCTGATACAGGCTTACAACTTCAGCAGCACCGCGCCCCAAGTGAAGCCACCGCCCACGCCTTCGAGCATCAGCGTCTGACCCGCTTTGACCTGCCCGCTGCGCACGGCCTTGTCCAAAGCCAAAGGAATGGATGCCGCAGACGTATTGCCGTGGTCGTGCACGGTGAGCACCACTTTCTCCATGGGCAATTTCAGCTTCTTGGCGGTACTTTGAATGATGCGGATGTTGGCTTGGTGCGGGATCAACCAGTCGATGTCGGTGTCTTTCAGACCGGCCTTGTCGAGCACCGTGCGCGCAGCGCCTTCCAACAAGCCCACGGCGAGTTTGAACACCGCTTGGCCATCCATCTTGAGGACAGGATCGCCCAAGATATTGCCATTGCGCACATGACCTGGGACACACAAGATGCCCACATGCTTGCCATCGGCGTGGATGTCGGTGGCCAAAATGCCAGCCGTCTCAGACGCTTCGAGCACCACGGCACCCGCCCCATCGCCAAACAGCACACAGGTCGTGCGGTCTTGGAAATCGAGCAAACGCGAAAAAATTTCAGAGCCCACCACCAAAGCACGTTTGGCGTTGCCTGCGCGGATCATGGCGTCGGCCACGGTCAACGCATAAATAAAACCGCTGCATACCGCTTGCACATCAAAGGCTGGTGCGCCAGCAATGCCCGCCGCAGCCTCGTCCAACTGCGCCAACTTGTGCTGCAAGATGCATGCGGTTGAGGGGAACACCATGTCCGGCGTAGACGTGGCGACGATGATCAAGTCGATGTCTTGGGGGCGGCAACCCGCAGCATCCAAAGCCTGTTTGCAAGCTTCAAAAGCCAAGTCGCTGCTGTTGACGTCGGGGGCGGCAAAGTGGCGTGCGCGAATGCCTGTGCGCTCCACGATCCATTCGTCTGAACTTTCAACACCTTGTGTTGCCAGTTCCGCGACCAAATCGGCGTTGGTCAACCGACGAGGGGGGAGAAAACTTCCGGTGCCAGTGATTCGGGTAAAACGAGTCATCAATCAGTAGGCTCAGGTGGCTACTTAATTCGTTTGTCCTAAGCGCAACAAAGGCGCTGCATGGGCAATCCGAGAGCGCACACGTTCGAGCAAGTTATGGTGGGCTGCATCATACGCGCGGTTCAACGCCGTCTCAAAAGCCACCTCGTCGGCAGAGCCATGGCTCTTGAACACGATGCCATTGAGACCCAACAGCGCTGCGCCGTTGTAGCGGCGATGGTCCACCTTGTCTTTAAAGTCAGATAAGACCGGATAAGACACTAAAGCAGCAATTTTCGTCAAGATGTTGCGCGTAAACGAATTTTTCAGCGTTTCACTGATCTTGTGCGCCAAGCCTTCACTGGCTTTCAGCGCCACATTGCCGACAAAGCCATCACACACGATCAAATTGACAGTGCCTTGGTAAATGTCATTGCCTTCGACGTTGCCGTAGAAATTCAAATCACCTGAGTTAGCAGCAGATCGCAACAATTCAGAAGTTTTTTTGATAACTTCGTTGCCTTTGATGGCTTCTTCACCGATATTGAGCAAGCCGACAGACGGGCTTTCAATGTCATCGAGCACAGACACCAAGGCCGAACCCAAAACAGCAAACTGCAGCAAATGCTCTGGACTGCAATCGACGTTGGCGCCCAGATCAAGCATGGTGGTGCCGCCACCTTTGAAGTTAGGCATGCGGCCGGCGATCGCTGGGCGGTCAATGCCATCCATGGTTTTAAGCACATAACGTGCAATCGCCATCAAGGCACCGGTGTTGCCAGCAGACACCGCAGCTTGTGCTGAACCGTCTTTGATTTGTTCAATCGCGACCCGCATGGACGAATTTTTCTTGCGGCGCAAGGCCACTTCAATCGGGTCATCCATGGCCACCACTTCGTTAGCAGCCACCACGCGTGCGCGTGGATGAGAGAAAGAAGACAAGGCCTCAGGCAAACCCACCAACAAAAGTTGTGCGTCCTCGTGCGTCTCTAAAAAGCGGCGGCAGGCCGCCAATGTGACGCGCGGACCATGGTCGCCGCCCATGCAATCGACAGATAAAGTGATCATTTGGGCACTCGCAAAAAAACAAAAGCCCGAGGCACCCTAAAGGGCCACGGGCCAATGAGAAGCAGAGAAATTAAGCTTCTGATTTGGTTTTCAACACTTTACGGCCACGGTAGAAGCCTGTGGGGCTGATGTGGTGACGCAAGTGGATTTCGCCGGTGGTTGGCTCAACAGCTGTACCGGGAGCGGTCAAAGCTGTGTGCGAGTTGTGCATACCGCGCTTGGAAGGAGATTTTTTGTTTTGCTGAACAGCCATGATCGGCTCCTGGAACTAAATGTGGTTGATCATTGGGCCACAAACTAACCGGGGTCAGCGTGACACGAAGCCTCAAATTATAGCCCAACTCCTCGGTTTTTACGATGGGCGCTTTTTCAGTGCCGCCAGAATCGCAAATGGGTTGGGTTTTTCTTGCGAAAGAATGGCCTCTTCCTCTTTAGAAAGAGGCGCTTGATCACTCAAACACGCCTGATGCATGGGCACCAAAGGCAAGGCCATGAGCAACTCATCTTCAATGAGCGCCATCAAATCGAAAGCGTCAGACAAGACCAGCAAGTCCTCGTCAGACTCGTCATCTTCAGCCATGGCCGTCTCTTCATCTGCGACAAAACGGAAGTCTTGGGCAATTTCAAGCGCGACAGGCACCGGGGTTAAACAGCGCTGGCACGTCAACGGCACATGGGCATGCGCTTCGACATGCAGCCACACCTCATCTTTGCCGCCGGCCTTGGGCTCCGTCGCACCTTGCGCGGCCCAAGTCACATTGCCGCTCAACTCGCCCGCACAGTCTTCGGCCAAACGCTCGAACTGCGTCAAGGGCGTATCGCCTTCTAAGCGAACTTGTGCCTTGGCAAAGGCGGCAACATCTAAATGAGAGGGGTTCATGTCGTTTTTCATGCTGGGCAGTGTAAGAGAATCTAGGCCATGTCTGACCTTCATACCTCTACGCCCGCTTTGATTTTGGGCTCGACCTCGCGCTACCGACACGAACTGCTGAGCCGCTTGCGCGTGCCTTTTGACGTGGTCGCCCCCGACGTGGACGAGACCCCTCACCCACAAGAAACGCCTTTGGCGCTGGCCAGCCGCTTGGCCTTGGCCAAAGCCCATGCCGTGGCGCAACAGCACCCCCACGCCGTGGTGATCGGCTCGGACCAAGTGGCTGACTTGCACGGGGAGCCTTTGGGCAAACCCGGCACCCACGTCCGCGCCGTACAACAGCTGCAGCGCATGCGCGGCCAAACGGTCATCTTTCAAACGGCCGTTGCGGTGGTTTGCTTGCGCACGCAGTTTGAACAGCTGGACGTTGCACAAGTCAAAGTGCGCTTTCGCGACCTGAGCGACGCTGAAATCGAAGCTTATTTAAAAGCCGAAGAGCCTTACGACTGCGCAGGCAGCGCCAAAAGCGAAGGCCTCGGCATTGCCCTGCTCGACGCCATCG
>CANBRM010000140.1 GCA_947371915.1 Comamonadaceae bacterium | reverse complement strand
GTGGTGTACCAACCCGTCACCATCGAGCCGCGCGAAATCACGCCGCGCATCATTCGTGAAGACAACTACGGCGGTACGCACTGACCATGGCTGATATCAAGAACTACACCCTGAACTTGGGCCCTCAACATCCTGCAGCACACGGCGTGCTGCGTTTGGTGTTGGAACTCGACGGCGAAGTGGTCCAACGCGCTGACCCCCACATCGGTTTGTTGCACCGTGCTACTGAAAAGTTGGCCGAGAGCAAAACCTACATCCAATCGTTGCCCTACATGGACCGTCTCGACTACGTGTCCATGATGTGTAACGAGCACGCTTACTGTTTGGCCATCGAAAAAATGATGGGCATCGAAGTGCCAGAACGTGCGCAGTACATCCGCGTGATGTATTCAGAAATCACACGTTTGCTCAACCACTTGTTGTGGTTGGGTTGCCATGGTTTCGACTGCGGTGCGATGAACATCTTGATTTATTGCTTCCGCGAACGTGAAGACTTGTTCGACATGTACGAAGCGGTGTCAGGTGCGCGCATGCACGCGGCTTACTTCCGTCCAGGTGGCGTGTACCGCGATTTGCCTGATGTGATGCCGCAGTACAAAGTCAGCAAGATCAAAAACGCCAAAGCCATTGCGCGTTTGAATGAAAACCGCCAAGGTTCGTTGCTCGATTTCATCGACGATTTCACACAGCGTTTCCCCAAGTTGGTCGACGAGTACGAAACACTCCTCACCGACAACCGCATCTGGAAGCAACGCACCGTTGGCATCGGCGTCGTCACGCCAGAGCGTGCCAAAAATCTCGGTTTTACAGGTGCCATGTTGCGAGGCTCCGGCATCGCTTGGGACTTGCGCAAGCATCAGCCTTACGACGTGTATGACCGCATGGATTTCGATATTCCTGTCGGTAAAACGGGTGACTGCTACGACCGCTATTTGGTGCGCGTGGAAGAAATGCGTCAGTCCAACCGCATCATCAAACAGTGCGTGGATTGGTTGCGCGTCAACCCCGGTCCAGTGATCACGGATAACCACAAAGTGGCCGCACCGAGCCGCGAAGGTATGAAGTCGAACATGGAGGAGTTGATCCACCATTTCAAACTCTTCACCGAAGGCTTCCATGTGCCCGAAGGCGAAGCGTATGCCGCCGTTGAGCATCCGAAAGGCGAGTTTGGTATCTATCTCGTGAGCGATGGTGCCAACAAACCTTACCGTCTAAAGATTCGCGCCCCAGGGTTTGCCCATTTGGCAGCCATGGATGAAATGGCGCGTGGCCACATGATCGCTGACACCGTGGCGGTGATCGGCACCATGGACATTGTGTTCGGGGAAATTGACCGATGAGTTCTGAAACTATCCACCACAGCGCACCGCTGTCGGCCGAAGTCTTTGCGCGTTTCGACCGCGAAGTTGCCAAATACCCTGCAGATCAAAAACAGTCAGCCGTCATGGCTTGCTTGTCGATTGCGCAGCAAGAGCAGGGCTACGTGAGCGCTGAAAGCGAACGCGCCATTGCCAAACTGCTGGACATGGCACCGATGGCTGTTCACGAAGTGACCACCTTCTACAACATGTACAACCAACAACCGGTTGGCAAGTTCAAGATCAACGTGTGCACCAACTTGCCTTGCCAGTTGCGCAACGGGCAGGCGGCTTTGGTGCATTTGACGCAGAAACTGGGCATTGAAGTCGGTGGCACCACCGCCGACGGCATGTTCACCTTGCAACCCGGCGAATGCATGGGTGCCTGCGCCGATGCGCCGGTGTTGTTGGTCAACGATCGCACCATGTGCAGCTACATGAGCAATGACAAGCTGGATCAATTGGTCGACGGCTTGCGTGCTGCGAAGGAATGAGCATGAACGTCCAACAAGTGCTTTCCCAATTCCAAACGACTGCCGAGGAAACTTGTTTCCATGACCGTCACCTCGGCCCCCAAATCTTGGCAGGCTTGAATGGCAAGAACTGGTCGTTGCAAGATTACGTGGCCCGAGGCGGCTACCAAGCCCTGCGCAAAATTCTGGGTCAAGACGGCAGCACGCCCGACCCCGAAACGGGCGCCGTGGGTATGACGCAAGACCAGGTGATTGCCACCGTCAAAGAGTCAGGCTTGCGTGGTCGTGGCGGTGCGGGCTTCCCCACAGGTTTGAAGTGGAGCTTCATGCCCCGTCAGTTCCCAGGTCAAAAGTATTTGGTCTGTAACTCCGACGAAGGCGAGCCTGGGACTTGCAAAGACCGTGAAATCTTGCAGCACAACCCACACATCGTGATCGAAGGCATGGCCATTGCGGCTTATGCCATGGGCATCAGCGTGGGTTACAACTACATCCACGGTGAGATTTTCGAAAGCTACGAACGCTTTGAAGCCGCCCTTGAAGAAGCGCGTGCCGCAGGTTTCTTGGGTGACCACATCATGGGCTCCAAGTTCAGCTTCCAGCTGCATGCAGCCCACGGTTTTGGTGCCTACATTTGCGGCGAAGAAACGGCATTGCTGGAATCGCTCGAAGGTAAAAAAGGCCAACCCCGTTTCAAGCCACCGTTCCCTGCAAGCTTTGGTTTGTACGGCAAGCCCACCACGATCAACAATACCGAGACATTCGCGGCCGTGCCTTGGATCATCCGCAACGGCGGTCAGGCTTACCTCGAATGCGGCAAGCCCAACAACGGTGGCACCAAGATCTTCTCGGTCAGCGGTGACGTCGAGCGTCCCGGTAACTACGAAATTCCCATGGGCACCCCTTTCTCCAAGCTGTTGGAGTTGGCCGGTGGCGTGCGCAAAGGCCGCACCTTGAAAGCAGTGATCCCCGGTGGTTCATCGTCGCCGGTGTTGCCTGCCGATGTGATCATGCAGTGCACCATGGATTACGACTCGATTGCCAAAGCGGGCTCCATGTTGGGGTCGGGCGCGGTGATCGTGTTGGACGATTCGCGTTGCATGGTCAAGAGCCTGCAACGGTTGAGCTACTTCTACATGCACGAGTCCTGCGGCCAATGCACACCTTGCCGTGAAGGCACAGGTTGGCTGTGGCGCATGGTCGACCGCATTGAGCGTGGTGAAGGCCGCGAAAGCGACTTGGCCTTGCTGGACAACGTGGCAGAAAACATCATGGGGCGAACCATTTGCGCCCTCGGAGATGCAGCCGCCATGCCCGTGCGCGGCATGATCAAGCACTTCCGCCACGAATTTGAACACCACATCACGCACAAGACCTGCATGGTCCCGGCGTACGTTTGACGGATAAGCACCATGGTTGAAATCGAACTCGACGGAAAAAAGATTGAAGTCCAAGAAGGCTGCATGGTCATGCATGCGGCTGAACAGGCTGGCACTTACATTCCGCATTTTTGTTACCACAAGAAACTCAGCATTGCCGCGAACTGCCGCATGTGCTTGGTCGATGTGGAGAAAGCCCCTAAGCCTATGCCCGCTTGCGCCACGCCTGTGACGCAAGGCATGGTGGTTCGCACCAAAACGGACCGTGCTGTCAAAGCGCAAAAGTCGGTGATGGAGTTCTTGCTCATCAATCACCCACTTGATTGCCCAATTTGCGACCAAGGCGGTGAGTGCCAGCTGCAAGACTTGGCCGTGGGCTACGGTGGTTCTACCTCGCGTTACGAAGAAGAAAAACGTGTGGTGATTCCGAAGGATGTCGGTCCTTTGGTCAGCATGCAAGAGATGAGCCGCTGTATCGCCTGCACACGCTGCGTACGTTTTGGCCAAGAAGTTGCCGGCGTCATGGAGTTGGGCATGTCCCACCGTGGCGAGCACGCTGAGATTGAAACCTTTGTGGGTCAATCGGTGGACTCTGAGCTGTCGGGCAACATGATTGACATTTGTCCCGTGGGCGCGTTGACCAGCAAGCCATTCCGTTACAGCGCACGTACGTGGGAACTGAGCCGCCGCAAGTCGGTCAGCCCGCACGATGCGACGGGCGCGAACTTGATCGTTCAAGTCAAAAACAACAAAGTCATGCGTGTCGTGCCTTTGGAAAACGAAGACGTCAACGAATGCTGGATTGCTGACCGCGACCGTTTCAGCTACGAAGCTTTGGAAAGCGCAGACCGCTTGACCACGCCCATGCTCAAGCAAGGCGGCGAGTGGAAAGAAGTCGATTGGCAAACAGCCCTCGAATACGTGGCTAATGGCCTGCAAGGCGTCAAAGCGCAGCACGGCCCACAAGCCATCGGCACTTTGGCCAGCCCACACAGCACGGTTGAAGAGTTGTTCTTGGCGGCTAGCCTGACACGCGGTTTGGGTAGCCAAAACATCGACGCGCGTTTGCGCGCAGCAGACTTCCAACACGATGACAAAGCCCGCTGGTTGGGCACATCTGTGGCGTCGTTGACCAAGCTTCAACGCGTTTTGGTGATTGGCTCAAACGTTCGCAAAGATCAACCTTTGTTGGCGCAGCGTCTGCGTCAAGCGGTGCGCAACGGCGGCAAGGTCAATGCACTCAACGCACAAGCCTTCGATTGGGCTATGCCTGTGGCTAACACCTTGGTGGTAGATGCCGCCAACTGGGTGCAAGCCTTGGCTGACATCGCGGCTGCCGTGGGCGCCATCACCGGTGCTGCCGCACCCGTGGCTGGCAACGCCAACAGCGCAGAAGCACAAGCCATCGCCAAGTCATTGAATGGCGGCGAGCGCAAAGCCATTTTGTTGGGCAACGCAGCGGCACACCATGCCAAAGCTTCAAGCTTGCTGAGCTTGGCCAACTGGATCGGCGCACAAACTGGTGCGACTGTGGGTTACCTCGGCGAAGCCGCCAACACGGTGGGCGCTCAAGTGGTGGGCGCCTTGCCAAAAGCGGGCGGACAAACTGCCGGCCAAATGTTGGCAGGTGGTTTGAAGGCCGTGGTGTTGCTCAACACCGAACCTGCTTTCGACGCCGCCAACGGCGCTGCTGCAGCACAAGCCATCGGCCAAGCCGACATGGTGGTCACCTTGTCACCCTTTAAGGCCAACATGGACATCAGCGATGTGCTGTTGCCCATCTCGCCTTTCACTGAGACTGCTGGCACCTTCATCAACACCGAAGGCCGCGCACAAAGCTTCCACGGTGTGGTCAAGCCTTTGGGTGAGACACGTCCTGCATGGAAAGTCTTGCGCGTGTTGGGCACCATGCTCCACGTGCCTGGCTTCGACTTCGAGACCATCGAAGAAGTGCGCGCCCAAGCGATTCCTGCCGATGTGCAAGCCTTGCTGTCTAACGCATGCTCTGCGAGCGTGGACGTGAGCCCAGCAGCAGGTCAGCCTGCCACTGCGGCGATTTACCAACTCGACAGCTTGGTGCGTCGCGCACCATCGCTGCAACTCACCGCTGATGCGAAGCAACCTGCGGTTGCGGCCCAGTCGCAAGGAGGTCTGTGATGGTT
>CANBRM010000139.1 GCA_947371915.1 Comamonadaceae bacterium | reverse complement strand
GCCCGCCAATCGTGGCCGCATCTTGGATCGCAATGGCCACATCTTGGCGTCCAGCGTGCCTGTGCCCAGCATTTGGGCCAACCCCGAAGACATTGAGCGTGACCCCGTTAAGCTCAAAAGCTTGGCCAAGCTTTTGGAGATGAGTCCTGCCGAGTTGGACAAAAAGCTCAAAGACGAAGACAAAATTTTTGTCTGGATCAAACGCCAAGTGGACGAGTCCGTGGCCAAAGAGATTGAAGCCTTGAACATCAAGGGCGTTTATGCGCGCAAAGAGTACAAGCGCATTTATCCCGAGGGCGAGTCGGTGGCGCATGTGGTGGGTTTCACCAACGTTGAAAACTTGGGCCAAGAAGGTGTTGAGCTCACCTTCAACAAAGATTTGGGTGGCAAGTCTGGTTCACGTCGCGTGATCAAAGACCGTTTGGGTCGTGTGGTCGAAGACGTGGGTGAGATGGTGCCGCCTGTTGATGGGCGAGATTTGCAGCTCAGCATCGACAGCAAAGTTCAGTACTTTGCGTATGAAAAGATCAAAGAAACCGTGATCGCCAACAAAGCTGCCGCTGGCAGCGTTGTCGTTTTGGATGTGCAAACGGGCGAGATTTTGGCGCTCACCAACTACCCCAGTTACGCACCAGGCAAACGTGGCAACCTCAGCGGCGCTCAGCTGCGCAATCGCGCACTCACCGACACCTTTGAGCCCGGCTCCACCATGAAGCCCCTGGTGATAGGGCAGGCCTTGGAAAAAGGGATTGTCAAACCCGAGACCATGATTCAAACCGCGCCGGGTCGGTTGCAGATGGGCACCGCCACCATCACCGACTCGCACCCGCACGGCATGCTCAGTGTGAATGAGGTGATTCAAAAATCTAGCAACGTTGGCACGGTCAAGATTGCCATGCAAATGCAGCCGCATGACATGTGGGAAATCTTCACGCAAATGGGATTGGGGCAAAAGCCCCAAGTGCCGTTTCCGGGGGCTGTGTCAGGCAAGGTTCGCGCTTACAAAACATGGCGTCCGATCGAGCAAGCCACCATGAGTTACGGCTACGGTTTGTCGGCCAGTTTGTTTCAGTTGGCGCAGGCCTACAGTGTGTTTGCCCATGATGGTGAGTTGCTGCCCGTCAGCTTGATCAAGTTGCAGCAGCCGGCATCGGGCGCGCGCGTGCTGTCGAGCAAAAATGCCGCTGCGGTTCTGAACATGTTGCACATGGTGGCCGGCCCAGGCGGCACGGCGGTCAAGGCGCAGACCATGGGTTACTCCGTGGGGGGCAAAACCGGCACGGCCCACAAGGTCGAAGGCAAGGGCTACGCAGGTAAAAAATACCGAGGTTTTTTTGTGGGCATCGCGCCTATTGAAAACCCACGCATCGTGGTGGCCGTGATGGTCGACGAGCCGACCAATGGTTTGTATTTTGGTGGCGATGTAGCCGCACCTGTGTTCAGCCAAACGGTTCAGCAAACGCTGCGCTTGATGGGGGTGCAGCCCGATATGGCCGTGAAGCCTCAGGTGTTCACGCAAGTGGAAAAGGAGTCCTTCTGATGAAGCGACTCCACTCCCACCAAGAAGCCGCGCAATGGCTGCACAGTCGCGTACGCGGCGTGTTGCACACCGACAGCCGCCGTGTGCAAGCGGGTGATGGTTTTGTGGCATGGCCTGGCGGCGTGACCGATGGCCGCGCGTATGTGGCGCAAGCATTGCAGCAAGGCGCAAACGCGTGTTTGGTCGAGAACCAAGGCGTCGACCAGTTTGAATGGCCCACATCGGCTGACAGCGCGATGGCTGCCTACGACGGTTTGAAGGCGGCCAGCGGCCCCATTGCGGCCGCCTATTACGAACAACCCAGCCAAGCGCTCGACGTGGTGGCCATCACCGGTACCAACGGTAAAACCTCCACCGCGTGGTGGCTGGCGCATGCCTTGGGCCAAGTGGGGCAGCGTTGCGCGATGGTGGGCACCTTGGGTGTGGGCGAGGTGCATGCCCTTGAAGTCACCGGCATGACCACGCCAGACCCCGTGTTGTTGCAAGCCCGTTTGCGTGACATGGTGGCGGCAGGCGTTGACGCCTGCGCCATTGAGGCCTCGTCCATTGGTCTGACGGAGCATCGGCTAGATGGCACCCAAGTGCGCGTGGCGATGTTCACCAACTTCACCCAAGATCATCTGGACTACCACGGCGACATGGCCAGTTACTGGCAGGCTAAATCTGCGTTGTTCGATTGGGCAGGTTTACAAGCTGCCGTTGTGAATGTGGACGATGCGCAAGGCGCTTTATTGGCCACGCGACTCAAAGAGGCTGGTTCACTCAGCGTTTGGACCGTGTCGTGCGATGTATCCATCGCTGAGAATCGGACCACATTGCCCGCGCAGCATCTGCAAGCCTTGCACATCACACACGGCCACTTAGGCCTGAGTTTTGATGTGGTGGAAGGCTCGGACTCTCATCACCTCGACACCCGCTTGGTCGGCCACTACAACATCAGCAATGTGTTGGGTGTGTTGGCTTGTCTTCGCGCCATGGGCCACAGCTTGGCCGATGCCGTTCAGGCCTGCGCCCATTTGCCCGACGTGCCAGGCCGCATGCAAGCCTTCACGGCCGACGGCGCGCCCTTGGTCTTTGTTGACTATGCCCACACTCCAGATGCGGTGGCGCAAGCCGTGCAAGCCTTGTTGCCGCTGGCGAAGTCTCGCGGTGGCGACGTGATTTGCGTGTTGGGCTGCGGTGGCAATCGTGATGCAGCCAAGCGCCCTTTGATGGCCGCTGCCGCTGAGCAATGGGCACAGCATGTGGTGCTGACCAGCGACAACCCACGCAGCGAAAACCCACAAACGATTTTGAACAACATGTTGACGGGCTTGCAGCAAGCCCAACGCGCCACAGTCATCGTCGACCGCGCCCAAGCCATTGCACACGCGGTGGCCAGCGCCAAGCCCGAAGACGTGGTGTTGATCGCTGGCAAAGGCCACGAAGATTACCAAGAGGTGATGGGTGTCAAACATCCGTTCAGCGATGTGGCCCATGCCCAAGCCGCGTTGGCGCAAAGGAGTGTCCATGTCTGACATGAACCTCAGCTTGCAACGCATTCAATCGTGGCTGTCCGGTGCCCAACTGGTGGGCGATGCGAAGCAAATGTTCAAGCGTGTGCACACCGACAGCCGCAGCTTGCAACCTGGCGATTTGTTTGTCGCCCTCAAAGGCGAGCGCTTTGATGCCAACGATTTCTTGGCCGATGTCGCTGCTCAAGGTGCCAGTGCTGCGTTGGCGCACCAAGGTTTAGCCGCTGCTCAGTTGGCAGGCTTGGAAGTGCCAGACACGCGCATGGCCTTGGGGCAGTTGGCCAAAGGCTGGCGCGCTCAGTTTGCTTTACCCGTGATCGCTGTGACGGGCAGTAACGGCAAAACCACCGTCACCCAAATGATCGCCAGCATCTTGCGTGCGGATGTGGGCGACGACGCCTTGGCCACGCAAGGCAACTTGAACAACGACATTGGCGTGCCTCAAACCCTGTTGCGTTTGCGCGCCCATCACCGCCGTGCGGTGGTGGAGTTGGGCATGAACCACCCTGGCGAAATTGCTGGTTTGGCTGCAATGACCCAAGCCACCGTGGCTTTGGTGAACAACGCACAACGCGAGCACCAAGAGTTCATGGCCACGGTCGAGGCGGTGGCGCAAGAAAACGGCGAAGTGCTCAAAGCTTTGCCCGCAGACGGTGTGGCAGTTTTTCCGGCCAACGACACCTATTCCGAGCTGTGGCAAACCTTGGCGGGCGAACGCCGTTGCCTGCGTTTTTCAAATCAAGTGTTAGCTGCAGGCCAAACCATGGCGGAGGTTCAGTTGTTGCAAGCCGACTGGCACCAAGGCCATTGGGCGGTTCGCGCTCAGACGCCAGCAGGCGAGTTGGCCATACAGCTTCACATTGCTGGTCGTCATAACGTGGGCAATGCCTTGGCTGCAACAGCTTGTGCCTTGGCTGCGGGCGTGCCGCTGGCTCAAGTGGTCGAAGGCTTGAACAGCTTTGAGCCCGTCAAAGGCCGCTCGCGTGCCTTTGAAGTTCAGTGCCAAGGCCGTGTCATCACCGTGGTCGACGACACCTACAACGCCAACCCAGACTCTGTGCGTGCGGCGATTGATGTGTTGACTGAGTTGCCACAGCCTCGAATGTTGGTCTTGGGTGACATGGGCGAAGTGGGCGATCAGGGAACCGAGTTTCACCAAGAAGTAGGTGCCCATGCCTTGCAGTGTGGCATTGAACATGTCCTTTGCTTGGGCGATTTGGCTGCGCACAGCGCACAAGCAGGCGGTCCACAGGCACAACACTTTGCTGACATTGACAGCCTCAAGGCGTGCGTACAGACGCTGCTGCCTCGCATGGGCAGCGTGCTGGTTAAAGGCTCACGATTCATGAAGATGGAGCGGGTGGTCGAAGCCATCACCGCTGCACAAGACCCCAAAAAGGAACACACGCCATGTTGCTGATGTTGGCCCAATGGCTGCAAACCCTCTCGCCCGATTTTGGGTATTTCCGCGTTTTTCAATACCTCACGTTCCGTGCGGTGATGGCCGCCTTGACGGCGTTGTTGATTGGTCTGATGGCAGGCCCCGCTGTGATTCGCCGTTTGGCGGCACTCAAGATTGGTCAGCCAATTCGCGAGTACGCCATGCAAACGCATTTGGCTAAGAGCGGCACGCCCACCATGGGCGGTGTGTTGATCTTGATCTGCATCGCGCTGTCCACGTTGTTGTGGGCCGACTTGTCGAATCGTTTTGTCTGGATCGTGATGATCGTGACCTTCGGATTTGGCGCCGTGGGATGGGCCGACGATTGGCGCAAAGTGGTCAACAAAGACCCCGAAGGCATGCCCTCGCGTGAGAAGTATTTGTGGCAATCGGCGATTGGTTTGGTGGCCGCCTTGTATTTGGTGTTCAGCATTTCCGAGAGCAGCAACTTGCGCGTGTTGGAGTTGTTCTACTCGTGGGTGAAGTCCGGGTTTGATGTGAATTTGCCACCCAAGGCCGGTCTGCTCTTGCCCTTCATCAAAGAGGTGAGCTACCCGCTGGGCGTGTTTGGCTTTGTCATCATGACTTACTTGGTCATCGTGGGCTCGAGCAATGCGGTGAACTTGACCGACGGCTTAGATGGTTTGGCCATCATGCCCGTGGTGATGGTGGGCTCTGCTTTGGGCGTGTTTGCCTATGTGACCGGCAGCTCGGTGTATTCCAAATATTTGCTGTTCCCCTACATCCCCGGCTCTGGCGAATTGATGGTGTTTTGTGCCGCCATGGCCGGTGCAGGTTTGGCATTTTTGTGGTTCAACACCCACCCCGCGCAAGTGTTCATGGGTGATGTGGGTGCGTTGGCTTTGGGCGGCGCCCTCGGCACGGTTGCAGTGATCGTGCGTCAAGAAATCGTGTTCGCCATCATGGGCGGCATCTTTGTGGTCGAGGCTTTGTCGGTCATGTTGCAAGTGACGTATTTCAAATT
>CANBRM010000138.1 GCA_947371915.1 Comamonadaceae bacterium | reverse complement strand
CGCCAAAGCTGGGCAGTTTGCCAATCAGCTCGCAAAAGCGGCGCAGGCTGCCAGGCTGCTCGGGAATGGTCACGGCAAACAAGGCTTCGCGCTCTTCGCCCACCTCGGCACGCTCGGCCACAAAGCGCAAGCGGTCGAAGTTCATGTTCGCGCCACACAAAATGGCGGCGTAGGTTTCGCCCTTGGTTTTGTGCTCGGCCACGTACTGTTTGATGGCAGCCACAGCCAATGCGCCTGCGGGCTCGACGATGCTGCGGGTGTCCACAAACACGTCTTTGATGGCGGCGCACACGGCGTCGGTGTCTACCGTGATGTAGCTGTCGACCAAGTTTTTAGACACGCGGAACGTCTCTTCGCCCACCAACTTCACGGCGGTGCCGTCAGAGAACAGGCCCACATCGTTGAGCGTGACGCGTTTGCCTTTGGCGACCGACTGCATCATGGCCGACGAGTCGTCCATTTGCACGCCAATCACTTTGATTTCCGGGCGCACGGCCTTGATGTAATTGGCCACGCCGCTGATGAGGCCGCCGCCACCGATGGCGACGAACACGGCGTCTAAATTGTGAATATTCAAGCCCTGCAGCTGGCGCAGCATTTCCATCGCAATCGTGCCTTGGCCGGCGATGACATCGGGGTCGTCAAACGGGTGCACAAAGGTCATGCCGTTTTTCTTTTCCAGCATGACCGCGTGTTGATAGGCGTCCGAATAACTGTCGCCTGACAACACCACCTCGCCACCCAAAGCCTTCACGGCTTCAATCTTCACGCTAGGCGTGGTGGTGGGCATGACAATCACGGCCTTGGTGCCCAAACGGCTGGCCCCCAGTGCCACGCCTTGGGCGTGGTTGCCCGCTGAGGCGCAAATGACGCCTTTCTTCAGCTGAGCGGGCGTGAGGTGAGCCATCTTGTTGTAAGCACCACGCAACTTGAAGCTGTGTACAGGCTGCTGGTCTTCGCGCTTTAAGAGCACGGTGTTGTGAATTCGGCGGCTGAGGTTTTTCGCCACTTCCAGCGCGGATTCAACGGCCACGTCGTACACACGGGCGGTCAAGATTTTTTTCAGGTAATCGGCGGGCTGCAGGGCGCGGGGCTTGGGGGTGCGGGTAGACATGGCTCAATTGTCTCTTATGAAAAAATCAAGCTCAGTGATACACGTAGGCAAAAAAAACCCCGAGTTTTGCAACTCGGGGCTGAATCCACTTTTGAGGGTGGAGGAGACAAGCCTCTAGTGTATACATTTTCTGTTGCAGTGCAACAATTGTCAGACAATTGGGCATTAATTTTTAGGAGAAAAACATGGAATGCACCGTCAGCTGGACCGGCAACTCAGGCACCCGCTCAGGCATGGGTTTTGTGGCAGAAACCGGCAGCGGCCACGTCGTGGCCATGGATGGCGCCCCAGATGCGGCGAAGCCCGAAAACGGTGGCCAAAACTTGGCACCGCGCCCGATGGAGATGTTGTTAGCTGGCACAGGCGGCTGTACCGCTTACGACGTGGTGCTGATTTTGAAGCGCGGTCGCCACGACGTGCGTGGCTGTAGCGTGAAGATCAGCAGCGAGCGCGCTGACGTGGACCCCAAGGTGTTCACCCAGATCAACATGCATTTCACCGTGACCGGCAAAGCCATTCCCGCCTTGGCTGTGGAACGCGCCATCGCCATGAGTCATGACAAATACTGCTCTGCCAGCATCATGCTGGGCAAAACGGCGGAAATTACCACCAGTTTTGAGGTGGTTGAAGCTTAAAACGGGTGCCGAAGTGGCGGTTTAAATGCGATGCGCCACGCTCGTCATCACCTTGGCTGCCAACTTCATTAAGCCTTTGATGGGCGCGGGCATTTCGGCGGCACCAGCTGCCAGCGCTTCTTGCGCATGACGCGCTTCATCGGCCTTCATGGTCGCCACGATGGCGCGTGAGGCCGTGTCTTTTTCAGGCAAACGGTGCAGATGGCTTTGCAAATGCGCCTCGACTTGCCGCTCGGTTTCCACCACAAACCCGAGGCTCATCCGGTCGCCACCCAGCTTGGCCGCCGCGTAGCCAATACCAAACGCACCTAAATACCAAAGCGGGTTGAGCAAGCTGGTACGCCCGCCTAGCTCTTTCAGCCGCTCTTCGGTCCACGCCAAATGGTCGGTTTCTTCATTGCAAGCCTCGGTCAGGTGCTGGCGCAGTGCCAGGTCGCGTGTAGCCAAGGCTTGGGCTGTGTAAAGCGCTTGCGCACAGACTTCGCCCACGTGGTTGACCCGCATCAGCGCGGCAGCTTCGCGCTTTTCAGCCTCCGTCATGACCGTTGTGAGGGTATGAATCGAGGGTAAACCCTGAGACTGGCTTGGGTTGAGGCGGTTGGCGTGGTGGTGTGCAAACATGGTGCGCAAGGCACTGTCGGCGGCGATAAGAAGAGCATCCATGCAGTAAGTTTAAATCCGCTAACGGCTAATGACACCGTTTGGGGCTTTCCGTGTTTGTGGCGTATTTCCTAGGGTTTGCCATGCATGCGGGCCGACTTTGTTGCAACAAAGCAACATCAAAGCCCTATTTTTAGACTTTGTCATGGAATGTTGCAAGGCTGTCTGGTTCAATAGCGCCAACTTCCCGAAAACGGAGGTTGGCTCTGGAAAGTCTGGAGCCCCTGTTCAAACCTTGGAGAACCTTGAAATGAAAAAAACCCTCGTTGCTATCGCAGCACTCGCCGCTTTCGGCGCACAAGCTCAATCTTCCGTCACCATCGACGGCCAATTTGATGCAGGCTTGGCCAGCATCAACTACAAAGGCAACAAAACTACTGGTGTGTTGAACAACGGTTCCACAACTTCACAAATCAACTTCCGCGGCGTCCAAGACCTGGGCGGTGGCTTGAAGGCTCAGTTCCGTGTTGAAACCGACTGGAACACTGTTTCTAACAACGGTAACACTGGCGCCAAAAAAGCTGACGGTACTGTTGCTGCTGCTTCTTCTTTCGCTAACGGCGAAATCCGTGGCGGTTTGGAAGGTGGCTTTGGTCGCGTTGACTTCGGTGCGATCAACAACGCTCAATTGGATGCATACTTGACTGGCCAACCTTACGGCACAGCCATCGGTGGCGGCTTCCGCGGCATTTTTGTGTCTGATGCAGCCTCTGCTGTGAACGGTTCTGTTGTTCGTTTCGACAACAGCGTTCGCTACATCACACCAGCATTCAGCGGCATCAGCGCTTCTGTGTTGCAAGTGAAGAAAAACACTGTTGCTAACAGCACCAACTTCAGCACCACATTCGGTAACTACGATTACGCTGGTGTGAGCGAATACAGCTTGCGTTACAACAATGGCCCTATCAACGCTATCTACGGCGTGACCAAGCAAGATTTGACTGGTACTGAAGGCGCAACTGTTGCAGACGCAACTCTGAAAACTTTGGGTGCTAACTACACTTACGGCGATTTCAAGTTCTTCTTGTTGAACCAAACAGCTGGTAACAACTTGGTTGCCGGTGGTACAAGTTTGGACCGCAAAGCCAGCATGTATTCTGTGGCTTACACCATGGGTCAGCACGTGTTCACAGCTGGTTTGGCTTCGGCTACAAACAGCATTGTTGCTGCAAGCAACACAGGCAAGTCCAAAATGTCGTCACTTGGCTACGACTACAACTTGAACAAGACTTCTTCTGTGTACGCTCGTTACGAGTCGATCAAAGACGATGGCGGCATCATTCCTAACAACTCACAACAAGCTGCCCCTGCTGCTGGCGAAACAACTCGTTCACGCACTGCTGTGGGTCTGCGTATCGGCTTCTAATCCCCAAACTGGCTTAGCCAGTTAAGGATTTAAAAAGTCTAAAACCCCATCACGCGCAAGCGTGGTGGGGTTTTGTTTTAGGCCTCCCATTCAGGGATTTCCCTTTGCTGGTGTTCTCTAGAATGCAACTTACACATTTACTCAATTCCAATTGGAGCCTCACATGAAAAAGCATTTGTTTGCCTTGGCCATTGCCTCGTTGCTGGCCAGCACCGCCTTCGCGCAAGCCAACGACACCCTCGCCAAAGTCAAAGCCGCAGGCGCCATCACCATGGGTGTGCGCGACTCGTCGGGCGCTTTGTCTTACACCTTGGGTGACGGCAAGTATGTGGGCTACCACGTTGAGATTTGCCAGCGCATCATTGCCAACGTTGAAAAAGCAGTGGGCAAAAAGCTGGAAGTAAAATACACACCTGTCACTTCACAAAACCGTATTCCGTTGACAGAAAACGGCACGGTCGACATCGAGTGCGGCTCGACCACCAACAACGAAGCCCGCCAAAAGCAAGTGGCTTTTGCAAGCACTACCTACGTGGAAGAAGTGCGCATCGCTGTGCGCGCCAATTCAGGCATCACCACCATCGCTCAGTTGAATGGCAAGAACGTGGCCACCACCACGGGCACCACTTCTGTGCAACTGTTGCGCAAGAACGAACGCGCCACTGGCGTTGACTTCAAAGAAGTGTTCGGCAAAGACCATGCAGACAGCTTCTTGTTGCTCGAGTCTGGCCGCGCTGATGCGTTTGTGATGGATGGCCAAATCTTGGCGGGCAACATTGCCAACTCCAAGAACCCCGCTGAATTCAAAATCGTGGGCGAAGTGTTGAACGTTGAGCCGATTGCCATCATGTTCCGCAAGGACGACCCAGCGTTCAAGAAATTGGCTGACGAGACCATTGCTGGTTTGGCCAAGTCAGGCGAACTCGCCAAGCTGTACGACAAGTGGTTCACACAAGCCATTCCGCCCAAAGGTATCAAGCTCGGCATGCCTGCCAGCGACGCCAACAAGGCCGCTTGGACGAACTTGAACGACAAGCCTGTCGAAGCCTACGCCAAGAAGTAATTTTTAGAAGACAACAAACATGGCACTCGATTGGCAGGTTTTTCTTGAAGACGACGGTGGTGGAAGAACCTACCTCGAGTGGATGTTTGAAGCTTGGGGCTGGACGCTTTCTGTAGCGGGCAGTGCCTGGGTGGTGGCCATGGTGTCGGGGTGCCTGATTGGCATTCTGCGCACCTTGCCCCAAGACACACGTTTGAACGTGTTGTTGACCCGATTCGCCAACGTGTGGGTGGAGCTGTTTCGCAACATTCCCGTGTTGGTCCAAATTTTTCTCTGGTACTTCGTGTTGCCCAAGGTCTTTCCGGCCATGCAACAAGTGCCAGGCTTTGTGTTGGTGGTGTTGGGCTTAGGCTTCTTCACCTCCTCACGTATTGCAGAGATGCTGCGTGCTGGTATCCAAGCCATGCCTCGTGGCCAGCGCTATGCGGCCATGGCCATGGGCTTTACCACGTGGCAAACGTATCGCTATGTGCTGCTGCCGATTGCGTTTCGCACCATTTGGCCGCCGCTCACCAGCGAGTCGATGAACTTGCTCAAAAACTCTTCGGTGGCGTTCGCGGTGTCGATTGCCGAACTCACCATGTACGCCATGCAAGTGCAAGAAGAAACCTCGCGTGGCATTGAGGTGTACTTGGCCGTGACGGCGCTGTACACCGTGTCTGCTTTTGCAGTGAACCGTGTGATGGCCTTCGTTGAGCGCCGCAT
>CANBRM010000137.1 GCA_947371915.1 Comamonadaceae bacterium | reverse complement strand
GGTCGCCTTAAAAGGACTACCTCATTCGCCACTGCGCGGTGCGCGGCTGGCATCGTTGTTGGCCGCCACCAAGACCGTCAACATGCGCACAAACTCTTGCTGCTGCGCTTCGGGCAATGGGCCCAAGATGCGTTGTTGCGTGCGCAACACCGAAGGACGCACCTGAACCAGCAGCTGAGCCCCCTCAGGCGTGGCATACAACAAACGCGCACGCCGGTCCTCAGGCGAGACCTGACGCTTCACCCAAGCACGCGCCTCCAAGCGGTCCACCACGCCACCGATGGTCGAGGTGTCAAACCCAATGCTGGCGGCCAAGGTGCGTTGGTCAATGCCCGGGTGAGCGACCACGGCGTTCAGCGCCGCAAACTGCACCGGCGTGAGCCCAAACGCCTGGGTTTCTTCCATGAACAAGCCCACCGCAATTTGTTGCAAACGGCGAATGTAGTGACCGGGTAAATCGGTCAAGGGCAAGGAAGTTGTCACGTCAGGCATCAGGCGAAAAACACGTCAGAAGAGGTCATGAAGCACAAGAATGTATCACCCAAGCCCCTGTCGTTCAGCGCGCCATATGCGACAGCGTGCAAGGCCTTATAGCCAAGCGTTAGAAGCACTGACCTACACTAGAGGCTTGATTTCTATAGATTTATTCAACCCATGAGTGCATTTCTCGAAGAAGAAGTTTTGTCCGTCCATCACTGGACCGATCGCCTGTTCAGCTTCACCACCACCCGTGATCAAGCGCTGCGTTTCTCCAACGGCCACTTCACCATGATTGGCCTGCGTGGCGAAAACGGCAAACCGCTGCTGCGCGCGTACAGCATCGTCAGCCCCAATTACGAAGAGCATCTGGAGTTTTTGAGCATCAAGGTGCCAGACGGCCCGCTCACCTCCAAGCTGCAACACATCAAAGTCGGCGACAAAATTGTGGTGGGTCGTAAGCCCACAGGCACTTTGTTGATCGACTATTTGTTGCCTGGCAAAAACCTGTATTTGCTCTCCACAGGCACAGGCATGGCGCCGTTCTTGAGCGTCATCCGCGACCCCGACACCTATGAGCGCTTTGAAAAAGTGATCTTGGTGCACGGCGTGCGTGAAGTCAAAGAACTGGCCTACCACGACTACATCACCCAAGATCTGCCCAAGCATGAGTTTTTGGGCGAGATGGTCAGCAAGCAGCTGCTCTACTACCCCACCGTCACCCGCGAGCCGTTCCGCAACCAAGGTCGCCTGACCGATGCGATGGAAAGCGGCAAGATGTTCAGCGACCTCGGCCTGCCGCCCCTCGACCCCGTCAGCGACCGCGTCATGATTTGCGGTAGCCCACAAATGCTCAAAGATTTGAAGCACATGCTGGAAGAACGCAAATTCCAAGAAGGCAACACCACCAAGCCCGGTGACTTCGTGATCGAGCGCGCCTTCGCTGAGCAATAAGCAAAGCCGAATGTTGCAAGCACTCAGCGGTCCACGCTGAGTGCTTTTTTTACGCCTGAATCTTCAGCCCGACCAACTGCTCTAGCTCACCATGAGACAAGCCGTCCACACAGTCGACCAACTGCAATCCTTGGGGCGTTACCGCCAAGGTGGCCAAGTCGGTGTAAATGCGTTTCACGCAGGCCAAGCCTGTGAGGGGATACGTGCATTCACGCACCACTTTGCTTTGGCCTTGTTTGGTGAGCAAATCCATCATCACCCAAGTTTGCTTGGCACCAATCGCCAAATCCATGGCACCACCGACGGCGGGAATAGCACCCGGCTCGCCCGTGTGCCAGTTGGCCAAATCACCATGCTCACTGACTTGAAATGCGCCCAACACGCAAATGTCCAAGTGCCCGCCACGCATCATGGCAAAGCTGTCGGTGTGGTGGAAGTACGACCCGCCCGGCATCAACGTGACGGGCTGCTTGCCCGCGTTGATCAAGTCAAAATCTTCTTCGCCTACAGCAGGCGCAGGCCCCATGCCCAAGATACCGTTTTCGCTGTGCAAAATAATTTCTAAGCCGGCAGGCAGGTGGTTGGCCACCAAAGTGGGCATGCCAATGCCCAAGTTCACATACGCGCCTTCAGGCATGTCTTGCGCGACACGGGCGGCCATCTGGTCTTTGGTTCTGCGGGTGTAGGCCATGCTCAAGCCTCCTTCTTAAAACCACCACCTTGGGTGGCGACACGCGGCACTTTCACCACATGGGTGACAAAAATCCCCGGCGTCACGATGACCTCGGGGTCCAACGCCCCTAACTCGACCACCTCATGCACAGATGCGACGGTGCGCTGTGCGGCCATAGCCATGGAAGGTCCAAAGTTGCGGGCCGATTTGCGGTACGTTAGGTTGCCCCAACGGTCACCCTTTTCCGCCTTGATCAAGGCCACATCGGCATGAATGGGATACTCCAAAACATACATGCGACCATTGATTTCACGGGTTTCTTTGGGGGAACCGTCTGCGTTTTTAGCCAATTCAGTGCCATAGCCCGTGGGCGAGAAAAACGCGCCCACACCTGCACCGGCCGCACGAATGCGCTCAGACAAATTGCCCTGCGGGACCAACTCCAACTCCAACTTACCCGAGCGGTAAAGTTCATCAAACACATAGCTGTCGGCTTGGCGGGGAAAGCTACAAATGATCTTGTGTACACGCCCCGTTTTCAACAACGCCGCAATGCCTGAATCGCCATTGCCTGCGTTGTTATTGACCAAGGTCAGGCCCTGCACCGCGCTGTCAGACAGCGAGGCAATCAGCCCCTCAATCAGCTCATCGGGAATGCCTGCGGTGCCAAAACCACCAATCATCACGGTGGCTTGGTCGGGAATGTTGGCCAGCGCTTGCGCGATGGAGTCAGCCACTTTGTTAATCATGGTGCTTACACGCGCTCAACAATCATGGCAATGCCCTGGCCCACGCCAATGCACATGGTGCACAGGGCGTAACGGCCGCCGGTGCGGTGCAATTGGTTGATGGCCGTGGTCACCAAACGTGCGCCACTGGCTCCCAGAGGGTGGCCCAATGCGATCGCGCCGCCATTGGGGTTGACGCGTGGATCATCGTCTTGCAAACCCAGCTGACGCAACACGGCCAAGCCTTGCGCGGCAAAGGCTTCGTTGAGTTCGATGACATCCAAATCAGCCAAGGTCAAGCCCGTCAATGCCAACACTTTTTGTGTGGCAGGTGCGGGGCCGATGCCCATGATGCGGGGTGGCACACCAGCGGTGGCCATGCCCACAATGCGCGCGCGGGGCGTCAAGCCTTGCTTGGCTGCCGTTTTCTCATCGGCCAACAAAACAGCACAGGCACCGTCGTTGACACCACTGGCATTGCCTGCCGTTACCGTGCCGTCGGGGCGAACCACGGGTTTGAGTTTGGCCAGCGACTCCATGCTGGTGGCGCGTGGGTGCTCGTCTTGGCTGACCACCACGGCATCGCCCTTTCTCTGGGGAATGGTGACGGGGCAAATTTCAGCGTCAAAGTAACCCGCCTGTTGTGCGGCAACTGCTTTCATCTGGCTGGCTAAGGCCATCTTGTCTTGGTCTTCGCGGTTGATGTTGAAGTCGGTGGCGACGTTCTCTGCCGTTTCGGGCATGGAGTCGACGCCATACTTTTCTTTCATCAATTTGTTGATGAAGCGCCAACCAATCGTTGTGTCATACACGGTGTTGCTGCGGCTGAAGGCGCTTTCGGCCTTGGGCATCACAAAGGGGGCGCGGCTCATACTTTCCACACCGCCCGCTATCATCATCGTGGCTTCGCCTGCTTTGATGGCACGCGCGGCGGTACCAATGGCATCCATGCCCGAACCGCACAAACGGTTGATGGTGGCACCGGGCAACTCCATCGGCAAACCGGCCAACAAACTCGCCATGTGGGCCACGTTGCGGTTGTCTTCGCCGGCTTGGTTCACGCAGCCGTAAATCAAATCGGTCACGGCCAACCAATCCACATTGGGGTTGCGTGCCATCAACGCTTTCAGGGGCACTGCCGCCAAATCATCGGCACGCACAGACGACAAAGCGCCGCCGTAACGACCAAAAGGCGTGCGGATGGCGTCACAAATAAAAGCTTGGTTCATGGTCTTCCTCGTTTATTTTGAATCTCGATGGCCAAATATAGCCAATCGCACCTGCCCGCGACCCAGCAAGGACGCCTGAGTGACAATGCTGCCATGTTTGAACCTAGCCAAGCCGATGTTCGGCGCTTTTTCTGTTCGGTCTATGCCAAATGGCACGACGCGCAACCCATGGATGCGCTCGAAACACTGGCCAGCCAATGGGTGGCCGAGCACCCCGAGTACCACGCTGACTTTGCCGATGTTGATGTCGCCTTGGCACGCATGTACGAGGTCAAGGACGGGCAAGTGAACCCCTTCCTCCATTTGTCGATGCATCTGTCGGTGAGCGAGCAATGCTCGATTGACCAGCCGCGTGGCATTCGTCAAGCCGTTGAGTTGTTGACGGCGCGACGCGACAGTTTGCACACGGCCCACCATGAAACCATGGACGCTTTGGGGCAAATGATTTGGGAGAGCCAACGCAGCGGTCGCCCGCCGGACGGCCATGCCTACATCGACGCCGTGCAGCGGCGTGCGACCCGAGATTGAAGATAAGAAAAGCCCGCATAAAGCGGGCTTTTTCATGATCAGGCGAGCCTAATTTCAGCGGAATTTTGACTGTGGCAATGTTTTGATGTCGCCTTGTTGCGAGGCAACATAGTTGGCCAACTCTTTGAGTTCAGCATTGCTGAATTGCTTGGCCACGCCGCCCATCACACCATTGCTGCGGCCCCATGATGAGGTGCCTTCCACTTTGTAAGACTTCAAAGCGACGAACAAGTAGTCAGCGTTTTGGCCGGCAATCTTGGGGTAGCTCGGATCGATAGGCTTGGCGAAGTTAGCGCCGTGGCAGGAAGCACAGGCACCCTTGGTCAACAAAGCGGCCACATTGCCTTTGGCTTCGGTGGCGGCTTCTGGCAACGTCGCACCTTCGACTTTGCCGTGTGCGCTGTAGTAAGCAGACACATCGGCAATGTCTTGCTCAGTCAAGCTGATCGCAATGCTGCGCATGGTGGGGTGCTTGCGCTCGCCCTTTTTGTAGGCGGTCAGTGCTGAGGCAATGTATTTCTCGCCTTGGCCGGAGATTTTGGGGACTTTGTACACTTCAGGAAAGCTAGCCTGATAGCCAATGATGCCGTGGCAACCAATACACATGGCGATTTTGGATTCACCAGCTTTGACATCGCCTTTGAGCTCTTGAGCTTGGCTGGAAAAGGTCGCAGCGGCGACAACGAAAGCTAACGCGGTTGAGAGAAACTTGTTCATAGTGCAAATCCAGCCAAGACAGATTGATTAAAGTCAACCACGAATTATATAGAGCGCCTCACCATGAAATTCACCGGTACCGAGAACTACGTCACAACCCCCGATTTAATGCTTGCCGTCAACGCAGCCATGACCCTCAAGCGCCCCTTGCTGGTCAAAGGCGAGCCCGGCACGGGCAAGACCATGCTGGCCGAAGAGGTCGCGCAAGCGTTGGGCATGCCCTTGCTGCAATGGCACATCAAATCGACCACCAAAGCACAGCAAGGCCTGTACGAGTACGACGCGGTCAGTCGTCT
>CANBRM010000136.1 GCA_947371915.1 Comamonadaceae bacterium | reverse complement strand
GTTTGCGGCATTGGGCCGTCAGCGGCTGAACACACCAAAATAGCGCCGTCCATTTGAGCAGCGCCCGTGATCATGTTTTTCACATAGTCGGCGTGACCAGGACAGTCCACGTGTGCGTAGTGACGGTTTTCAGTCTCGTACTCAACGTGTGCTGTATTGATCGTGATACCGCGTGCTTTTTCTTCTGGAGCCGCGTCAATTTGGTCGTAAGCCTTCGCTTCGCCGCCAAACTTGGCCGACAGGATCGTGGTGATCGCCGCAGTCAAGGTTGTTTTGCCGTGGTCAACGTGGCCAATCGTGCCGACGTTCACGTGCGGCTTGGTACGTTCAAATTTTCCTTTTGCCATTTTTCGACTCCGAAAAAAATTAGTCAATCACAAAAAATTTGGTGCCCTTGGCGGGAATCGGACCCGCGACCTCTCCCTTACCAAGGGAGTGCTCTACCACTGAGCCACAAGGGCAAAAACTCTGATCGCCAATCAATCCAACAAAAACAACAATTGGAGCGGGAGACGGGAATCGAACCCGCGTCATTAGCTTGGAAGGCTAGGGTTCTACCATTGAACTACTCCCGCATCTGACCAAAAAACTGGTCTCAGCAGCTGCAGGATCACCTAGGCAACGCTTGTTGTTTTCGCTGGTGGAGGGGACTGGATTCGAACCAGTGTAGGCGTAAGCCAACAGATTTACAGTCTGCCCCCTTTAGCCACTCGGGCACCCCTCCGGCGAACCTCGAACTATACCAGAGTTCAATCGACAAAGCCATATTTCGAATAAATTTCGCTCATAAAGCCCAAGATATGTTTTGACCATACCGCGCCAACCACTCGGACGCCGTAGAAAAGTGCCCACAACCGATGAACGGCTGTGGTGGTCGCAATGCAGACAAGGGCGATGGATGGTTGGCCAGCAACACCAAAGCTTCACGCTTAGACGGCGACGCCTCATCGCCGTCGCAACGCTTCGAATCATTGCTCCGCGTAGTGATCTCGATCATGGGCGCCTTAGTTTGCGCATGCGCACCCCACAACATGTAAACACATGCTGGCGATGTTCGCGCCACTTGAGCCAATAACGCATCCGTCAAAGATTCCCACCCTCGTTTGGCATGCCTGGCAGGCTGACCTTGCTCAACCGTCAAACAGGTGTTGAGCAACAACACCCCGCGCTTAGCCCACGCTTCGAGGGAGCCACTTTGTGGCGGTTGCAATCCCACATCTCGTTGCAATTCTTTGAAGATATTACGAAGTGAAGGCGGCACTTTGACGCCTGGCGCAACGGAGAACGACAGTCCCTGCGCCTGATACGGCCCGTGATACGGATCTTGCCCAAGAATCACCACGCGCACACTGGCCAGTGGCGTCAACATCAACGCCCAAAGTGGGTGCTGTGGGTAAACAATCGCCCCCGCTGCCAGCCGATCTTTGACAAATGCCGCCAAAGACTGGCCCTCAGCACTTCGCCAAAACATCCTCAGCGTAGGCTGCCAGTCGTCATGGACGGGCCACGACTCTGGCGACCAGGCCGTGAGATGCGGACCAACGCTAAACGACGAGCCTGCCTCCAACGCCTCGCCAAACAAATCGCGGGTCATACCCGGCAATCACACACTTAGGCTGCAAACAATTGCGCCAACGCCACGCCTGGATCGGGCGCACGCATGAACGCCTCACCCACCAAAAATGCATGCACTTTCGCGTCGCGCATGGTTTGCACATCACTGCGTTGCACGATACCGCTCTCGGTCACCAGCAATCGGTCTGCGGGCACATCGGCCAACATGCCGAGCGTCGTGTCCAACGAGACGTCAAAGGTGCGCAGATTTCGGTTGTTGATACCGATCAGCGGTGTTTTCAACTTCAAGGCACGTTGTAACTCTGGCGCATCGTGCACCTCCACCAACACCGCCATGTCGAGACTGCGCGCGATCGCTTCGAACTCCGCCATTTGCGCATCGTCCAAACAGGCGGCAATCAGCAAAATGCCATCGGCCCCCATCACGCGCGCTTCATAGATTTGGTAAGGGTCAACCATGAAGTCTTTGCGCAACACTGGCAAATCACAAGAGGCACGTGCTTGCTTCAAATAGTCCACGCTGCCTTGGAAGAAGTCGTTGTCGGTCAACACCGACAAACAAGCTGCGCCGTGTTCGGCATAACTTTGCGCAATGTCGGCAGGAATGAAGTCTTCACGAATCACACCTTTGGACGGACTGGCTTTTTTGATCTCAGCAATCACCGCAGGCAAACCGGCTGCGATCTTGGCGCGCATAGCGCCAACAAAGTCGCGGGTCAGCACGCGACTCTCGGCATCAGCACGCATGGCTTGCAAAGACTTGCGCTTGAGCGCCGCAGCCACCTCTTGGTGTTTGACCGCAACAATTTTGTTCAGGATGTCCGACATATTTTTCTTTCTAGCGCCGACGCGCAAATTTATGCTGCAGCGAGTTGGTTTGCTGTTGCCATCAAATGGTCAAGTTTGGCTTTGGCGGCACCCGAAGCCAAAGCCTCACGCGCACGCGCAATGCCAGCCTCAATGCTGTCCGCCACATTGGCCGCATACAAAGCCACGCCCGCATTGAGCACCACAATGTCACGCGCAGGGCCGGCTTGGTTGTCCAGCACGCCCAGCAACATGGCGCGCGATTGCTCCGGTGTTTCCACACGCAAGGCACGGTTGCTGCTCATGGCAAAGCCAAAGTCTTCGGGGTGAATTTCGTATTCGCGCACTTGGCCATCTTTGAGTTCGCCCACCAAAGTCGACGCGCCCAAGGACACCTCATCCAAGCCATCACGGCCATACACCACCAAGGCATGTTCAGCGCCTAAGCGCTCCAAAGCACGCACTTGGATGCCCACCAGATCGGGGTGAAACACGCCCATCAATATATTGGGCGCACCAGCGGGGTTGGTCAACGGCCCCAAAATATTGAAGATGGTGCGCACACCCAGCTCTTTGCGAACAGGCGCCACATTTTTCATCGCGGGGTGATGGTTGGGTGCAAACATGAAACCAATACCGACCTGCGCGATGCACTGCGCAATGTGTGCAGGCGTGAGATTGATGTTGACCCCCAAGCTTTCCAACACATCCGCGCTGCCACTTTTACTGCTCACGCTTCGGCTGCCATGCTTGCTGACTTTCGCGCCAGCGGCCGAGGCCACAAACATGGAACACGTCGAAATATTGAACGTGTGCGAGCCATCACCACCCGTGCCCACGATGTCCACCAAGTGACGTCGATCGGCGACCTCCACCTTGGTTGAAAACTCGCGCATCACCTGTGCGGCAGCGGTAATTTCGCCGATCGTTTCTTTCTTCACGCGCAATGCGGTGATGAACGCGGACATCAATACCGGCGACATTTCGCCCGCCATGATGAGCCGCATGATGTGCAGCATTTCGTCGTGAAAAATCTCACGGTGCTCAATCACGCGTTGCAGCGCTTCTTGGGGGGTAATGGCATGGGTGGCTGTCATGACGCGCCTTTACAAAAAGTTCTTGAGCATGGCGTGACCGTGCTCCGTGAGGATAGATTCAGGGTGAAACTGCACCCCTTGAATGTCGAGCTCGGTGTGCCGCACACCCATGATTTCGCCGTCATCCGTCCACGCCGTGGGCTTCAAACACGATGGGCAACCGCTGCGCTCAATCGCCAGTGAGTGGTAACGGTTCACCGTGAATTTCTCAGGCAAACCGGCAAACACCCCTTCTTGCGTGGTGGTGATCACGCTGGTTTTGCCGTGCATCAACGCTTGTGCGCGAATGATCTTTCCGCCAAATGCGGCACCAATGCTTTGATGCCCCAAACACACACCCAAGATAGGCAGCTTGCCCGCAAAGTGTTGAATGGCTGCCACCGAAATACCCGCCTCAGCGGGTGAGCACGGGCCAGGGGAAATCACCAAGCGATCCGGCCTACGCGCGGCAATGCCTTCGAGCGTGATTTCGTCGTTGCGAAACACCTCGACCTCCGCGCCCAATTCACCAAAATATTGAACGATGTTGAAAGTGAAGCTGTCGTAGTTGTCGACCATGAGAAGTTTGATTTTTTTCATGATGTTTACTCCAAGCCTTCTTCCACCAACTCGCTGGCGCGCAACAGGGCGCGCGCTTTGTGCTCGGTCTCTCTCCACTCGAGCTCAGGCACAGAATCAGCCACCACACCGGCCGCAGCTTGCACGTACAAGGTGTCGTTTTTGATGATGCCCGTGCGAATGGCAATCGCCACATCCATATCTCCCGCAAAACTCAAGTAACCACACGCGCCGCCGTACAAACCGCGCTTGGTGGGCTCGAGTTGGTCAATCAATTCCATCGCATGCACCTTGGGCGCGCCCGTCAGGGTGCCTGCAGGGAACGTGGCCTTGAGCACATCCATGCTGGTGAGTGGCTGGCCATCTGCGCCGTCAAGCAACAAGCCTTCCACGTTGCTCACGATGTGCATCACATGGCTGTAACGCTCCACCACAAACGCCTCGGTCACTTTGACGCTGCCAATCTTGGCAATGCGGCCAATGTCGTTGCGCGCGAGGTCAATCAACATGACGTGTTCTGCGCGCTCTTTGGGGTCGTTGATCAACTCAACTTCAGCGGCTTTGTCCGCTTCAGGCGTTGCACCGCGTGGTCGCGTGCCTGCCAATGGACGGATGGTGACTTTTTGGCCCTCGGGCGTGGACTCTTGGCGCACCAAAATCTCGGGCGACGCACCCACCACATGGGCGTCACCGAGGTTGTAGTAGTACATGTACGGACTAGGGTTCAGCGAACGCAAGGCACGGTACAAAGACAACGGACTGGCCGTGAACTTCTTGTGAATGCGCTGGCCCACTTGCACCTGCATGAAGTCGCCTGCGGCAATCAAATCTTTGGCACGCAAAACAGCCGCTAAATAGTCGTCTTTGGCAAAGCTGGGCTCGGCGGGGTGGCTGGCGCAAGGGGCAATAGAGGGCGCTAGCGCAGGCGCTTTCAAACGCAGTTTGAGCTCGGCCAAACGCGTTTGCGCCTGTGCGTAAGCATCTGGTTGCGCGGGATCGGCATAAACAATGATGGACAACTTGCCCGACAGGTTGTCAATCACCGCCAACTCTTCGGTTTGCAGCAATAAGATGTCTGGCATGCCCAAGTCATCGGGCGGGCAAGAATGAACGAGCTTCTTTTCAATGTGACGCACGGTGTCGTAGCCAAAATAGCCCGCCAAGCCGCCACAAAAGCGGGGCATGCCCTCGAGCAACGCCACTTTGAAACGCTTTTGGTAAGCCGCCACGAAGTCCAGCGGATTGCCCGCTGTGGTCTCGACCACCACGCCATCGGTCACCACCTCCGTCTTCGCGGCTTCACCAAAGCCACTGGCGCGCAGCAGAGTCCGAGCGGGCAAGCCAATGAAGCTGTAACGCCCAAAGCGCTCACCGCCGACCACAGACTCCAGCAAAAAGCTGTGCTTGCCATGGTTTTGGACATGCGCCAGCTTCAGATAAAGCGACAAAGGGGTTTCGAGGTCGGCAAACGCTTGTGCCACCAAGGGGATGCGGTTGTAGCCCTGCTGGGCCAATGTTTTGAATTCGTTTTCGGTCATGGTGAGCCTCCACAGCTCTGCCCCGTGTAGATGGGGCGTTCATTCGGACAGGTGCTGAGGCAAAGGCCATGCATCAGCGCGGTGCACGGCTTGTGTCGCGTGCGTTAAACGAGCGT
>CANBRM010000135.1 GCA_947371915.1 Comamonadaceae bacterium | reverse complement strand
CCTGTGGCCTTGGCCGATACCGCCAACATTGATGCGGTGCTGACCGAGCAAAAGAAAGCGGCTTCCACCACGCTGGCCAAAATCAGCGACATGGTGGGCTTTTGGGAAGGCACGTTTGGGGACTTGACCGCGGGTGCGGTGGTGTTGGGTGATGGGACAGCGTGGGTGGTGGTCAATGGCACGGTGCCTCGCGTGGTCAAAACCACGCTGGCAGTCAACGGCGGCATGTTGAGCGGCACAGGGCTGGGTTACACGGTGGGCACCACCACCACAGCCCCAGTGGCCATGACCGCCAGTTTGGACAGCTCCAAACTCAAAGGCTCTTTGACGGGTTCCAAGCGTGAGGCTTATGAATTCACGGCGGCCAATGCCAATGTGTTCGCCACGGCGGCCACATTGGGCAGTTTTGCCAAAACCTGGAGCGGCGTAAACTCGGGCCGCACCATGGCTTGGACTTTTTCTTCCACGGGCGCACTCACCGGTTCAAGCGTGACCACAGGTTGCAGCTACACCGGCCAATTGACTTTGCGCAGCGAAGCCAAGGCGGTGGTGAATGCCCAGGTGGTCGAGACGTGTCCGGGCGTGTCCAGCACAGTGACCTACAACGGCATGGCCTACATCAACAAAGACAGCCAAGCTGTGTTTACGTTGTTGTCATCCCAAGGGCCTGTGTTGTTGCGCTTTTGATCGGGCGCTAGGCCGCTCATGAATTACCTGTTTGTTCACCAGAATTTTCCTGGGCAGTTTCTTCATGTGGTGCGTGCCTTGGCCAGCCAACCCGAGCACCGCGTGGTGTGTGTGGGGGACGCGGTCAGCATCAAGGGGCGGACCGTGGTGCACCCCCACATTGAGTTGCATGCCTACCAAGCGCTAAAACAGTTGTCACAAAACACCCACCACTACGTGGTGGGTTTTGAAGCGCAAATTCGCCGTGGGCAAGACGTGGCTCGTACCGTGTTGGATTTGAAGCAACAAGGCTTTGAGCCGGATGTGGTGGTGGCTCACCCTGGCTGGGGCGAAGCTTTGTTTCTACGCGATGTGTTTCCGCAGGCCAAACACATCCAGTACTTTGAGTTTTATTACCGAAGTGTGGGCTCCGACGTCAACTTTGACCCGGAGTTCGCGTCAAGTTTCGATGACCTGCTCAAGCTGCGTATTCGCAACAGTGCGCAGCTGCATGCGTTGCAAGCCTGTGATGTGGGTGTGTCGCCCACTGGGTGGCAGCGGCATCAGTACCCGCCAGAATTTGCTAACAAGATTGAGGTGTTGCACGAAGGGGTAGACACGGCCACGGTTTGCCCCAACCCCAATGCCACGTTCCAAGTGGGCTCACAGGTGTTCAGAGCTGGGCAAGAAATCATCACCTATGTTGCGCGTAATTTAGAGCCATACCGTGGTTTTCATGTGTTCATGCGCAGCTTGCCGAAACTGCTGGCTGAGCGGCCCAACGCGCAGGTGTTGGTGGTGGGCGGCGATGAGGTGAGTTATGGGCGGCGCTTGCCCGCAGGGCAAAGTTATCGCGCACGCTATAGCCAAGAAATTCAAGATGATGTGGACTGGAGCCGCGTGCACTTTCTCGGCAAATTGCCGTACAGCAGCTATGTGAAGGTGCTTCAGGTGTCAGCCGTGCATGTCTACCTGACGTATCCCTTCGTGCTCTCTTGGTCTTTGTTGGAGGCGATGTCGGCGGGTTGTGCCCTGGTGGCATCGAACACCGCACCGGTCGCCGAGGTCATCGAGGATAAACAGCACGGGCTGTTATTTGATTTTTTTGATGTGGATGGCTTAGTCACGCGGGTATGTGAGGTCCTAGCTCAACCGAAGAATTTCACAGTGATGCGCTGCCAAGCACGCCTTCAGATCGTGAATCGTTTTGACTTGCATTCTGTCTGTCTACCGCAGTGGTTATCGTTGCTTAGTTGATTTTTTGTACAAAGGGGCTGACACCGGTGGGTGTCAGCCCCTTTTTTCATGCGATGCGTTGATGGCTCAATACTGCTTGTAAGGCAAGAACTTGCCCGACAACACCACATTCACGCGGTCGCCCTTGGGGTCGGGTTGGCGCACGATGTCCATGGAGAAGTCGATGGCGCTCATGATGCCGTCGCCGAATTCTTCGTGAATCAGCTCTTTGATGGTGGTGCCGTACACGCTGACGATTTCGTACCAGCGGTAAATCAAGGGGTCGGTGGGCACGGGGGTGGGCAGCGAGCCTTTGTAGGGCACCACTTGCAGCCACTTTTGTTCTTCGGCATTGAGGCCAAAGATCTTGCCAATCACTTTGGCTTGTTTTTCATCCAAGGTCATTTGGCCCAAGCAGGCGGCGGTGGTCCATTCTTTGGACAGGCCTACTTTTTTGGCCACGTCTTCCCACTTGATGCCTTTGGACACTTTGGTGCCAATGATTTTTTCGGTCACGTCGTTGCGGTTCATGGGTTGTTCTCCTGAAGTTGCTGAAAAGTTAATGTGCTTTGGCACGGCTGATTAAAAAGTCGACGATGTGGTTGCGCAGCGGGTAATAACCATCGATGTGGTGCAGTTCTGCGCGGGTGCGCCAACGCGGCAGGGGGTTGACCACGACCTCGGCAATGCCGCCGGGTTTGTAGCCCTCAGGCGTGTCGGCACCGTTGCTCATGAGCAAAATGCGATCGGCCAGCAGAATGGCTTCGTCCACATCGTGGGTGATCATGAAGACGGTTTGGCGTGTGTCGCGCACGATGCCCATCAATTCGTCTTGGATGGTGCCGCGTGTCAGCGCGTCCAAGGCACCAAAGGGCTCGTCCAACAGCAGCATCTTGGGCTCAATGGCAAAGGCGCGCGCAATGCCCACACGTTGCTTCATGCCGCCAGACAGTGCCGAGGGCTTTTTGTCGATGGCGTGCATCAGGCCCACCAAATCGACAAACTTTTCCACATGCGCATTGACGGCAGCCGTCGACTTGTCGGGCCATTTGGAGCGCACGGCAAAGGCGATGTTTTGACGCACCGTCAGCCAAGGCATCAAGGCGTGGCCTTGGAACACCACACCACGGTCGAGGCTGGGGCCCTCGACCACGCGCCCGTCCATGAACACATGGCCTGCGCTGGCTTGATCAAGTCCGGCCAACACGTTCAAGATGGTGGTTTTGCCGCAACCCGAGTGGCCGATGATGCACACGAACTCACCTTGGTCAAGGCTGAACGACACATCGGCAAACACAGGGCGGTCCAGCGCATAGGCCTTGCCCAAGCGTTCGATTTGCAAGAATTTGCCCGCTGAGGTGGTGTTATTCAACATAGGTCACCGCCTTCTGCAGTTGGCCAAACGCCAGGTCCAAAAGCATGCCCACCACACCAATCACCAAGATGGCAAAAATCACATTGGTCAGCGACAGGTTGTTCCATTCGTTCCACACAAAGTAGCCAATGCCTGTGCCGCCCACCAGCATTTCTGCCGCGACGATGACCAGCCATGCGATGCCCATGCTGATGCGCATGCCCGTCAAGATGGTCGGAGCGGCGGCGGGCAAGATCACCAAGAATGCTTTGCGCAAGGGGTTCACCTCCAAGGTGAGGGCCACGTTGAGCCACTCGCGTTTCACGCTGGCCACGCCAAAGGCGGTGTTGGTCAGCATGGGCCAGAGTGAGCAGATGAAGATCACAAAAATGCCCGAGGTGGTGGAGTCTTTGATGGTGTAGAGCGCCAAGGGCATCCACGCCAATGGGGAGATGGGTTTGAGCACTTGGATGAAGGGGTCAAACGCCTTGCGCAGCAGGGGCGACATGCCAATCACAAAGCCCAAGGGAATCGCCACCAAACAGGCCAAACCAAAGCCCAGCCCAACGCGCAGCAAGGAGTGCCCGATTTGAATGGCGATGCCTTTGTCGTTCGGACCGTTGTCGTAAAACGGGTTGGACACATGGCCCCACGCGGTCTCACCCATTTGCGCCAAGGTTGGAAAACCTGAGCTTTTGGTGGCGGCTGTGTCCTTGCCCATCATCTTGGCGTATTCCAGCTGTTCTGCCGTTTGCTGGGTGGCCGCTGCCAGGGACGCACTCCCAGAGCTGGTAGCTAAGTGCCACAGGCCCAAAATGCTCAAAAAAATGCAGGCCGAGACCACGCCCGCTCGGAAGTTCAATGAAGCTTTGAAGGCCATGTCAGCTCACCTTGTGGATGGGGAAACTCTTGGCGTATTCGGCCGCTTTGGCCGCATCGAACTCACGGCCCATGATCTTGAACTTGGGATAGGCACCGTCGGGCACTTTTTGGTCCAGCTCCTTCATGCGTTTTTTGGCGTCGGTCAGCATGAACACTTTTTCGGCGATCTGCTTGTAGTTGACCTCGCCCTTGATGTAGCCCCAACGTTGCATTTGCGTGAGCATCCACACGCCCATGCTTTGCCAAGGCATGGGGTCGAAGTCGGCACGGTTGGGCACGTTTTGAATGTTGCCCAGACCGTCTGCAAACTTGCCCGTCAGCACTTGGTTGAGCACGGCCTCGGGTTGGTTCAAATAGGCTTGTGGTGCGATCACTTTGGCGATCAGTTCGCGGTTTTCTGCTTTGCGGGCCATGGCCGCAGAGGTCAGCACGGCGCGGTACAGGGCGGCAAAGGTGTTGGGGTTCTTTTCGATGAACTCGGTGCTGGTGCCAAAGGCACAGCAGGGGTGGCCGTCCCACAGGTCTTTGGTGAGCAGGTGGATGAAGCCGGCTTCTTCGTAGACGGCACGTTGGTTGAACGGATCGGGGCCTAAGAAACCGTCAATGTTGCCCGCGCGTAAGTTGGCCACCATTTCGGCAGGCGGAACGACGCGAATTTGCACATCGGTGTCGGGGTTCAAGCCTGCTTCTGCCAAGTAATAGCGCAGCAACAGGTTGTGCATGGAGTAATCAAACGGCACGGCCAGTTTGAACCCTTTCCAATTTTTTGGATCGCGGTTGTTTTTGTGTTTCAGTGCCAGCGTGATGGCTTGGCCGTTCACGTTTTGAATGGTGGCCACGTTCATCGGTGTGGCGGTGGAGCCCAGCCCCATGCTGATGGCGAGTGGCATGGGCGACAAAAAGTGGGTGGCGTCAAACTCTTTGTTGATCATCTTGTCGCGAATCAAGGCCCAGCCCGCAGTTTTGGTCACCTCGACGTTCAAGCCTTGCTGCTTATAAAAGCCCAAAGGGTGGGCCATGATGAGCGGTGTGGCGCAGGTGATTGGGATGAAACCAATTTTCAAATCGCGTTTTTCTAAGGTGCCCTTGTCTTGCGCCATGGCTTGCAAGCTCGCCACGGGCAGCACGCTGGCAATGGCTGCCATGGCTGTGCCTTTGCCGACCGCACGCAAGAAGTTGCGACGCACGGCATCCTGTGGGAACAGCGACTTGATCAGCGAGGCTTCGACAAACTCATTGCTGTAAACCTCGAACTCGTCGGTCAAGCTGCGCTCTTTGAGCACCTGAATGGCTTGTTGCGCATTCAGCTCCTTGGTGTGCTCTGCCACTGTGTGATCGCGACCGCAGCCGCACTTCATCATCAAAGGCCGGTCTGCGTCGTAGGGCGAAAAGAATTCATTCATGTCAGCACCTTGAAAAGTAGTTACGTCTAAGACATAGCAAGTGCTGGGCCAGTGTTCTGGCGCTTTACGGCGGGGTTTGTTGCGCCAAGTTGGTGCTTTCAGAAGTGACGCACGCGATTGGCGCGTGTCACTCACTCATTTGGTGAGTGGCGCTTTTTAAATGGTGTGACAGCTGCACCGTGATGTCGGCAAACAG